>NZ_CP045333.1:3046913-3349217 GCF_009363335.1 Labrenzia sp. THAF191a
TCAGCGGACCTGGAAAGGGGTGAATGACACCCATGCGTCGCAAAGTCCCCAAAAACCGGGTGATCTTGTCGTGACCGCCGCTCGGCTCGAATACATGGACCGGCTTGCCGGTGGCTGTGGCCTCACCGATCATGTTCGTGGAATCGGCAGTGGCGATGATCGCATCTGCCTTGGCGAGATAGAGGCCGTAAGGGTTGGGCTCGTCACCTGTCCAGTAGAGGTGATTTCCCGATTTGGCCAACCCTGCCAGACCATAGGCCAATCCGGCCGGCGTGCGGCGGGAGGCTGTGATCATGAAATGCACATTCGCCGCATGTGCGAGCTCGCGCAGGCCGCTCAAAAGGCGGTTCTGGTCGTCTTCGGAAAACCTGTGGTGCCGGCTGTCACCGCCGACAAGAACAGCAACACGGGGCCGTGGAAGACCATCTATCTCGGCAACCTGCCGGCTGCGGAGTTCGGCCAGTGTTGCGGCAGAGAACTTGTGTGGGGACGTCGGTGTTACAAGGACGTTCCGTCCGCGCAGCTTGTCATGCTCGGGTACCCAGATGAGATCCGCTGCATCTGGCCCTATCCGCGGGTCTTTCAGGAACACGGTAAAGGTCTTGCCTCCAGAAAGGCGCTTGACCCGGCGCAGATACGGGACCGTCCGGCGGCCGGACGCGATGGCGATATCAGGGTAGGGCGGGGCAATCGGGCTGCCGGGGCGGGTTTCCCGCTCGCGCAGATCGATCGGACCGAAGGGCATCAACCAGGTAAAGGGTGCGCGCGGCGCTATGTGGCGTTCTTCAACAGGGGCGCCGAGGGCTTCGGCAACACCGCGGCACTGGGCAACATCGCCCGCCTTTCCATCGGTGAGGATCCAGAGGGAAGAAGGGGCTTTCTCCGGCGAAAAAGGCATGTTTTGGAGAAGTTCCCCTATCGTAATCTTTCGAAATCGTGCGCAATTTTGTTATAGTCTTGCACAAACGCGCAAAAAATCATAACTCGGCACACAAATAGAGGTTAGCTTGGGATTCCGGTATCGGGCAAGGCGACAGTCTTGTGAAAGACCCGAATGCCCACAGCATGGCGCGTCATGCGAAGCGCGAAGGAGACAGGTTTGAAAGCGCGGCTCGATGCCATTGATTGGCAGATCCTGAAGGAATTGCAGGATGACGGACGGATGACCAATGTGGAATTGGCCCGTCGGGTCGGCATATCCGCTCCTCCCTGCCTGCGCCGGGTGCGCGCGCTGGAGGAAGCCGGGCTCATTCTGGGCTACCGGACCCTGCTCGACGAAAAGCAGCTCGGTTACGACGTGACAGCGTTTGCGATGGTCGGGTTGCACAGCCAGACCGAGGCGGATCTGATTGCCTTCGAACAGACGGTTCAGAACTGGCCGCTGGTGCGCGAAAGCTACATGCTTTCGGGAGAGGTCGACTTCCTGTTGAAATGCGTTTCGCCGGATCTGCAGACCTTCCAGAATTTCATCATTCGCGAATTGACCGCTGCGCCCAACGTCGACAGCGTTCGTACAGCGTTGACAATCCGCCGCACAAAAGACGAGCCTGTCGTTCCAATCGATTGAAGTCCGAACCGGCTGCAAGAAGGAACAAGACGCCATGGCTGTAAAACGTGTCGTTGCCAACATCGCATCGCCGGATACCGGCAAGGCGCAAAGCTTCTACGGCGACGTGCTGGGCATGGACCTGGCGATGGATCACGGCTGGATCGTCACCTTTGCAGGCGAACGGGGTGCAATGGCCCAGGTCAGCATTGCGGTCGAAGGTGGCGCGGGAACGCCCGTGCCCGATTTTTCGGTCGAGGTCGACAACCTTGAGGAAGTGCTGGAAAAAGTGCAGGCAAAAGGCCTCGACATCGAATACGGCCCGGCAGATGAGCCCTGGGGCGTCAGGCGCTTTTACGTGCGCGACCCCTTCGGGCGCCTGGTGAATATTTTGCAGCACGCGTGAGGCGCTGACTGCCGATGCGGCGGGCAAGGGCGCCAACAAACTCACGAAGCCAGTTTTTTCACTTTTTTCTGCAGGCGCCGGATCAGGGAGATGTCCCTGAGAGCGGCGGATACCAGAGTAAAGGCGACGGTCACAAGCAGGATGGTCGTCAGTGCCGCAACGGGCAGCATCTGGTCATAGTGGTAGCTGTCGAGCGCCTGGTCGACAGGTTCAATGCCGGAATAGAACCTGCTGCGTATCGCGTCGCTGTACGTCGTAATGCCAAAGTTGCCATTTTTCAGATAGCGCAGACCGAAGACGACGAAGAAAACGGCAACAGCCAGGGCGATCAGGTAGCCGGCCATCCGGACGGCGAACACGAAGGAGCTTTCGTGGCGTTGCGCGACGAGGCGCTTGAACATCAGGCGTTCGCGTGCCGTGAGCCTGGAAAACAGAAACCAGCGGTATATCCATAACGGCACCGACGCGATCAACAACCATACGGCAATCGCGTTAAAGACCATTGCAAATCCTCCGACACTTTCCGGTTGTCAGCTTAACGGCTGTGTCGTGGACGTCAAAGGGAAAGCGCAGCTTTTGCTGCGACTTAAGGGCAGTCGCAGAGCGCGTATACGTTGCCGGAGATCGGCGCCAGGCAGGTCCGGGTTCAAAGGGAACCCGGACGTTCAAACGGCCAGGGGCGATTTCCAGGCACGCTGAAACCGGAGTCGGCCCCTGCAAGGAGAGGCCAGACCGGGAAGGCACAACACTGAAAGGGTGGGGTCAGACGAAACGTACGTCGACGATCTCGTAAGACCGGGCACCGCCAGGGGCAGCAACTTCGACGCTGTCGCCGGTGGACTTGCCAATCAGGGCGCGGGCGATCGGAGAAGAAATAGAGACCTTGTTCTGCTTCACGTCGGATTCGACGTCGCCAACGATCATGTATTTCTTTTCTTCTTCGGTGTCCTCGTCGATGAGGGTGACGGTCGCGCCGAATTTGACGATGTCGCCGGACAGCTTGGACACATCAATGATTTCAGCGCGGGACAGCTTGTCTTCCAGTTCCGAAATACGGCCTTCGTTCAGGCTCTGGGCTTCTTTAGCCGCATGGTATTCCGCATTTTCCGACAGGTCGCCATGCGCGCGTGCTTCAGCAATCGCCTCGACGATGCGCGGGCGCTCTACCGCGGTACGTTCCTTCAGCTCATCCTGGAGCATCTTGTACCCGGCGGAGGTCATCGGAACTTTTTCCATTGGTCTCAGACCTTCAGCTTATTGGGTCCCCCTAATCTCGAGGACCGCGCTTTGACAAAAACAAACCAAGCCGGGAAAGGCGCGCTTTCCCGGCCGGTCACGAGTATAATAGCCTTAGCCGAAGTAGGATTGTAAAGGTCTTACTTCAAGGCTCCCAGCTTTATGGGCGGCAATGCCTTTCGCAGCAGCCACTGATCCTGCAAGGGTCGTGTAATACGGTACCTTGTTCAGAAGAGCCGCCCGGCGCATCGACCGGCTGTCGGAGATGGCCTGTGCGCCTTCTGTCGTGTTGAAGACGAGCTGGACCTCACCGTTCTTGATAGCATCAACGATATGAGGGCGGCCTTCAAGAACCTTGTTGATCTTCTTCACCGCAATCCCCTTGTCCTCGAGGAACTTCTGGGTGCCGCCGGTGGCGATGATCGTGAAGCCGCCGGCTTCCAGGCTGCGGACGGCGTCAAGCACGCCGGCCTTGTCTTCGTCGCGCATGGAAACGAACACGGTGCCCTTGTCCGGTACCCCAGTGCCGCAGCCGATCTGGGACTTGGCAAAGGCCTTGCCGAAGGCTGTGTCGAGGCCCATGACTTCGCCAGTCGAGCGCATTTCCGGTCCGAGGATCGTGTCGACGCCGGGGAAGCGGGCGAACGGGAAGACAGCTTCCTTGACCGCGATATGGTCGAGTTTTTTCTCGCTGAGACCGAAGGAAGCCAGGCTTTCTCCCGCCATGATACGGCTGGCGATCTTGGCGACCGGGGCACCGATCGTCTTGGCGACGAAGGGCACGGTGCGCGATGCGCGCGGGTTGACTTCCAGAACGAAGATCTCGCCGTTCTTGATGGCGTATTGCACGTTCATCAGGCCGCCGACTTCCAGTGCCAGAGCCAATGCGGTGGTCTGGCGCTTGAGTTCTTCCAGCATCTCTTCGCCGAGCGAGAACGGCGGCAGGGAGCAGGCGCTGTCGCCGGAATGGATACCGGCTTCCTCGATGTGCTCCATGATGCCGCAGACGAACACGTCCTTGCCGTCGCAAAGGGCATCGACATCCACCTCGATCGCGCCGTCGAGATAGCGGTCGAACAGAAGCGGGTTGGTGCCCAGCACGGTGTTGATCTGGCCGGTCTTGTCGTTCGGGTACTTTGCCCGCACTTCCGCCGGGACCAGCTCCGGCAGGGTGCCGAGCAGATAGGAGTTGAGGGCTTCCTCGTCGCGAATGATCTGCATGGCACGGCCACCCAGGACATAGGACGGGCGGACCACCAGAGGCAGGCCGAGCTGGCCGGCGATGAGGCGACCCTGTTCGACGGAATAAGCGATGCCGTTTTCCGGCTGCTTCATGTCGAGCTTGATCAGAAGCTTCTGGAACCGGTCACGGTCTTCGGCAAGATCGATCATGTCCGGTGACGTGCCGAGGATCGGCACGTCCGCCTTGACCAGCGCCTGCGCCAGCTTGAGCGGGGTCTGGCCGCCGAACTGGACGATGACGCCGTGCAGTGTGCCGTTCTCCTGCTCCTTGCGCATGATTTCCAGCACGTCTTCAGCGGTCAGCGGCTCGAAGTAGAGACGGTCAGACGTGTCGTAATCGGTGGAGACGGTTTCCGGGTTGCAGTTGACCATGATGGTCTCGTAGCCCGCGTCTTCCAGCGCAAAGGCGGCATGACAGCAGCAATAGTCGAACTCGATACCCTGGCCGATCCGGTTCGGGCCACCACCCAGAATCACCACCTTCTTCCGGTCGGACGGGGTCGCCTCGCACGCGGGCTGACCCATGAAGGGAGCCTCGTAGGTGGAATACATATAAGCGGTCGGGGAGGCGAACTCGGCAGCGCAGGTGTCGATGCGCTTGTAGACCGGGTGCACGTCCAGCTGCTTGCGGAGCTTGGCAACGTCCGATGCATCGAGATCGGCAAGGCTTGCCAGGCGTGCGTCGGAAAAGCCCATGGCCTTCAGTTTGCGCAGGTTCGCGGCATCCTTCGGCAGGCCGAGCTTGCGGACCTTTGCTTCCATTTCCAGGATGGCTTCGATCTGTTCCAGGAACCAGGGATTGATGCCGCTGGCCTCGTAGATTTCCTCGACCGTCATGCCAAGGCGCATGGCCTGGGCGACGTTGAGAAGCCGGGTCGGTGTCGGTGTCGAGACGGCAGCGCGCAGGGCGTTGCGGTCGTCGCCCTGATCAAGGCCCGGGATTTCGGTTTCATCAAAGCCGTTCAGGCCCGTTTCCAGACCACGCAACGCCTTCTGCAGGCTTTCGTTGAAGGTCCGGCCAATGGCCATCACTTCGCCGACCGACTTCATGGCAGTGGTCAGGGTTGCTTCGGAGCCCGGAAATTTTTCGAAGGCGAAACGCGGGATCTTGGTGACCACGTAATCGATGGTCGGTTCGAACGATGCCGGGGTCGCGCCGCCGGTGATGTCGTTCTCAAGTTCGTCCAGCGTGTAGCCGACAGCAAGCTTGGCCGCGATCTTGGCGATCGGGAAGCCGGTTGCCTTGGAGGCCAGGGCGGAAGACCGCGACACGCGCGGGTTCATTTCGATGACGACAAGGCGGCCATTGTCCGGATTGACCGCGAACTGCACGTTCGATCCGCCGGTTTCCACGCCGATCTCGCGCAGGACCGCGATCGAGGCGTCGCGCATGATCTGGTATTCCTTGTCGGTCAGCGTCAGGGCCGGGGCGACAGTGATGGAATCACCGGTATGCACGCCCATCGGATCGACGTTCTCGATGGAGCAGATGATGATGCAGTTGTCCGCCGTGTCGCGGACCACTTCCATTTCATATTCCTTCCAGCCGAGCAGGCTCTCGTCGATCAGGACCTGACCGACCGGAGATGCGTCGATGCCGGAGCGGACGATGGTTTCGAATTCTTCCCGGTTATAGGCAACGCCGCCGCCGGTGCCGCCGAGGGTGAAGGCGGGGCGGATGATGGCCGGCAGGCCGATCTCGTCGATGGCGCGCATGGCTTCAAGATAGCCGGCATTGCGGTCGTAACCGACGATCCGGCCGTTCTCGTCGTGAATTGCCGGGGAGGAGGCAATGGCCGCGCGCGGGTTTTCCAGACCGATGACGTCCATCGCAGCCCGGAACTTTTCGCGGTCTTCAGCCTTTTCGATGACATCGGCGCGGGCGCCGATCATTTCCACGCCGTATTTTTCCAGAACACCCATCTGTTCCAGATCGAGTGCGCAGTTCAGCGCGGTCTGGCCACCCATCGTCGGCAGAAGCGCGTCAGGGCGTTCCTTCTCGATGATCTTGGCCACCAGCTCGGGAGTGATCGGCTCGATGTAGGTCGCGTCAGCCAGGTCCGGGTCGGTCATGATCGTCGCCGGGTTCGAGTTGACCAGGATGATGCGATACCCTTCCTCGCGCAGCGCCTTGCAGGCCTGGGTGCCCGAATAATCGAATTCACATGCCTGGCCGATGACAATCGGACCGGCACCAATAATCAGGATGGAAGAGATATCTGTGCGTTTTGGCATCTCGGCTCGCAGCTCGCAGCGGCCTTTCCGGACAGCGGTCTCGCTATTCGGTCTGGCTCGGACATGAGGGTATGACTATGTTGGCTGAGCGCGTCTTATAGGGAAAAGCTGCGCAGGAGGGAACCCCGCCAGGGCGTGAAAGTCGACCTTTTGCGAGCTAAAATCACGACTTTATTCCGGCTTGGCAATTTCGGCGGGCAACGGGATCGTTGTCTGGCCGTCAAAGTCGCCGATCCCTTCCGACAATGCATAGCAGGCAAGGCGGATGGATTTGGGAATTTCAACGGGTCGGCCGTCGCGATTTCCCTTTTCGTAATACTGGATCATGCGCTTCTTCAGGCCCAGACGGTCTGCCGCATCCTTCTGCTTTAGCCCGAGTGCTCGCCGCCAATGGCGGAACTGCTGCGGGGTCATGCCGGGCATGGTGTCTTTGGATTTTGAGTCGGCCATTTCGTCTTATTCCAGAATACCTTGGTTGCGGGCATCCCCTTGCGGGTTCGCTCGTCCGGTACTTCTGACAAAAATAACCTTGCTCATCGCTTGTCAATCGAGAAGTGCACAATGTGCCCTTTTTGCGTCGAAGGAGGTGGTTGAATTTGATGGCAAAATTGACCGTGTGGACAAAAAATTGATATACTTGTTTGGTGCCGTAACGGTTGGTCAAATAAGTGATAAGCTTAGATTTTTCCTTACCTTTTCATAAGGAGTAAGGCTGAATTGATATTCGCGCATAGCGGGTATTGTTGCGTATGTAGCGTTCTTTTTCATCTCGTGGATCGCGATTCGTGAACTTTTTTGCCTACATAGTATCTAAGAGAATTTCACTAATTGTAATAATCCTCAGGGTTAGGAGTAAGCGAACTAAGTAATTTTCCCTTGGTCGTTGCCGTGAGGTAAAGAAAATTTATTGTGGATTTATATATTCAAGAAAAGTCTAGTTATTATATTCAGATTATCGATAATTAATATTTGTTCGTGTTTTGGCTAAAGTGCCCCTGAATAAACATTCGTAGATGCGTGTCCTTTCTCGTAGGTTTTTAGTTTTAGTTTTCGCATAACTGAAACTTCCGTAAAAACTGGGCAATATTCCTAAATTTGGCGTAGATTTTAACTGTCGATCCGGTGTATTAGACTACTGCTTAGTCTCCTATGAGTTTGGCGTTGGGAGCTTCTGAAGCGAAGAGCATTGCGCTTCAAGCTGCGGGGGCTGTACTTGCGGTGCTAGTGGGACCTGATGAACCGGAGGTGGGACCGGCGAGTCGGGAGCGCAGCAAGACCCAGCCAGACTTGGAACAAAAAAGACAAGATCGGGCTTAAAAGTATGAACAATGTAGCAACCAAGATGGTCGTGGTGCCGGATATTGCCGGGCCAGGACAAGAAGTGATGCTTGACGATCGCGCTCTCGCGATCTCGGAAATGTCCGAGCGGTTCGACGTAACCCTCAGGACGCTTCGTTTCTACGAAGAAAAGGGTCTTCTCAACCCGGTTCGCAAGGGCGCGCGCCGTTTCTACGGTCCTCGTGACGTTTCGCGGATGCGGGTAATCCTGCAGGCCAAGAAGATCGGCCTCACGCTTGCGGAAATCCGCCGGGTGATCAAGCTGGTGGAAGGCAACGGCAAACGGGAAGACCAGTTCAAGGAACTTCAGGAAATCTGCCTTGCGCAACAGGAGATCCTGGTGGAGCAGAAGCAGATGCTTGACGAGCAGATCGCAGAAGTCGGTCAGATCCTGACGGCATTTGACGAACTGATCGGATAAAGCTTCCGGCATCAGTTATCAAAAAACCCCGGCGTGCACTGCACGCCGGGGTTTTTTATTTGAGGTAACGCTGCATTCCGGTGGCGGAGAGGCGTTGGCCGGCTGGATCGTCGGCCGAACGCTTGTCTGCAATTCCCGGGGCCTGAGTAGGTCAGGCTGCCGATTTCGCGCTTTCCATCAGGTCGGTGAACCGCTTGAACAGGTAGTGGCTGTCACGCGGGCCGGGGGATGCTTCCGGGTGATACTGGACGGAAAACACGGGTTTGTCCTTCATTGCCAGACCACAGTTGGATCCGTCGAACAGGGACACATGGGTCTGCTGCACGTTGTCCGGCAGACTGTCCGCGTCCACCGCGAAACCATGGTTCATGGACGTGATTTCAACCTTGCCGGTGGTGTGGTCGAATACCGGATGATTGGCGCCATGGTGTCCCTGGTGCATCTTGAGGGTCTTGCCGCCAAGCGCCAGTGCGAGCATCTGGTGGCCAAGGCAGATCCCGAACGTGGGAACGCCCGCATCGACAACCTTCCTGATCATCGGCACTGCGTAGTCGCCCGTTGCAGCCGGATCACCGGGGCCGTTGGACAGGAACACGCCATCGGGCGCCTGGGCCAGGACGTCTTCTGCCGTCGCGGTTGCAGGAAGAACCGTGACCTCGCAGCCGGCGTCAGCCAGAAGGCGCAGGATGTTGCGCTTGATGCCGTAGTCAATGGCAACGACCTTGAACTTGCCGGCCTTTGCCTCGCCGTAGCCCTCGTCCCATTTCCAGGTCGTCTGGTGCCACTGGTGCGACTGGGTGGTGGAAGCGTCCTTGGCAAGGTCCATTCCCACCAGGCCGGGCCAGTTTCTGGCGGCCGTTTTCAGTGCATCGACATCGAAATTGCCGTCCGGCGAATGCGCGATCACGCCGTTGGGCACGCCTTTTTCACGGATCAGCGCTGTCAGCGCGCGGGTGTCGATGCCGCTGATGCCGATCAGGTTGCGGCTCTTCAACCACGCATCGAGATGTTTTGCCGCCCTGTAGTTGGCCGGATCGGTGATGGCGGCTGCCAGCACAACGCCGCGGATGCCGCTGTCTGCGGCCATGTTGACCGTCTCGATGTCTTCATCGTTGGTGCCGACATTGCCAATATGCGGAAATGTGAAGGTGATGATCTGACCGGAATAGGAAGGGTCGGTCAGGATCTCCTGGTAACCGGTCATTGCCGTATTAAAGCAAATCTCACCAACGGCTTGGCCGGTTGCGCCGAGGCCCTGTCCCTCGATTACACTGCCGTCGGAGAGCACAAGCAAGGCGGTCGCCGGGGTCTCGGACCATGCGTCTGCAGTCGTCATGTCTTGTTTCCAGATCTTGTTGGTGACATCATGCGCTGCAGGAAGGGCGTCTGCGGCGGGCTGGAAAGCCCGCAAAAGGCCGCCTGCATTAAGCGCGGGACTCTATGGGAAGCGGCTTGGATCGTCAATATTGATCCTCTGAAAAAAGATCTTTAAAATTCAATGGCTTGGCTGAGAAAATGGAATGGCGCCCCTGAGCGCCGGGCCTCAGCGCGGCAGGGGTGGGGTGAACCATGCGCGATGTGATGCGCGAAAGAATCAACGCTGCCCTGAAAGCGGCACAGGACGAAGGCGACAAGCGCAGGTGCGCGACCTTGCGTCTCGTGCAGACCGCTGTGAAGGACCGTGAGGCTGCTGCCCGTGAAAACGGCAAGGACGGCGTCAACGAAACCGAAGTGATTGAGATCCTTCAAAAAATGATCCGCCAGCGGGAAACTTCCGCGGAAGAGTTCGAAAGCAGCGGGCAGCTCGACCTGGCCGAGCAGGAGCGAGAAGAGCAGGAAATCATCCGTGAATTTCTGCCCGTTCAGCTCAGCGACGAGGAAATGCAGAAGATCTGCGAAGAGACGGTCAAGGATATCGACGCGCACGGTCTGCGTGACATCGGCCGCTGCATGAACGAACTGAAGAGCCGTTATCCCGGGAAAATGGACTTCGTGCAGGCGTCCTGCCTGGTGAAGGACATGTTGCGGGCTGACGGCGGTGAACAGGGCAGCTCCGGGACTGGTAAACAGGACTGAACCGCTGTTGCAGCCGGTGAGGCTGATGCAAAAATCGTCCAGAAGCCGGGCATGAGGCCCGGCACCACTGGAAACGACCTTCAAGACATTCTATTTTGGCGGACTGACCGGCGGCGCCCGAGTGTGCCGGTGGCAGGATGCCGTTTTCTGTAATCCGGACCCGTACACTGTTCCATGCGTTTCGAACCGCGCCTACTCGATGAAATTCGTGCCCGTCTGACCTTGTCGGATGTCGTCGGGCGGCGTGTGACCTGGGACAGGCGCAAGACGCAGCCGGGCAAGGGCGACTATTGGGCGTGTTGCCCGTTTCACCAGGAAAAGAGCCCAAGTTTTCACGTCGACGATCGCCGTAACCGATACAAATGTTTTGGCTGCGGTGCGTCCGGTGATCATTTTACGTTCCTGTGTGAAACCGAAGGGCTGAGCTTTCCGGAGGCCGTCGAGCGCCTTGCCGAACAGTCCGGCGTCGGTCTGCCAGCACCCGATCCCCAGGCGGCGCGGCGCGAGAAGAAGCGGGCAGGGCTTGCCGATATCTGCGAAATGGCGGCGCAGTTCTTTCAGGCAGAGTTCGCGGGCCCGCGTGGCGACACTGCCCGTGCCTATACGCAAAAACGCGGCCTGACGCCCGATACCCTGCGCGAGTTCCGGTTCGGGTTTGCGCCTGAAAGCCGCGATGCGCTGAAGGGATATCTTGCAGCGCGCGAGATCCCGGAAGCTGCGATGATCGAGGCTGGCCTGATCATCAAGCCGGAAGACGGGCGCCCGTCCTACGACCGGTTCCGCGGACGTTTGATGATCCCGATCCAGGACGACCGCGGCCGGGTGGTCGCCTTTGGCGGGCGGACCCTGTCTCCGGACGGACAGCCGAAATATCTGAACTCGCCGGAAACACCCCTGTTTCACAAGGGTGTCATGCTGTTCAACGCCCATCGCGCACGCGAACCCGCCTTCAAAAGCGGCGAGGCAGTGGTGGTGGAGGGCTATCTCGATGCAATCGCCCTCTGGCAGGCGGGCATCCACCATGTGGTCGCGTCCTTGGGCACGGCCTTTACCGAAGACCAGGTGGTGCGGCTCTGGAAATTCGCACCCGAACCGGTGATCTGCTTTGACGGCGATGCGGCGGGTGTTTCGGCAGCGCATCGCGCAATCGACCGGATCTTTCCGGTGCTCAAGAGCGGCTATTCGTTCCAGTTCTGCTTCCTGCCTGACGGGATGGACCCTGATGACCTCATCAAGCAGCGCGGGGTGGCAGGCTTTCATGACGAAGTCGAGCGGGCACAATCCCTGTTCGATGTGGTCTGGGATCGGGAGATTTCCGTTTCACGGCTCGATACGCCTGAGCGCAAGGCGGCACTGGAGAAGCGGTTCGATGATCTGATTGCCACCATTCGCGACGAGCGGGTGCGTCGACGGTATCAGCTCGATCTCAAGTTCAAGCTGTCGAACCTGTTCTTCGAGCAGGCACGCCAGTCCCGGCAGGGGGGCAAAGGCGGCAAGGGTGGTGGCTCCGCCGATGCGGCGTCTCCGCTCGGCACGGCACGCGAACGGGTTGCTGCCAGTCACGATTTCGGCACCGAACGGCTGGTGCTCGGTTTGAGCATGCGCTTCCCGCATCTGCTTGACAGGAACTTCGAGCGGTTTTCCAGGTTGCCTTTTGCCAATGACCTCCACAGGCAATTGCGGGACATTCTGTGCCGGATCGTCGATGATCTGGAAGCGACGCCCATTTCCGACCTGACCAGCGCATTCGAGGAACCGCTTCGGAACATCATGGGTGAAATGATGCTCGAAACCATCGGCATGCAGCAGCAACGTGGTGCGGAGTTTTCCGCGCTGACACATCGCTTCCCGCTTCTGAAATCCAATCCGCCGGAGGATTTCATCGAAGCGGCCTATCTGCACTTTCTCGATGTCCTGGAGCTCAATGCGCTGGAAGACGAACTCTCCTCCGAGCTTGCTACCGCGGACGAGCAGCTCGATGAGCATTCCTGGATGCGCATCCAGGCCCTGACGCAGGACCTCAGCCGGAGGCGAGAGGAATGTGCGCGCGATGAAGCCGACCTTGCCGAGCGCGCCAAAAAGATCCGCACGGCACCTCCTGTGGCCGTGGCAGCACATTGACGGAATGGCTTGCCGGCGGCTTAAACGAAGTTCTGCGGACCTTCAGTTGCGGAAAAGGGAACTTTTGGAGCAGCGACCCGTTTTCTGGCGACGAACCGGCATTGGGCCTGAAAATGCCCTCTTTGGTGTGCGCAGGAGCACAAAAATGGCATTTTCCAATTGACCGGTGACGAATCACACTTGCGAATCGCGTGAGCCGAGCTAAATAGAACCTTTGCAGCCCTCAAGCGCCGGAGCTTTCAAGCCTGCTCGCGGCAAAAGTCTTAATATAGCTGCAACCCGAACGAACACCTTTTACGCATCCGTTTCCGGATGCCGACAGAAAAGGCCGTGTGCTGCGTCGATGCTGAAATATGCCAATGTCGAAAAGTGTACGGTTAATTGGGACTTAAGGGACACGGCTTACAAACCTAACCGCAGTGATTCTTTCAGACGCCGCCGCACCACATGCTGGCGCGCTGGGGGTGAATTGGGTTGAAGCCAAACAAAGGGCGCGGCGTGGCCGGACCGGCCGCGAACTGGAGCACGATATGGTAGCCAAAGCGACACAAGCAGACGACACACAGGAGCAGAGCACGGACGGCCCTGACGGCCCTCTGCTGGACCTGTCGGATGCCGCTGTCAAAAAGATGATCAAAGCCGCCAAGAAACGCGGCTATGTCACCTATGATGAACTGAACGAGGTTCTGCCCTCCGAGCAGGTGTCTTCGGAAAAGATCGAAGACACCATGTCCATGCTTTCCGACATGGGCATCAACGTGATCGATTCCGACGAAGCCGAAGAAGGCCCGGAAGAAGTCGATGGTGGCGATCTGGTCGCCGCAAGCACGACGGCGCTTGCCAAGAGCACCACGAAAGAGCCCGCCGACCGCACCGACGATCCCGTGCGCATGTACCTGCGCGAGATGGGTTCGGTCGAGCTGCTGTCGCGTGAGGGCGAAATCGCGATTGCCAAGCGCATCGAGGCTGGCCGCGAGGCGATGATTGCGGGTCTTTGCGAAAGCCCGCTGACCTTCCAGGCCATCATCATCTGGCGTGACGAGTTGAACGAAGCCCAGGTCCTTCTGCGCGACATTATCGATCTGGAAGCAACCTATGCCGGCCCTGATGCCAAGGCCGGCCCGGCCGTTGCCAATGACGATGTGGCGCCGAGCGAAGGCAATTCGGAAAATTCGGGTGGTGCGTCTGAAGACACCGAAAACGAAAGCGAAGACGGTGACGGTGAGGATGACGACGACGAGTTTGAATCCAACGTTTCCCTGTCCGCGATGGAAGCCGAGCTGAAGCCGGGCGTCCTGGAAACCTTCGACAACATCGCCGACAACTACAAGAAGCTTCGCCGCCTGCAGGATCAGCTGGTGGAAAACAAGCTGGCCAACAAGACCCTGTCGCCAAGCCAGGAGCGCCGCTACAAGAAGCTGAAAGAAGACATCATCGTTGATGTTAAGAGCCTGTCGCTCAACCAGAACCGTATCGACGCCCTGGTTGCCCAGCTCTATGACATCAACAAGCGCCTGATGGGCTATGAAGGCCGTCTGCTGCGTCTGGCCGACAGCTACAATGTCGACCGCACGGACTTCCTGAAACAGTATCAGGGTGCCGAGCTCGACCCGAACTGGCTGCGCAAGGTTGCCAATCTTTCCACGCGCGGCTGGAAAAACTTCATCGCGAAGGAAAAGGAAACCGTTCGCGAGCTGCGTCAGGACATCCAGACGCTGGCCACCGAAACCGGGCTCGAAATCACCGAATTCCGCCGCATCGTTGCGATGGTCCAGAAGGGCGAACGCGAAGCACGTATCGCGAAGAAGGAAATGGTCGAGGCGAACTTGCGTCTCGTGATCTCCATCGCGAAGAAATACACCAACCGCGGCCTGCAGTTCCTGGATCTGATCCAGGAAGGCAACATCGGCCTGATGAAGGCGGTGGACAAGTTCGAATACCGGCGCGGCTACAAGTTCTCCACCTATGCGACATGGTGGATCCGGCAGGCGATCACCCGTTCGATCGCCGACCAGGCCCGTACCATCCGTATTCCGGTGCACATGATCGAAACGATCAACAAGATCGTGCGTACGTCGCGCCAGATGCTACATGAAATCGGACGCGAGCCGACCCCGGAAGAGCTGGCAGAAAAGCTGCAGATGCCGCTGGAGAAGGTTCGCAAGGTTCTGAAGATCGCCAAGGAACCGATCTCGCTCGAAACACCGATTGGTGACGAGGAAGATTCGCACCTGGGCGATTTCATCGAGGACAAGAACGCGGTTCTGCCCATCGATGCGGCCATCCAGTCGAACCTGCGCGAAACGACCACCCGCGTGCTCGCCTCGCTCACTCCGCGTGAGGAACGCGTGCTGCGCATGCGCTTCGGTATCGGCATGAACACCGACCACACTCTGGAAGAAGTCGGGCAGCAGTTCTCGGTTACCCGTGAACGTATCCGCCAGATCGAAGCGAAGGCGCTGCGCAAGCTGAAGCACCCGAGCCGGTCTCGCAAGCTGCGGTCGTTCCTGGACAGCTAAGCTGCCGGGAAGAGCTTGAAACATCGAAGAACCCGGCGGAGACGCCGGGTTTTTTTGAAACTTCGAACCTGAAATCAACCGGCAACTTTGCTGTAAGGGCGCTCTATTGGCCATCACCGCCGACATGGACCGGAACATGGTCGGGATTGAGCCTGCGGACCGGCGGCTTTTCCTGTGGGGGCTTGTGGTCTCCGCCGTGCTGCACGCGCTTGTGGCCTTGATGCTGCTGGAAGGCGTATCCGGCTATACGACCCAGCCCCTACAGGACGTGGTTGAAGTCGAACTGCTGCCCCCGCCGCCGCAGGAGGAAGAGACGCCACCTGCGGAACTTGAGCAACCTGAACCGGAGCAACCGGAGCAGGAAGAGGTGGAAACACCCGAACAACCCTAGCCGCCGGAACAGGAGCAGGCCGAGGAAGCCCCGCCGCCGCCTCCACCACCGCCAGCGTCCGCTCGCGAAGACCTTGCCGAGACGCCCGAACAACCGCCAGAGCCGTCCGTTCTCCAGGAAGTGACCGAGTTCGGCGAAGAAGACACGGGCCTGCAAGGGGAAGAGGAAACGCCGCCGGCATCCGCTGAAAGCGCTTCCACGGAGAGCGAGCAGCAGGCGGAAACCGACGCGCAGACGGATGAGGCCCAGGCGGGCGAAACGGACGCCGGCGAAGGGGAAGGTGAGGGCGAAGGTCAGGAGACCGAGGCTGCCGAAACCGAAGCGCCGCAGGAGGAGGCTCCGGAAGAAGCACAGGATACCGCCGCTGAAGACACCGCTGATGATAGCGAAGCTCCTGACGAGGAGGCCTCAGACGTTGCCGAAACACCCGAACAGCCGGAGGCCCTGCCAGAGGAGACCGTTGGAACCGGCGCGGAAACGGACACGGCTGAAACCGGAGAGCAGCCCGCCGAAGACTTCGGAATTGTCGGACCGATCGCAACAAACAAGACGCCCGCTCCCAAACCACCGAAACCGGTGGCTTCGCCTCAACGCGACCAGGCAGGAGGAAAGCGGGCATCAGGCGGCTCGGAAGGACCTCCAGCCGGAATGATTGCAGCTCGGGAACTTTATTCCCGCGATATTCTGGATGATCCGCAGGCGCGCACGGCCATGCGCGGCATGACCGAGGGCCAGCGGCTGAACCTCTTGTGCATGACCGAGTTGAGAGAGCAGATTGCTTCCGTCAGTTCCTTGCCGCCGGAACTGCTGCCGTCTTTCCGGCCTCGTGGCGGCAACGTTCTGCAGCCGCGTATCGCGGCATTCCGCAGTCTTGGCCGCTGGTTCGACGTTGCTTTCCGCTGCGAGACGGACAGCGGCGTGACGCGTGTGGAGCGGTTCTCCTTCAAGATCGGCAAGGAGATACCGCAAAGTCAGTGGCTGGAACGGGGACTGACGGGGTTCTGACCCCGCCAGTTTGACTGACCTCAGGACTGACGCTTGAATTGCAGCGACGCGTTGGCGATTTCGTGCGCGCGCATGTTCACCGCCCAATTGTAGAACGAAGTCTTGCGAGAGGGGCCGAGTATGGAACTGATGATCACGTGCGACGGGGTCTTCATCGCCAGCGCGGTGAATTCCAGCGGATCATTGCTTTCACTCGTACGGGCACCGACGGTCACTTCGGTGGCTTCGATAAACGGCGGGTCGAGCGTCACCGCTTTCGACGTCGCACCCGCGTCGAAAATGATGTCGGAACCTTCGAACTCCCGTCTGGTCTTGCCCAGTTCCTGAACAAGGTCTACCGGCTGCTGTGCGCTGATCGCCTTCAGTCTGGCAAACCCGAGGATCTCGCCATTGGAGCCCGTGCGGGCAAAGTCGATGGCCATGCGATCGGCCAGACCGGATTGCGGCTGGTTGACATGCCAGGACGCGGGAAAGAAGAAGCCGATGTCCTGGAACAGGGAAAAGTTGCTCCAGTCCTCGATCACGTTCGGCTGCCTGACCTGTTCGGTGCGGAACGACCTGACGGCCATGTTGACGATGTCCGAAAGGGCAGCAAACTCGCTGGAAGGAACAAAGGCCTGGATCAGGATCAGCGTATTGCCATTCACCGTGACGGTGACGAGGCCGCGCAGTTCGTGGCCTTCGGCCCTGACAAAGCAGCTTGCGCGTGCGCGGCGAGCATCGATCGGCTGCAGGGTGTCGACATGCCAGGACGACAGGGAGCAGTAGTATTCGAGCCAGTGTGCGGCCGAGATCTCGTTGTTGAGGAGAATGCCGATCACCTGGACGGAGATATTCGTCGCCTGGGGAGGCTCGAAAACCGCAATGATGGTGGGGCTGTCCACCGTGAGGGGCTGCTCGTTGGCCTGCTTTACCTCCCAGCTTCCGGGAAGCAGAAGCTGGAACGCAAAAGGTGCCGGGCTGATTGCGGTCAGTTCGGCGGCGACATAGTCCTCAGTGGTCATTCCGATTATCACCCTTGGGTGTTCCTGCCGGCGGTCTCGAGTGCAAAACCACCTGTCTAATAAACTCCGACAAAGACCTTGAAGCCCGCCATCGGACCAGCCCCTGCCTTGGCTTCAGCAGTCACGCCATAGGCGTCACCGATTTTTCCTGCCTGCGCGCTGGCCCCGGCTGCAGCCCCGACACCGGCTTCTCCGCGGCCTCCGATTCGAAGGCCGTGGTCATAGGCGCTGTCGAGCGTTCGTTTCGCCGGATCTCCGCTCACCCAGCTCAAAAACGGGCCAAGGGTGTTGTCGTACAGGGTTTTGGGACTGATGTTAATGGTGCCTTCGGCGCTGGCCTGTACCAGAACGAGTTCACCTCCGATTTTGCCTTCCACTCCCGCAAAATCTTCGGATTTTCTGAAGCCGAGACCGCCTTCGGCTGAAGCGGACAGGGCTTCGCCTTCCACCTTGCCACCGACAAGCCCGTTGAGTGTCTTGCCTTCGGCCTTCCCGGTGATGGCGGCAACCTTCGCATTTGCATAAGCTCCAGCGGCATAGTCCCCGTTGATATCGCCGGATATGCCGAGCTTTGCCTCCGCGCTCGCCTCGGTCTTGAAATGACCGCCTTCCGATTCCCAGAAGGTCTTTTCCTTGCTGAAAAGCTCATACTCGTATTCGGCGCTGGCTTCAGCGTTCTCCTTCAGCTGGTCCTTGAGCGACCGCTTCTCGGTTTCCGGCTTCTTGATGCCGTTCGAGTTGTATCGTTCCTTGTAGGGCTTCTCGATACCCGTCTCCGCACCGGCAGAGAACTTGTGCGGACTTTTTGCCGGAGGCGCTGCGCCGCCTGCTCCTCCGCCACCGCCTCCACCACTACCGCCTTGCGTTCCGATCAGAACCGTTGGCAGGCCGGTTATGATTGTTCCGGCCTTTGCGGTCAGATCTGTCATTCGCGCAGCAGGGCTGCCTTCGACCAGAACCGTCCACGCACCCGTAATGATGGGGTCACCACCGGCTGGTGGCGGCGGGCCGACGCAAACGCACATGTCGCCAACACGTGCCTGCGGCAGCTTGCCGGTAAGCACGGTAAAGGCGCCTTTCCATACGATTGGCGCGGGAACGCCCATGCACATGGGGCAGGTATGCAGGTCGGTGAGACGAGCGGCAGGAAAACCCATAAATGAACCGGTCTTAATAAAAACTGCCGGATCATCGGAAAGTTGTTTCACACTGTCAATACTGCTTATCGCGACCAGGAGACGGTTCGTGCATGAAGAAGACCTTCGTTGCTGCAGAACAGGCAAAGGTCACCCGAGTTGAAGCGGCAGTTTTCTTCGAGTGAAAGTTTACGTAACGACAATCACCAGAATTTCATAACCGTCAGTCTATCCTTCTCCTGCTTTCCCGAATGGCAATCGGAGGGATTTCATGAGCGACGTCCAGCAGACCTTCTCCACCGCATCAGTTGCAAGCCTCGATAGTCCGCAGGCCTATATCGAGGAGACACCGATCTGGCGCGATGGTACGGACGTCGACAGTTCCATCCTGACCGGCATGCAGTGGCGTATCTGGTGGCTGGCCTGCGCCGGCAAGTTCTTTGAAGGCATGGTTGTCTTCATGACCGGCATCGCACTGCCGCTGATCGGGCGGGAATTCAAATTGACAGCGGTGGAGCACGGGCTTGTCAGTTCGGCGATCCTGTTCGGCATCCTGATCGGGGCGACAGCACTGGGCGGGCTTGCGGACCGGTTTGGACGAAGGGCGATGTTCATCGTCGAGATGGCGCTCTTCATCGCCTTTCTGCTGGTGCTTTCGATAGCACCGAACCTTTCGATTACCCTGATAGCCCTCTTTGGTGTGGGCCTGGCGCTCGGCTGTGACTATCCGACGGCGCATATGGTGATCTCGGAGAACATTCCGGCGCGGGCGCGTGGACGGATGGTTCTGGGAGCTTTCAGTTTTCAAGCTGTCGGGGCATTGTCGGGTACAGGTCTTGCCTTTCTGACGCTCACCTGGTTTCCGGACCCCGAAGCCTGGCGCTGGATGTATCTGACGGCCGTTCCGCCTGCTCTTCTGATCCTGGCCGGCCGCTTCTTTGTTCCGGAAAGCTCCAACTGGCTGATCGTGAGGGGACGGGTGGCAGAAGCGGAAACCGCACTGCTGAGATTGCTGAACCGGCGCCCCAGATATCCGAGTGAAATTTCACTGAAGGCTGAAACAGCCGGTTCGCCGCATGCGCACAAGGTCAAGTGGAGCCGGTTTTTGACAGACCGGAAACTGCGCAAGGCGACGATCTTTGCGTCGGTTCCCTGGTTCTTGCAGGATCTCGGGACATATGGCATCGGCATTTTCACGCCGGTCATCCTGGCCAGTTCAATTGGCAACAAGCGCGAGCACGCACAGTCGCTCTCAGATCTGGTCTACAACGATCTGCTTGCAGCGAAAGGTGCCGCTCTGATCGACGTCCTGCTGATTGTCGGCATTGTCTTTGCCGTGATGTTCACTGACCGGATCGGCCGTGTCCGCCTTCAGGTGATCGGTTTCATCGGCTGCGCCGTTGGTCTGGCGATTGCGGCTTCAGGCAACCATGCAGGGCCTGTATGGGACGTCCCCCTGATCTTTGCAGGCTTCATGCTGTTCAACTTCATGACCAACATGGGTCCGAATGCGCAGACCTACCTGATTGCCGGCGAGGTGTTTCCTGTCGCCTATCGCGGCACGGGGGCGGGCCTTGCGGCGTCCTTCGCCAAGATAGGCGCGGTTCTGACTGCCTTCCTGTTTCCGATTCTGCTCAAGGACCTGGGAACGGACGTGCTGCTGGCCGGCCTCGTGGTTACCTCGCTGCTGGGAGCGGTGGTGACGTGGGTCTACCGGATCGAGACGCGCGGTGCCGACCTCGGGTGAGGGGGGCGGCTATTCGCTTGCGATGGCGCTTTCCCGTGCAGTCAATCTGTGACGTAGCACCAGCATCGCCAGGGCTGGAACCAGTGTCAGGCCCGCATTGATGTAGAAGACGGAAGCGCCGGACCGCGCGACGGCTTCCCGGGTGAGCAGTTCTTCCGATCCCGGAGCAACAAGACCGGTGACAATTGCGATCAGTCCGGTAAGGCCGCCGCCGATGGCGATACCGGCAGAGGAAATGGTCGGCAGGATGCTGGAGACCAGGTTCTGGTCTTCGCCCTCGGCGATGTACATCAGCGAACGCATCAGGATCTGGTTGCACAGCCCGTGGCCGGCACCGGCAACCACGGCAGCGAGCGCAAACAAAGGCAGCGACGCGGTCGTGATCGCAAGAGCTGTCAGGGTCAAGCCGCCGGCGATCAGGAATGGACCGGTCGTCAGATAGGTCAGTTCGCGCTGCCGCGACGGTGCACGGGAAGAGATGACGGCGAAGATCGACCAGGAGAAGGCGAGCCCGGCGGCAACATAACTTGCCTGCGTCACGCTGAGACCCCAGTAGACCTGGCCGACCGTCGTCACGAAAACCGCCCGCACCGCAGCGGCAGCGGAAATGAGGAACACGATCCAGGTGCCGAGGCCGATCAGGGTCTGCGCCCGGAAGGCATCGCGCGGGAAAAGGCGATGCGGGCTTGCGGCGTCAAAGGTCAGCAGCAGCGCTGCGGTTGCCAGACCGGCTGCAATCGTCAGCGCAAGCGGCAGGGGCGCATGCAGCTCGCCTATCACGGTCAGGAGAAAGATGCTTGCTGCCAGCAGGGCAAGGCGAACCAGTAAACGGACCGGCAAACTTCTGGCCGTGGGGCCGCTTGCGGTGGCCGGGCGGACTGCGTGCGCAGGCAAGGCCGTGTTCATCAGGACGAACAGCAGCAGCACGAAGGGTATGTTGATCAGGAAGGCGGCGCGCCACGACCAGAGTTCGGACAGCAAGCCGGCCGAAACCGGCCCGATACCCGCTGCAACGGCCCAGACCCCTGCCAGCAAGGCAAAGACACGCGGGGCGATGTTGCTGGGGAAGAGATCCGGGATCAGCGAATAGCACAGTGCGATGATCATGCCTTCGCCGAAGCCCTGCAGGGCGCGTCCGGCAATCAGCCCTTCCAGAGATGTCGAGAGACCCGCGAGCACCGATCCACCCGCAAGCAGGAGGGACGCCAGCAGGAAGGGACTGCGGGCACCGAAACGAACCTTTGCTGCGCCAGTGAGGCAGCCCGCCAGGATTGCCATCATTTCAAAGGAGGAAAATACCCAGAAGGCACGGTCCTGCCCGCCAAGATCGCGGATGATGTCCGGCAGGACAGCGGTGGTAACAAAGCCATTGATGGCGTGAGATCCTACCCCGAGTACCAGCGCCAGTGTGCCGGCCGCACGGTCCGGTGAAAAGAGTGACGGGCTGACGGGCGGGAGCGCTGGCGAGCTGATGGACATGGCAACCTCGATAAAGAAAGTATTTTCTTTATATATTCAGCTTCGGAAATAAAGAAAGAGATATATTTTTTTATCTTGGTGCCGGTATGCGTGAGGGGGGAGTCATTGAAGGCCCTTGGTTCATGCCGGTCCAGACCATGTAACCAGGAATGCCGAATTCGCGAAGAGGCCTACTTTGGACGGGCTTCGTTCAGTGCCAGAAAATGTGCGGGAACTGCATCCGTCAGCCAGACGCCGTTCTCCGTTCTGTAAAACGTGTGCCCCTTCGTCTGCATTGCGCTGGCCGCGACCTGAAGAATTGCAGGTTTGCCGTGTCGGCTTCCGACCTTGTGCGCGGTGTCGCGATCCGGTGACAGATGCACATGGTGCCGGGCCATAGGTTTCAGGCCTTCGGCCAGAATGGGCGGCAGAAAACGTGTTGCCGTTCCGTGGAACAGGAACTCCGGAGGCTGTAAAGCGGTGAGGCCCAGTTCAATGTCAATCGAATGCCCCTGACGTGCGCGAATGTGTTTGCCGTCTTTGGAGAACTCGAAGCGTTTCTTGTCGTTGGTCGCGACCACTCTTTCCAGCTGATCCCTTTTGCAATCAAGGCCGAGGGCTCTTAAGGCGTCAAGGACATCAGCTACGGCAGCCCAACCGCCGTCTGACAGGATCAAACCGGCGTCTTCCGGTTTGTGCCTTAGCCAGAAAGACAGGCGTTTCGAGATCTTTGTGTCTGTTTTCATTGTCTTTTTCTTTAAATTATACTGTTTTCAAATTCTGCGATCCCTGCGAAAGCGGGCGAGCGCACCCTCAATCGAGGTGACCTGGTGACAGGACCTGGACAGCCATGGTCTGGAAGGGCCGCGCTGAAACAGAAACGGCGCAGGTTGCCCCGCGCCGTTCTGGCTCATGCCGCGTTGTCGTCCCGAAGCCGGACGAGGTCGTTCATAAGGCCTCCGGTTCCGTTGTGGACCGTGAGCCGGTCGACCTTGCCGGCAATGGCTTCGAGCGCTTCGAGCTCCTTGAGCCGAAGCATGACCGGGTTTTCAGCCATGACCTTGGCCGTGTTGAGAAGCGAACGGGTTGCGTTCGTTTCTTCACGACGCCGGATCACGTTGGCTTCGGCTTCCTTTTCGGCAGCCACCACCTTGTTGAGGATCTCGCGCATTTCGCCTGGAAGGATCACGTCCTTGAGGACGATGTCGGAGACCTCGACACCGATTTCAGCCATGTCGGCCTTGATCTTGGCGGCCGCTTCCGCGTTGACCTCCCCCTTCTTTTCAAGGATCTGGTCGAGCTTGAGCGCGCCGAGCTGCTTGCGGAACACAAGCTGCAAAGCCCGGTAGAGCGTGTCGGTGAAGTCCTTCACCTCGGTTGCGGCCTTCACCGGGTCAACCACACGGTAATCCGCGGAGAGGTTGATCCGGATGGTAACGCGGTCGAGGGTCAAGACTTCCTGACCGGTGACGTCGAGAGCCTGACGCTTGAGGTCGATGACCTTCTGCGTCACGGTTCGGCCTGCCTTCCAGAAGGCATGCACCCCGGCTTCAAGCACCTTGGTGAGCACGCCATCCATGAAGAGGAGGGCGACGCTGCCGTCGGTCACCGGCACGATCACGAACTGCTGCGTCTGACGGGCATCCCCGAGCCGGCGCATGAGCTTCTGCGTGAGGGCCGGGTCGGCAGCTGTGTCGATGACCTCGAAGGTCCACGGGCCGGCATCCGTCCACAGGACAAGCCGCTCGTCCGGACCAAGCACGGTGTGGATACGGTTGTCCCGTTCCACAATCGCCACTTCACCCGGTCCGGTCCGGATAACGGTCAAGTGCTCTTCGGCAACTTGCGGAAGCTTATCGAAGAGCGCCTTCTCGTAGGCCGACCGGAACTGGGGCATTGCCATCGACTGGCGCTCGATCACCAGGGTGCCACGGCCATTCTCGAGGCTGTGTTCACCGGGTCCGAGAATACCCTGGAGCTCTCCCTTGCAGATGTGGAGGGCCCGTTCCGTTTCAGAAATCACTACGCGGGTTCGCCCGCGGATCTTGTCGAGAAAAGTCGTCATTTCGATAATCCTTCCAATGCGCTAAGGCACGTGGTTGTCCTTTCCGGTGTTGAAGATGGTTGGAGGTTGAGGAAACCGGTCGCTCGTCATGAGGCGTCCGGGGTGAAACGATGAGACCCGAAGAGAGCACGAGGTCTCCCGGCGGGCCCGTGGCGAGAGGGCGTAGCAGCGGCAATGCGGGTTCCACCCGTTCGAAAACAGGCGGTTCCGGCAAAGCGGCGGCAGAGCCTTCGCCAAAGGCCGGGCGAAGCGACCTGGCGTCGGCGGTCAGGACACTTTCACCCGAAGGCAAAAGGGCCAGTCCGCGTTCGCAAGACCTCTCCAGGTCCCCTATGGAACAGCTTGCATAGCTGCTGGCGTGACAGGCCAGTTCGGCGTTGGAGGCCGTGTTTTTGGAGAGGGATTCGAACCCCCGTTTAGCGGAAACTAAATCCGGTGCCTTTACCAATTGGCTATCCAAAACTCACAAGACAGGATTCGAACCTGTGACTTTCAGGCAACTTGCCTGACGCTCTAACCCCTGAGCTACATGTGATGGTACCTGATCCACCAGAACAGCATCCGTACATGAGTGGGCAGGGCCTGATCATGCGGGTGGCGAAAAATGGCCGAACCGTTGATGTCTGTGCCAGTATGATGACCGGTGATGAGTTGATACTTCGAGAGCGGGTGCCAATGCAACCGGCAATTTCAAGAGAAGTGATGTTTGTTGCTAATGTGATACAGTATGTAGCATTTTTATCACTTCAACATCGGGCGCCGGCTGTCGCCCTGGGCGGGGACTTTGGTTGGTTTGAAGCGGTTTCGGTGAAGAACCGTAAACCGCAATCTCCTCGACCTCTTGCGCCGGGAAGGCGGCGAAGGCAAACTCCCGGCCAGATTGTGTTTCCGCCCCTGCGAGGACCTATGGCCAACAAACAGTCCCGGTTTCTGATCGATACCTATTTTGCTGCCTTCAATGCAGGCGATACCAAGAAAATGGAAAGCCTGGTTGCCGACGACCTGATCCATGACGTCAACCAGGGCGAACGCCGTGTCGGCAAGGACAAGTTCTGGTCCTTCAACGTTCACATGACGCGCTGCTACAAGGAGCGGCTCAGCGACATCGTTCTGTTCGTCAGTGAAGACGGGACACGGGCTGCTGCCGAGTTCATCGTCCATGGCAGCTATATCGGCACCGATAGCGGATTGCCGCCCGCGAACGGTCAGACCTACAAGCTGCCGGCGGGCAGCTTTTTCGAGATCCGCAATGGTCAAATTGCCCGCATCACCACCTATTACAACCTTCAGGACTGGATCGACCAGGTGACGGAAGGCGCGGGTGAAAAAGTGCCGGAAGAGGCTTGAGCCAAAACCCCGCTTCTGTGTGAGCAGAGCCGGACCGGCGAAATTCATTTGATCAATCAGCTCTCCGTGGTCATTCGCGGGGAGCTTTTTTGTTTCTGAGAAGGGCGATCTCCTCATTGATCGTCGCACACACGCAACCGTGAAGTTCGTTTCATTGACGATTATTATTAGACCAGTCTATTTCTAATTCAACGAACGCCACTGACAATGCGCTGCATCAGCCGGATTAGCGGTGTCAGAAGTCCCTGACGAAAGGAATCCCCTTGGCCAGAATACGCAACGAAGCTGCCTACGAGACCGCGAAGACCCGTCTTCTGGATGTCGGTATGACGCTTATCCGGGAAAACAGCTTCGACGGCATCGGGATCAATGACGTGTTGCGGGAAAGTGGCGTGCCGAAGGGGTCTTTCTACCACTACTTCGACACCAAGGAAGACTTCGGTCTCGAGGTGGCGCGTCACTACCACCGGGATCAGCTCGCTTTTGCAAAGGCCTGCCTTTCGGATCGCAAACGCTCGCCGGTAGAGCGGCTGGAAGCATTTTTCTCCGGTGCCCGGGAAGGGATGAAAGACCGTGGCTACGCCCAGGGATGCCTGATGTGCAACCTGTCGACGGAGCTGGCTGACCAGAAACCGGTCTTTCAGGCGGAACTGGACCGTCATTGGCAGGCACTGACCGGTGAACTTGAGATCTGCCTGCGGGAGACGGACCTCTCCCGGATCGGACTGTCTCATCTCTCCCCGGCACAGGCTGCCGACTGGTTGATGAATTCGTGGAGCGGCGCGCTGACGAGAATGAAGGCAAGCCGCAGCGACGAACCCCTGGCGCTGTTCATGCGCACAATCTTCAAGAAGGAAGGGAAATGAAAATGACCACCCAAAAGACAATCCTGATTACCGGTGCAAGCCGGGGTATCGGGTTTCTGACCGCCCAGAAACTCGTGCAGGAAGGCCATATCGTTTATGCGGGCATGCGGGATCTGGACGGCAGAAACGCGGAAGCGGCCAAGGCGCTCAAGCTTTTTGCCGAAGGTCTTCCGGGCAAGCTTGTTACGGTCGATCTGGATGTCGCTGACGA
The DNA here is from genome assembly GCF_009363335.1 of Labrenzia sp. THAF191a. Taxonomy (GTDB): domain Bacteria; phylum Pseudomonadota; class Alphaproteobacteria; order Rhizobiales; family Stappiaceae; genus Roseibium; species Roseibium algicola. The sequence continues at coordinate 3,073,284 of NZ_CP045333.1, forward strand.
GAAAGGTGTCGAACGGACCGTCGCGGCGGTCGAGGCAGAGCAGCCGATAGATGTTCTGGTCAATAACGCAGGCGTCATGCCTGTTGGTTTGACGGAAGGCTTCACCATGGAGCAGGCAAAGGATCTGTTCGACGTCAATGTCTATGGTGTCATGCATCTGACGCGGGCGGTGCTTCCAGCGATGCGGGCGCGGAAGTCCGGTCTCGTGATCAGTCTCAGTTCGGTTGCAGGCCGGTTCGGCATGCCTTTCTTCGGCCTGTACTGCGCCAGCAAATGGGCGATGGAGGCTTACTGCGAGTCGCTGCATTACGAACTGGAACCGTTCGGGGTCGAGTCCGTTCTGGTTGAGCCGAGTGGCCATGGCACTGACCTGGTGACCTCCGCGCCGGCTCCGGGCGATGCGGTACGGGTTGGGCAATATGGCGACTATTCCAAGGGACGCGACAGGTTGCTTGGCATGTTCCAGGGCATGTTCGATCAGGGCGAAGCCATCACCGATGCGGGCAACGTCGCGACCAAGATCCTTGAACTGATCGCAATGGATGGATCGCGGCCGATCCGCACCCAGGTCGGGCAGGATATGGGTGTCACCGCCATCAACGAGGCAACCGCACCGATCCAGGCGCAGCTGGTGAGCGGATTGAAGCCGGTCTATCTGGGAGCCGCATCGTGAGCGGCAATGCCCTGATCGTCGGTGCCGGGCCTGGCCTCAGCGCGTCTCTGGCACGGACGTTTGCCAAGGAAGGCTACAGGGTGTCACTGGCTGCCAGAACTCCCGGGAAGCTGGAAGGGCTTTGCGCTGAAACCGGAGCAAACGCCCATGCCTGCAATGCTGCCGACGCGGCCAGTGTGGCGCGCCTGTTCCAGGACCTCGACGAGGCGGGGACAACGCCGGACCTCGTCGTCTACAACGCCAGTGGCCGCGTCCGCGGACCGGTTGCCGAACTCGATCTTGAGGACGTGCATGCCGCACTGGATGTGACCGCCTTCGGTGCGCTGGCCGTTGCACATGAAGCGGCAAAGCGGATGGTGCCAAAAGGGAAGGGCGTGATGCTGTTCACCGGTGCTTCCGCCGGCATCAAGGGCTTCCCGCAATCAGCGCCCTTTGCCATGGGCAAGTTCGCCTTGCGTGGCTTGTGCCAGTCACTTGCCCGGGAATTGTCGCCCCAAAACATCCACGTGGTTCATTTCGTCATCGACGGGGTGATCTACAATCCGGATCGTGGCGCGCCTTATGACGACCCGGACAAGACCCTTCATCCGGATGCAATCGCACGGACGTATCTGGAGATCTCGCGCCAGGACAAAAGCGCCTGGACATCCGAGTTGGAGCTGCGGCCGAGCGTCGAAAAGTTCTGATCCGGTAAACCGAAAGCCCCGGCGCGGCGGATGCCGTGCCGGGGCTTCGCTGTTTTCTTACTCTGCCGCATCCGCACGAGCGCCGAAGTGCCGTGCAAGCTCGTCGGCAAGATCGGTTCTCTCCCAGCCGAAACCGCCGTCTTCTTCCGGTGCGCGGCCGAAGTGGCCGTAAGCAGCAGTGCGCGCGTAGATCGGCTTCGACAGTCCGAGACGCTCGCGAATTCCCCGCGGTGTCAGACGCACCATTTCGCGCAAGGTCTTGCCCAGAGCCACTTCATCCACCTTGCCGGTTCCCTGTGTGTCGACGTAAACGGCGACCGGCTCCGGCACGCCGATGGCATAGGCGAGCTGGATCAGGCATTTGTCGGCAAGGCCGGCGGCGACCACGTTCTTGGCGAGATAGCGCGAGGCATAGGCAGCCGACCGGTCGACCTTGGTCGGGTCCTTGCCGGAAAAGGCGCCGCCACCATGGGGAGCTGCACCGCCGTAGGTGTCGACGATAATCTTGCGCCCCGTGAGGCCGGCATCGCCATCCGGTCCGCCAATCACGAAGCGGCCAGTCGGGTTGATGTAGATCCGGTTATCGGGAACGGTCCAGCCGACGGGCAAGGCATGCAGGATGAACGGCAAAACCGCTTCGCGCACTTCTTCCTGGCTGACATTTTCGCCGTGCTGAGTGGAAACGACCACGGCATCGATGCCGGTCGGACGGCCGTTTTCATAGCGAAGCGTCACCTGGCTCTTGGAGTCCGGGCCAAGGCGCGGTTCGCGCCCGGATTTCCGGGCTTCGGCCATGGTGCGCAGGATCTTGTGCGACAACAGGATCGGCGCAGGCATCAGCTCCTCGGTCTCGTTGCAGGCATAGCCGAACATGATGCCCTGGTCGCCGGCTCCTTCCTCGCCCTTGTCGCCTTCATCGACGCCCATGGCGATGTCGGCCGACTGACGGTGCAGGCGGTTGACCACTTCCAGCGTCTGCCAGTGGAAACCTTCCTGTTCGTAGCCGATGTCGCGGACGGCTTCACGCACCAGGCTCTCAACGGTATCGAGGACCTGGTCGGGGCCACGAACTTCCCCGGCGATGGTGACGTGATTGGTGGTGGTCAGCGTTTCACAGGCAACGCGGGCGTCAGGGTCCTGTTCCAGGAAAGCGTCCAGAATGGTGTCGGATATCCGGTCGCAGACCTTGTCCGGGTGTCCCTCGGAAACGGATTCACTGGTGAATAGCCAGGATCTTTGCGTCATTGCGCGCTCCTTGTCGTTTTGGAAAGGATAGTCCTGCCCGGGGCGGTGTATGGCGCCCGGGCAGGGAGATCGGGAAGGAAGGGGATCAGACAGGCTTGCGGAACAGCTGGATGCCCCAGGCCAGCTGGCCGGCGTCCGCAGCATCGACCCAGTTCATGAGCCCAAGCGCCATCTTGTCGAGATAGTCGGCGGAAGCGCCTTCGTTGCGCAGCTTGTCGTAGTTGGCGAGAAGCTCCTCGCGTACCCGGAAATAGTGATTGCGCAGCTGCTGCGTCATGTCCCGTTGTTCGACGGTTTCAAAGCCCAGTGCTTCTGCCGTCTCGCGGTAGAAGCGCATCGACCCCAGGCTGTTGAGCTGCAGGCGGTCATAAACCGGCTGGAGGGCTTTCGGGTCGGCATCATCGGCCTGCATCGGGTCAGTGAAGATGAAATAGCCGCCCGGCTTCAGCACCCGGTGGACTTCCTGCAGCACCTTGTGGCGCTGGTCGGAGTGCAGGATCGCATCCTGGCTCCAGACAATGTCGAAGCTTTCCGGCTGCTCAGGAATATCCTCGAAGACGCCGTGCTCGACGCGGATCTTGTCCTTGAAACCCTGCTGGATGTTGCGGTGCCGGTTGGTGTCGTTCTGGACATCGGAAATGTTCAGGCAGACCGCGCTGCAGTCACTGGCCTTGACCAGCTTGCGCATCGCGCCGCCATAACCGGAGCCGATGTCGAGAACCTTCGCATCCGCACCAAGATTGGGCAGCATGCCGGCCATCTCGTCGATGGTGAGGTCCGACGCTTCGCGAATGTTGCTGGTGTTGTCATAAAGACCGATGTGAAGGTCCTGGCCGCCCCAGACAAGGCTGTAGAAGGTGTCGGCGTCGTCGCTGTCGTAGTAGCTTTCGGCAACTTCGCGGATATCCGTTTTGCCGTCTTCAGGGCGCGCGCCACCCCAGCGAACCAGGTGCAGGCTGGATTTTTCGGCAATGTGGATGAAGAAATCCGGATCGTTTTCCGCAAAGGTCTCCTGGAAGTCACCATAGGTGCGGACGCGCTCGAAGCCTGCCTCCGACAGGAGGCGGCGCATGTAGTTCTTGCGGATGGGGCACATGTTGAGCGTGTACTCGGCCCCATCGGGAAAACTGTATTTGAAGCGGGCGAGGCCTTCGTCCATATGCACCGGTTCGGCCTTCACCTTCTTTCCGGCATAATAGTATTTGTGCTTGTTGGAATAGCCCTGATCTAGCATCGCATCGTAGTTGCGCTGATCGATGATCAGGATGCCGTCGTGTTTGAGCGCGGCATAGAATTCGGCAAGCGCCCGGCGGCGGTCCAGTTCGTCGTGCAAGTGGGTGAAGGAGTTGCCGAGGCAGATGATGGCGTCGTATTTGCCCTGAATGTCCCGGTTCAGCCAACGCCAGTCAGCCTGTACCGTCTTCAGGATCATGCCGCGTTTCTGGCCGTTCTGGAACGCCTTTGCCAGCATGGCAGCAGAGCCGTCGGCCGAGGTCACGTTGAAGCCTGCGCGCGTCAGCCTTACGGAGTGGAAGCCGGTTCCGGTTGCGACATCAAGCACGGTTTCCTTGCCGCGGGCGCGCAGCACGTCCATGAAGAACTGTCCCTCGCTGTCGGCGCGCGCGTCCCAGTCGATCAACTCGTCCCACTTTTCCACGAACGACATGATGTATTCGCCGCGGTAGAGATCCGTTTCCCGGTCTGCGATCGGATCCCGGCCATAAGCCTGCTCGTCCAGTTGCAATTCGGCATTGGCGGACAGCTGTTGAGCCTGCATGGATAGCGTCTCCTTTTTAAGGCGCGCGATGCCGCACGGAACGGGCCGCAGCGTGCACGCGCTCATGCACCGCCCGGAGGTCGGGCAGCGAGCGTCGGAATGGTTCTGTTACAAGCCCGGCGGGAGGTGCATAGGTGCACTGGACGGAATTTAGCCGATCCTTTGCGCGAAGGATCGAGTGCCGGACTTTTCAGGAAGGCGCACAATGCAGCAAAAGGATGCTGCAGGTGCGGAAGATGGGCTGTTGGAAGCCCTGTCCATCCGCTGGTGAAGCGGTGTGCGCCTTTCGGTCATTGGATGCCGGGACCTTAACAAACACCGGTTTCATTACAACAGCCGGTCTTGGAAAAATCGGGAATGAACCGAAAATTGCTGGTTAAGTCTCTGTAATTAAATAATTCTTTTTTTGTAAAACTTTTCTGACACATCCGTCGGCAGCACACTTCAGGCGTGCTGCCCCCTGTTTTTTTGGCTGGCTTCAGGCGCCCTGATAGTCCGGCATGCGCCGCTCGATCCAGCCCGTGAGGCCCTCGTGAACGTCCCGTGTGGCGGCCATGCGTGCAAACTGCTCCTGTTCGATCCGCAGGCCTTCGGAAATGGTCGTGTTGAGCCCGCGCGTGACGGCGGTCAGGATCCTGGAAGCAGCCAGTGGGGAGTGACGCAGGATGCGCTCTGCGAGGGCAAAGGCCGCCTCCAGTTCGCTGCCGTCGGTGACGACCTGGTTGACCAGTCCGAGCTCATGAGCTCTGTGCGCGGAAAAGCTGTCACCGGTGAGAAGCAGTTCCAGGGCCCGTTTGCGGCCTGCAAGGCGCGGCAGACGCTGCGTGCCGCCGAAGGTCGGCGGGATGCCGATATTGATTTCCGGTTTGGCAAAGAGCGCGCTTTCGCAGGCGACGGCAAGATGAACCGCTTCGGTGATTTCGCAACCGCCGCCGTAGGCCAGACCGTTGACGGCGGCAATGACCGGCTTGGGAAAGTTTTCCAGGCGCGCGGTCATGCGCTGGCCCCGCTGGCAAAAATCGCGCACCGCGACGTCGATGCCCTCCGCGATGGTGCGCGAAAACTCGTGAATGTCTCCACCTGCCGAAAAGGCGCGCCTGCCTGCGCCGGTGATGACGACAACACGAGTGCTCTCGTCCGCTTCCAATTCGTTCAGATGAGCCAGGATGAGGTCGTTCGTAGCGTAGTTGAGCGCGTTCAGCTTCTCGGGCCTGTTGAGGGTAAGCAACGCGATGGGGCCGTGGCGGTCCAGAAGAACAGGGGCAGTCATGGGCTTCGTCCTTGGTTGAAAGTCGATAGAAGGACGCTAGCGACGGTGCGCATTGAAGTATATTCACTGGTGAGTATACTTGATCGATGATCAAACCTGCCGAAACAGCCAGAGAGCGGATCCTGACCGCTGCCAACAAGCTCTTCTATGCGGAGGGAATCCGTGCCGTTAGTCTCGACACGATCGCGGAGAAGGCAGGTATCACCAAGAAGACGGTCTATTACCATTTCAAAAGCAAGGACGACCTGATCGAAGCTTATCTGGCGTCACGTGATCAGCCCAACCTCAATCAGTTCCGGAAATGGTTTGGGAAGGCCGAAGGTGATCTGCCGGACAAGGTGGAGGCAATCTTCCGCCAGATAGCGGTTGCTGCAAGGCACCCGAAATGGAAAGGCTGCGGCTTCCTGCGAACAGCGGCGGAACTTGCCAATATGCCCGGGCATCCGGCGATGAAGGTTGGTGCCGGTCACAAGAAGAAATTCGAGGCGTGGATGGCGGAAGAATTCGAGGCTGCAGGTATCGGCGGAGCACCGCACTTGGCCCGCCATATCGTGCTGCTCCTGGACGGCGCGTTTTCAACCATCCTGGTTCACCGCGATCCTGCCTATGCGGAAGCTGCAGGAGAGGCGGCGCGGGCACTGGTTGCATCGGCGATGCTTGATCGGGCTACCTGACGATCAGCCCCGTCCCCATGAAAGCCTGGTACTGCAAGTCTTGCTGGGGCGGTGGGCTTTCACTCGATCTCTTGCCTTGCTGGGCTACGGCCTAGAAGAAGGCAGGATTGCGGGCGACGATCTGATCGACCTGCTGCAACGTGCCTGACAGATGTTCGCGGACAGCGGTTTCCGTGGCCGTTTCATCACTTGCCTCGATACCGGCCAGGATGAGCCCGTGATATCGCAGGATGCTGGCGGGTTTGCCGGGGTCGGGTAGGTTGAGATTGCGCAACCGGTCGATATGGCCGGAGCGCGACGCTACAAGCTGACACAGGCTGGCAAGCCCGACCGCCTTGAACAGCGACAGGTGAAAGCGTTTGTCGAAGGTGGCAAAGAGGCCGAGATCACCCTCGGCATGTGCCGTTTCCTGAAGCTTGAGGATCTGACGGGCAGGGGCGATGGAAGATTTGTCGTCCTGTCTGGCCAGGGTGCGTGTCACTTCCAGCTCCAGCGACAGGCGCAAGAACTGGGTTTCGCGTGCATGGTCGACGTCGATCTTGGAGACTTCGGTCTTGGATTGCGGATAGATGGTCAGCAACCCTTCTTCTTCCAGCTTCATCATCGCATCGCGCACAGGGGTCTGGCTGACACCGTAATGGCTGGCAAGATCCGTCCGCGACAGGCTGAGCCCGGGCTTGAGGTCAAGCGAGATGATCCGTGCGCGCAGCGATTCCTGGATCTGCTGGCTGACGGAGATCCGCCGGATCCTTTCACCGCTACTGGCGTCTGCCGCCTTGTTCGGGTCATCCAGCAACCGAGCCAGTTCAACCGTCATCGCTGATCCTCTTATTCAAACACACGATTCTTCTCGGGCGAAGATAGAACAGACTTGCAAGAAATGCCCTAATATATTAATGCATCAGATAGCGGGAGGAGGAGCTCCCCGCGCAATCGAGTGGAGGACACCATGAAATTCACCGCCGCTGCCCTGGCAGCTTCGGTCTCCGTCATCGCAACAATGGCGCAGGCAGAGACCTTCAGTATTCAGACCTCTTTCAATGCAGGGGACTTTTCGACCCAGTATCTGACGGAAACCTGCCTTCCGAAAATCAAGGAAATGACCGACGGCCGCGTCGAAATCCAGCTGACGCCGAACGGATCCGTGGTCCCGGCAAGAGAAACGCCTGATGCTGTTGCAGCCGGCGTTTTGGATGGCGACTTCACCTCCGTGAACTACTTTGCAGGCCGCGAGCCGGCCTACGCCATCATGGGCGACCTCATCTCCGGCTACGACACGCCGCAACAGATGATCGGTTTCTGCAAGGACGGTGGCGGCGAAGCCGTGATGCAGAAGGCAGCCGATGCCGTGACCGGTGGAGAAGTGCAGGTCGTTGCCTGCGGACCCTATTCTCGCGAAGCATTGCCGGCCCGCGTACCGATCCGCACGTTCGAAGATCTGGAAGGCAAGAAGATCCGCTCTCCGGAAGGGCTTGCCGCCGCGGTCTTCCAGGCTGCCGGCGCGTCGCCGGTATCCATTCCTTTCTCTGAAGTCTATGGTGCTCTGGAAAAGGGCATTGTCGATGCAGCAGACGCCTCGGCCTACGTCAACAACGACGCGACCGGTCTGCATGACGTTGCCCCTTACCCGCTTTATCCCGGCATTCACTCCATGCCGTCGATGCAGTTCACCATCAACAAGGCGAAGTGGGATGCTTTGAGCCCGGAAGACCAGAAAGCCCTGCGTGACTGGTGGTACGAAGCCATGTTCGCAATGGCGGCTGAAGTCGACAAGAAGGACCAGGAACTGGCCGCGCGAGACGGCGCTGGCGAGAAGATCGAAGTGATCAACTGGGCCCAGGAAGATCGCGACCAACTGCGCGAGATCGCCCGGAAGGAATGGGAGAACTATGCCCAGAAGTCGGACCTTGCCAAGGAAGCGCTTGACGCGAACCTCTCCTACATGACCGAAATCGGTCTCTTCAAGAACTAGGACCCGGCCAGTGACGCGTGCCCTTGCTTTCCACGTTGCAAGGTGAGGGCACGCAGCTTTCTTGCCAAAGCTCCTGAGCGGGCACAGTCTCGATGACCTGGCCTTGTGCCCGGCCGGATTCACCTGTCCGCTTCAGGTCTGCATTCAGGGAGAGATGATGAAACGCCTATTCGCGCGTTATGCCGACGTCATGGACAGTGTCAGCGTGTTCATCGGTCATGGCTGTTCCGTGCTGTTTTTCGCCTGTATCGCGGTTTCCGCGCTCGAGGTGGTGATGCGGTACGGGTTCGACAGCCCGACCGTCTGGTCGACGGAACTTGCCATGACGCTCTGTGCTTCGGCCTGGGTGCTTGCGGTTGGTTATGTCACCCAGCGGCACCGCCATATTTCCATCACCATGATCGAAACGCTGGTCAGTCCACGGGTCTGGCGCGTAATGCGCCTGTTGCAGATGGTGATTGCGGCTGGTGCGGTAATTGTCCTGACCATGGCCCTGTGGGATCCGATGCTGAAAGTTCTGAAGCGCACCGAGCACTCGGGAACCGCGCTGAACTCGATCCAGCCGACCTATCTCAAGATCCTGCTTGTTGCTGGCTGCGTTCTCTACATTCTCCAGCTTGCCGCCAACATCATTCGCTGGTGCCAGCGCACCGAAGGGGAGATCGCCGGTGGGCATTGAACTTATTACCCTTCTGATCGTCGTCGCGCTGCTGGCGCTGATGGCGCTGGGCGTTCCGCTCGGCATCACCACACTGACGGTGTCGCTGGCAACCGCGATCCTCTATTTCGGCGAGCGTGCCGGTTTCTTCATCGTTGCTGCCAATGTCGGCGAGGTCCTGCACAAGTACGAGCTGATCGCCGTTCCCTTCTTTGTCTTCATGGCCAACGTCCTCGAACGATCGGGGATCGCACAGTCGCTGTTCGACAGCATGGCGATCCTGGGCGGGCGCTTCCGTGGTTCGGTCGCGGTCCAGACCTGTGTGGTCGCGGTGGTGCTGGCGGCAATGTCCGGCATCATGGGCGGCGAGATCGTCATGCTCGGCCTGATCGCGCTGCCGCAGATGCTGCGGCTCGGGTATGACCGTAAGCTGTCCATCGGCATCATCTGCGCTGCCGGCGCCTTGGCAACGCTGATCCCACCCTCGGTCGTTCTGATCGTCTACGGTCTTGCGGCCCAGGTTTCGATCACCAAGCTCTTCGCCGCCTCTGCCGTACCGGGGCTGATCCTCGCCAGCTTGTTCATCATCTACATCCTGATCCGGGTGCGCTTCAATCCGGCACTGGCACCGATCTACGACATTCCCGAAACCGGCTTGCCGCTGTTCCAGCGCGTCAAGTTCCTGAAAGGGGTTGTTCTGCCAGGGCTTCTGATCGGTGCCGTGCTCGGGGTCATTTATTCCGGCATCGCCACTGTCACGGAGGCCGCGGCTGTCGGAGCCGTGGGGGCTCTCGTGGTTGCTGCCGTCCGCAATGAGCTTAACTGGAAGATGGCACGTGATGCCATGCGCCAGACGGTGCTGACGGTTGGGTCCATCATCTGGCTGGTGCTGGGGGCTGTCTCGCTGATCGGCATCTACAACCGGATCGGCGGCGGCGAATTCCTGCGCGGCCTGCTGACATCCCTTGATATCGCACCGATCCTGGTCATCGTCGTCATGATGCTGATCGTCATGGTGCTCGGCACGTTCCTGGAATGGATCGCGATCATCTTCATCACCGTACCGATCTTTGCACCGGTGGTGGTGGATCTCGGCTTTGACCCGGTCTGGTTCGGGGTTCTCTTTGCCATGAACATCCAGATCTACTACCTGTCGCCACCTTTCGGGCCAGCCTGTTTCTTCCTGAAATCCGTAGCGCCAAAAGATATCCAGCTGCAGGAAATCTTCGCCGCCGTGCTGCCGTTCATCGCCCTGCAAGCTGTCGGCCTGTTCCTGGTGCTGTTCTTCCCCGATCTGGCCCTGTGGCTGCCAAACCTGCTGGACTGAGGAGGTAGAGATGAAAATCACCGACAAGGATCTCACCCGCCAGGATGAGGATATCGCACCGGGAGAATTCGCGGACGAAGAACGCCGCGACGACCGGTTCGGCAACTGGCCGGAGGTTGTCGGCCTCGTCTTCACCCTCATCGTCATCTGGCTGACCTTTGCCTTCACCGGATAAAATCATGACGCACAAAGCCCCAAAAGACTTACGATCCGCGCGCTGGTTCGCTCCTGACGATCTGCGCAGCTTCGGCCATCGCTCGCGGATGATGCAGCTCGGCTACTCGGAAGAGGACTTCCGGGACAAGCCGGTCATTGGCGTGCTCAATACCTGGTCGGAGCTGAACACCTGTCATTCCCACTTCAAGGAGCGGGTGCAGGACGTGAAGCGCGGCGTCTTCCAGGCGGGAGGCTTTCCCGTCGAGATGCCGTCGCTCTCGGTCGACGAAAGCTTCACCAAGCCGACCTCGATGCTCTACCGCAACATGCTGGCCATGGAGACGGAGGAGATGATCCGTTCTCACCCGCTGGACGGCGTGGTGCTGATGGGAGGCTGTGACAAGACCACACCAGGCCTTGTCATGGGGGCGATCTCGGCAGGTGTTCCGATGGTCTATCTGCCGGCAGGCCCGATGTTGCGTGGCAACTACGCCGGCAAGATCCTGGGGTCGGGGTCCGATGCCTGGAAATACTGGGACGAGCGCCGGGCCGGCAACATTTCCGACGATGAGTGGCTCGGGATCCAGGGTGGTATCGCTCGCTCTGCGGGCACCTGCATGACCATGGGGACGGCTTCGACCATGACAGCGATCGCAGACGCCATGGGGCTGACCCTTCCGGGAGCATCTTCCATTCCGGCGGTTGATGCGGGCCATCAACGCATGGGAGCCGATTGCGGCCGGCGCATCGTTGAGATGGTCTGGGAAGACCTGACACCGGACTGGATCATCACGGACGCCGCCTGCCGGAACGCCGCGGTCGTTGCGATGGCGACCGGCTGTTCCACCAATGCGGTCGTCCACCTTATCGCGATGGCGTGTCGGGCCGGTGTGGAGCTGTCGCTCGACGATCTGGACGCCCTTGGCCGGGTGACACCGCTGATCGCCAATGTCCGTCCTTCCGGCAAGGACTACCTGATGGAGGATTTCTTCTATGCAGGCGGTCTGCGTGCGCTGATGAAGCAGATCGAGGATCGGTTGGATCTTTCCGCCCTGACCATTACCGGCAAGACGTTGGGTGAAAACCTGGAAGGCGCGGTCGTCTATAACGACGATGTCATCCGTCCTCTCTCCAACCCGGTGTACGAGGAAGGCTCGCTCGCCGTTCTGCGCGGGAACCTCTGTCCTGACGGGGCCGTGATCAAACCGGCGGCCTGCGACCCGAAGTTCCATTTCCACGAAGGACCGGCCCTGGTCTTCGACAGCTATCCGGAAATGAAGGCGGCCATCGATGACGAGACCCTGGAGGTCACGCCGGATCACGTCCTGGTGCTCCGCAATGCCGGGCCTCAGGGCGGGCCGGGTTTTCCCGAATGGGGCATGCTGCCGATCCCCAAGGCGCTGATCAAGCAGGGCCATCGCGACATGCTGCGGATCTCCGATGCGCGCATGTCCGGCACCTCCTATGGTGCCTGCGTGCTGCATGTCGCGCCGGAAAGCTACGTCGGCGGACCGCTGGCACTGCTGAAGACCGGTGACATCGTCCGGCTGGATCTCGCCAACCGCCGCCTCGACATGCTGGTGGACGAGGTGGAACTGGAGGCCCGCAGGGCCGCCTGGCAGGCCCCCGTGCCACGGTATGAGCGCGGCTATGGTTATCTCTTCCAGCGTCACGTCACCCAGGCCGACAAGGGCTGCGACTTCGACTTCCTGCAATCCGACTTCGGCCGCACCGCCGGCGAACCCGATATCTACTGAGGACATCATGAGCGACTACACACTTTCCGACGACACCCGCGCGAAACTGAAAAAGGTCTCGACGGCTTCCGTCGCGACGGCGCTCTACAAGCGCGGCCTGCGCAACCAGTTCATTCAGGGCGTGGTGCCGGTAGCTCCGAAAGACGAAAACATGGTCGGTCAGGCTTTCACGCTGCGCTACATCCCGGCTCGGGAAGACCGCAATCCGATCACTGTTTTTCGCAATCCGGACCATCCGCAGCGGGTTGCGATGGAAACCTGCCCGCCGGGCCACGTGCTGGTGATGGATGCGCGCAAGGATGCGCGCGCGGCAACGGCCGGTTCCATCCTGATCACCCGGCTGGCCCTGCGCGGCGCTGCCGGTGTTGTCTCCGACGGTGGTTTCCGGGACGCAGAAGGTATCGGCGCACTCGACATGCCCGCCTATTACGCCAAGCCGTCAGCTCCGACCAACCTGACCCTGCATGAGGCGCTGGACATCAACGTGCCGATTTCCTGCGGCGATGCTCCGGTCTTCCCCGGGGACGTTCTGGTCGGCGACAAGGATGGCGTTATGGTGATCCCTGCACATCTGGCCGACGAGCTTGCGGACGAATGCACCGGCATGGAGAGCTTTGAGGATTTCGTGCTGGAAGAAGTGAAGGCCGGAACGCCGATCATCGGTCTCTATCCGCCGACGAAGGAAGAGAACGTGCAGAAATACGAAGCCTGGCGACAGAAGACCGGGCGGTAAGGGGGCTCACGAGCCGCGATGAAGCCGTCGCGGGTCGAATGGACTGACGTGATCGATGGGCGCTTTCGTTACCCACACCCACGCTACACTCACAACCTCATCCTGAGGAAGCGCGAAGCGCTGTCTCGAAGGATGGGCCGCTTGCTCAGAGTGTGTCGCCCATCCTTCGAGACGCCGCGTGGCGGCTCCTCAGGATGAGGGCGTGGGGGGCAGGATAGGTCTTGACTGACTGTCGCTCCTGTCGATGCATCAGCCCCGCGTTCTTTGCGGGCCAGCCTACCTTGCCGGCATGCCCTTCGCGCGGAAATGGCGTTTCTGGGCGGCGATGCGGAACTGGGCGTTGGCGGCGCCATAGCCCTTGTAGCCGCCGCGGCGTTCGACGATCTCGAAGAAGAAGCCTTCTCCGTAGGTCGGGCTGTACAGCTGGAAATATTCGCCGTCCTCGTCCCGGTCATAGAGAATGCCAGAGTTTTTAAGGTCGTTGAGGAAGTCTTCCTCCAGCCCGAAACGGGCATCCAGATCGTCGTAGTAGTTCGGAGATATTACCAGCGGTGTGAAGCCGTTGGCTTGCAGCGCCTTCACCGTCTTGAAGATGTCGGCGGTTTCGAAGGCGATATGTTGCACACCCGATCCGAAACCTTCCGAGATGAAATGCCCGGCAAGGGTCCTTCGGTTCTCCGCCCCGTTCAGCGTGATCCGCAGGCTGCCGTCGTCGTTTTCGATGGCCTGGCTGCGGACGAGGCCCGCCGGGTCGATGACATCCACCATGGCAGTCTTCTCCGTGTCGAAGATCGACCGATAAAACAGAAGCCAGGTGAGCATCTCGTCATAGTTCATTGTCTCGGCGAGGTGGTCGATGCGGAGCAGGCCGGCATCACCTGTCGCCCCGTCCTGATCAACCGGTTCGAACTCGATTTCCCACACCCGTGACAGATCCTTGCTGTCGTCGACGAAATGAATGACGCTGCCGCCGAGAGCGCGGATCGCAGGGATCTTCAATTCGCCCGGCCCAACCGGTTGTTCGAAGGTTTTGGCCCCCAGGGTCTCGGCACGGGCAACGGTTGCCGAAGCGTCTGCAACCTTAAGGCCGATGTCACAGACATTGGTGCCATGCGAAATGTAGGACGCATGGGCGAAGCCGCGCGGGTCGGTGTTGATGACAATGTTGATGCCGCCTTGCCGCCAGAGTTCGACCTCCTTGGAGACGTGCTTGCCGGCCTTGTGGAAGCCGAGCGTCGTCAACATGGCCGACAGGTCGGTTGCTTCCCTCCGGTCGGCGGCAAATTCAACGAACTCGATTCCTGCAACCGGTACCCTGTCGGGCATTTCGGGAACGGGGATCCGGATGCCGGGTTCGGTTCGCCGGACCTGGTCCATCAGGTAGAGCAGGGAGCGGTAACCATCGACGGCGATGGATTTCGGCGAACCGCCACGGAACTGGTCGTTAAAGATCTCCAGCGACAGCACGCCGTCATAACCTGTTGCCGCAACGGCCCGCATGAAGCCGGTCACGTCCAGATCCCCTTCGCCAGGCATGTTGCGGAAATGGCGGCTCCAGTAGAGCAGGTCCATGTTGAAGTTCGGCGCGTCGGCCAGCTGGACGAAGAAGATCTTGTCGCCGGGAATGGCCCGGATCGAATCGGGGTCAATCTTGCGCGACAGGGTGTGGAAGGAATCCAGGATCAGGCCCACGTTGGGGTGGTCTGCCCTGCGCACGATTTCCCAGGCATCGCGGTGATCGTTGACGAAACGGCCCCAGGCGAGGGCCTCATAGCCGATGCGGATACCGCTCCTGGCGGCAAGGTCACCCAGCTCTGAAAGATCATCGGCGGCACGATCGATGCCACCAAGCGCGATGGGAGATACGTTGGAGCAGATCAGCACAAGATCCGCGCCCATCTCCTGCATCAGGTCGAACTTGCGTTCGGCGCGGGCAAAGGTCCGGGTGCGTTGCGGTTCGGGCATGCCCTCGAAGTCTCGGAAGGGCTGAAACAGCGAGATCTCCAGGCCATGGTCGCGGACCATCTGGCCGACGTCCTTCGGACTGCGGTCGAAGGCCAGGAAGTCGTTTTCGAAGATCTCGACGCCATCGAAGCCGGCAGCTGCGATTGCGCTGAGCTTTTCGGCAAGGTCGCCTGCGATGGAGACGGTGGCGATGGCGGTTTTCATGGGGACCTTCCGTGGGTTCAGTAGCCCATTATGCGGGGCAGCCAGATGACCGTTTCCGGTACAAATGTGAGGAGGAGCAGCACCAGCACTTCAACGAAGAAGAACGGCAGGATGGCCATGGTCAGCCGGGCCATGCCGACCTGGGCGATGCCTTCGGCGACGAACAGACAAAGGCCGAGTGGCGGGGTGATCAGGCCGATCATCAGGTTGAAGATGACAAGGATGCCGAAGTGGACCGGGTCCACGCCCATGCCGACCGCAATCGGATGCAAGATGGGCACCAGCACCAGCATGGCGGCGATGCCTTCCAGAAACAGTCCGACGAACAGGAACAGGAGAATGGTGGCAATCAGGAACGTGGTCTTGCTGTCCACATTCAACAGCACCCAGTCGGTCAGCAAGTTCGGAACGCGGTTGTAGGTCAGCAACCAGTTGGCGGCTGAGACCGCGGCAATGATGATCAGGATGACCGCACTGTCGCGCATGGCTTCGGAGAAAAGTCGCGGCAGGGAAGACAGCTTGATGTTTCGGTAGACGAAGATGCCGAGGAAAAGCGCATAGGCGACAGCGAAACTTGCCGCCTCTGTCGGTGTGACGACGCCGAGCAGGATGGAGCCGACCACGAACACCGGCATCAGCAACGGCAGTATCCCGCCGAGAATGGCCTTGCTGGCCGGCTCTGCGGTCAGCTCTACTGCCTGATCACCGTGATCGACCTTCACGGTCAGCATTACGAAGACGGAGAGGAAAATCGCCAGCAGAATGCCGGGAATGATGCCGGCAAGGAACAGCGCCGGCACCGAAACGCCGGAGACGATCAGCGCGTAGATGATCACCGGAATGGACGGCGGAATGATGGGCCCGATCACGGAGGAGGCCGCCGTCAACGCAGCAGCGAAGGGGCGGGAGTAGCCGTGTTTTTCCATCTCCGGAATGAAAACCCGGCCGATGGCGGATGTGTCGGCAACCGCGGATCCGGAAAGACCGGCAAAGATCACCGATGCCCAGATGTTGACGAGCGCCAGACCGGCGCGCAGCCGGCCGACCAGAACATTGGCGAAGGCAATGATGCGGCCGGTGATGCCGCTTTCGTTCATGACCTCGCCTGCCAGCACGAACAGCGGAATGGCAAGCAGGGGGAAGGAGTTCATTCCCTTGAACATTTCCGTTGCGACCACGCGCAGGGAATAGGGCGCTTCGCCATAGCCCATGAACACCAGCAAGGCTGCAATGATGGCAAGAGCGATTGGAACGCCGGTCGCGAGCCCGATGAGAAGGATTGCGTAGATCATGCCTGCACCGCCTTGATGGCCGAGATGCGTTCAAAGAACTTGAGAGCGGCGGCCACGGCCAGCAATGCTCCACCGATGGCGATCGCATACTGCCAGGTGCCGACCTTGGCGACCCAGACCAGCGACTCGATGCCAGTGGTTTCCGCAAGCCAGTTGCCGGCTGATTTCAGGCCCGAAGCGTCAAGGTTGCCTCGGCGAACGGCGAAGGCATGCCCGGAGAAGGCGAGGGCAACACCGGTTGCAAAACTGACCAGGTCGACGGCCGCGAAGAGTTTTTCACGAACGGAGACGGAGAGAAAATCGGTCAGCACCGTGAAGCGGATATGCCTGTCCTGCAGATAGGCAAGCGCGAGACCGAACATGACACCGTAGATAGTCAGATAGATCGGCAGTTCCTCGCCCCAGGAAACCGACTGGCCTACCGTGTAGCGGCGGAGCGAATTGACGAAGATGATGGCAAAGACGAGGGCCATCGACAGGCCGGCTCCGAGCGCAAAGAGGCGCCGGGCAAATTCGTTGACCGTTTTCATGTTCCAGGTCCTGCTTGTTCAGCTTTTGGCTATTCAACTGACTTTGATTGAACAGCCAAAAGCTGATCTTTTCCAACATTCCAGAACCCCGGGCGGCAAACCGCCCGGGGTCTTGACCGGATTACTGGCTTGCAGCAGCAACGGATTCCTGCAGGCGGTCGATCCAGACCGCATCCTCACCCAGTTCGCCGCGCAGATATTCGACGACCGCCGGCTGTGCCTTTTCGGCAAAGGCAGCGATTTCGTCAGCGGTCGGAGAATAGACCTGCATGCCTTCTGCCTGAACCTTGTTGACGCCTTCAGCCGTGCTCCACTGCTGGATGGAACGGCCCATGTTGCCGGCAATGCGCGCCGCACGGGCAACCACGGCCTGCTGGGCCGGAGTGAGCGACTGGTAGAATTCGTCGGAGATCAGGATGAAGTCGGCGGCATAGACGTGGCCGTCAAGGGTCATGTATTTCTGCAGCTTGTGGAGACCGTTGTTGTAGATCACGCCGACCGGGTTTTCCTGGCCGTCAACGACACCGGTGGAAAGCGCGTTGGGCAGTTCGGTCCAGGCGATCGGGGTCGGCTCGCCGCCGAGGCCTTTCACCATTTCCACGTAAAGCGGGATCGGCTGCACACGGAACTTCAGGCCTTCCATGTCCGCAGGTGTCCGGATCTCGCGAGTGCCGTTGGTGAAGTTCCGGAAGCCGGTTTCGCCATAAGCCAGCGTGCGCAGGCCGGTCTGTGCAAGGCAGTGTTCGGCAAGGGCATCGCCGAAGTCACCATCCAGCACGTCCCAGGCAATGGTTGCGGAAGAGAAGGTGTAGGGTATGTCCAGAACGGACGCAGCCGGGCAAGCCTTGGACATGGCGCCGGACACCAGCACGACCTGGGTCAGGTTGTCCTGGGCCTGGGCGACCAGCTCGTCTTCGTTGCCCAGCGCACCGGCCGGAAACAGTTCCACCGTCAGATCGGTTTCACCTTCAACGATGTTCTTGAAGATATGAGCGGCAGCACCTTTCTTGGAGGCGGTCCATTCGTCCGGGTCGACATGGGCCAGACGGATTGTCTGAGCCTGGGCCGCCGCGGCGAGGCCGACTGTGAGAAGGGCAGTAGCTGCCAGGGATGAGAATTTGAAACGCATGACTTCCTCCCGTTTGCGTAACATTTTCAAAATGACCTCTTCCGCTTTCGTGATGATGTGAAACCGGAAGGGGTTAAGCGTCCGCGGTCTCCCGCGGCATTTCATCGAAGGCGTCGAACGCCGCCTTCATCCGGACCGGATCGGCACGCCGACCGGTAAAGAGTTCAAAGGCCCGTACAGCCTGGAACACCGCCATGCCTGACCCGGGCAGCACCCTGCAGCCGAGCCGTCTCGCGCCAGCCAGAAGTTCGGTTTCGAGCGGGAAATAGACGATGTCCGCAACCCACATGTCGGGCTTGAGCAGCGCGAGCGGGAACGGTGTTCCGGGTGTCTTGGCCATGCCAACCGGGCTTGCGTTGACGATGCCGGACAGGTTGGCGCAGCTTGCGGCATCAAGGGTCGTGACCGGTTCCACGGTCAGTCCCTGACGATTTGAGCGAACCTGCCGGGCAAGTTGCTCTACGCGCACGGTGTCGACGTCGAAGATCTTCAGGTGCTGGACACCGCAATCCGCCAGCGCGTGGGCAACTGCAACGCCGGCTCCACCAGCGCCAATGAGAAGCACCGTCTTCAGGGACACGCCGATCATGTTCTGGCGAAAACTCTCGGCAAATCCCCATAGGTCGGTGTTGTGGCCAATGCGTTTTCCATCCCGGAACACGATGGTGTTGACCGAGCCGACAGCCGCCGCGTTGGGCGATAGCTGATCCAGCAGCGGGATCACTTCCATCTTGAACGGGTAGGTCACGTTGAGACCGTTGAAACCGGTCACCTCGGCCGCGTGCACAATAGCTTTCAGGTTCTGTTCGTCCTCGGGAAGCGTATCGACATCGATAATGCGATAGACGCCGCGCAGGCTCTGGGCTGCTGCTTCGGTCATGTGCATTTCCGGCGTCCTGGAACGGGCAATACCCCTTCCGATCAGGCCGGCCAGTACGATGTTGCTTGCTGCTTCCACCCAGGTTCCTCCCAGAAACCTCATTTGGCAGCCCCGTTTTCGGGGTCTGTATGCCTGGAGACCGCGTCTCCTGAGATTCAAAATGTACTAACCAGTTAATTCAGTCAAGCGAAATGTACTGTCCGGTTAATTTGGGCTGGTAACCCGTTCCGGGCTGGTTTAGAAAAAGGCATGTCGATCAATGAGTCTGAGCTGCCGGAAAAAAATTCTTCGCGGGGTCGCTGGAAGCAGGACCCGGAGGGAGTGCGTGCGAATATCCTGGCTGTCGCCCTGGAGGAATTCTCCGCGAACGGTCTTTCCGGTGCGCGCATGGATGAAATCGCGGCCAAGACGCGCTCGTCCAAGCGCATGATCTATTACTATTTCGGCGACAAGGAGAGCCTCTACCTCAAGGCTCTGGAAGCGGCCTACAAGAAGGTGCGCAAAGGCGAAGAACAGCTGGAGCTGAACCATTTGCCGCCAAGGGATGCACTGTCGAGGCTTGTGGCTTTCACTTTCGATCATCATCGCGAAAGCCCGGCGTTCATCCGTCTGGTCATGATCGAAAACATTCATCATGGCCGCTATCTCGAGCAGTCGGACGAGATCAAAAGCCTGAACGAAGCGGCAATTTCCCAGATTGCCGGCATTTATGCAAAAGGGGTAGCCGAAGGCGTCTTCCGCGATGGCCTGACGCCTTTGAGGATCCATTGGCTGATCTCGGCCATGAGCTTTTTCAACGTCTCCAACGCCACGACCTTCTCCATGCTGTTTGGTCCGGAATTGCAGTCGGCATCCGGTCAGGTTTCCCTCAAGGGCGATGTCTGCGAAACGGTAATGCGTTTCGTCGCTGCCTGATGCGCGAGCGCCAGCAAGGCCCTTCCGTACCCATCCTCTAGTTTCTTGCCCTGATCCGGAGGCCGCACAGCCTGTGGTGGCAATTGACAGCGCAAAAGAAACTATATAACTAGAAATATAGTTATATTAAACGAGGCGCAGATGGATCTGGAAATTGCAGCGCAAGGGTTTGCGGCACTGGGCTCGGAAGCCCGGCTGCAGGTGGTGTTGACCCTGGTGAAAGCCGGGCAGGGTGGTTTGACGGTCGGCGATATTCAGACCCGCACGGGCATGCCTGCGTCAACGCTTGCGCATCATCTGAAGTTTCTCGCGTCGGCAGGCCTGGTGTCCCAGGAAAAGGACGGCCGCTCGGTCATCAACCGGGCAGCCTATGGCCATCTGGAAAACCTTGCCGGTTACATCCTGAAAGAGTGCTGCGTGGACGAAAAGGGTTGTGAGTGCCCAACCCCGCAAAAGGAGACCGTCGATGTCTGATGCGATGAACAACCTTCAGCCAAGCGGCAGCGGCGCAAGCTGTTGCGCTCCAAAGACCGCCTGCTGCAGCACGCCGGCTTCGAAATGGTCCCTGAAATCTCTTGCCGTTTCGAAATACCTTCTGTCGACCTGGACGATTGTCGTCGGCGGTCCGTTGCTGGTGCTGTTGCTGGACCAGCCGCACTTCGTCGCTTTTGTAACCTTCGCGCTCTCCGCCTTCGCGGGCACATTGCCGTATATTGCTTTTGCCGTCGCTTTGATCGCCTGGCTCAAGGCGGCCGGCGCAGAAGCGTTTGTCGGACGTGCGTTCGAGGGACGCGAGACACAGGCGATCTTTCTCGCAGCCCTGTTTGGTGGTCTCGCACCTTTCTGTTCCTGCGAAGTCATCCCGTTCATTGCCGGTCTTCTGGCGGTTGGTGCGCCGTTGTCAGCCATCATGGCGTTCTGGCTTTCCTCTCCATTGATTGACCCGCCGACATTGCTGATCACTGCCGGTGCACTGGGATGGCCCTTTGCCGTCGGCAAGGCGGTCTTTGCGGTGGCGCTGGGTCTTTTCGGCGGTTTTTCCGTCGCACTTGCGCTGCGTAGCGGCTTTCTGGCCAATCCGGTGAAAATCGGGGCGGCGACCGGTGGCTGCGGCTGTGGCGCTTCTGCGAAGACAGGGCGGCCTGTCTGGCAAATCTGGAAAGAGACTGAGCGCACCGACAAGTTCCGGATCGAACTGAAAGCCAATGCACTGTTTCTGATCAAGTGGCTGGCACTGGCGTATGTGCTGGAAGCAGCTCTCGTCACCTATGTCCCCGCAGACCTGATTGCGCGGGCTGTTGGCGGCGACGGGCTGGGGGCAATTCTTCTGTCCGCATTGATCGGCATGCCTGCCTATCTCAACAGCTACGTGGCACCGCCACTTCTGGCTGGTCTGATGGACCAGGGCATGAGCGCCGGGGCCGCGATGGCGTTCATGATTGCAGGCGCTGTCAGCTCGATCCCGGCAATGGCTGCTGTCTGGTCACTGGTCAGGCCGCAGGTCTTTGCCGCTTACATCGGTATGGGATTTGCGGGGGCAGTGCTGTCCGGTCTTGTTTTCCAGCTGATCTTTTGAGGGAGTGACAATGCGCACGAACGTTTCTGTCACGGTCAGAGCGGATGAGGTTCGCAGCAAGTTGCTGGTGCCTGTCGGCTTGCCGACGCCACACCAGATGCCGGTCAGTTTCGAGATCAAGGGCGGAAAGCTGGGCCTGGCCGGAGAAATCACCACCGGCCAGATGGTGGCCGTGGTGTCGGTGGAACCCGGGGCGGACGTTGTGGTGAATTACGAATACCGCGACGAAGGGCCGGGCTATCCTGATGCGGTGTTTGCGCCGCTGCGAAACCGCTTTACCCGGGCAGCTCAAGATCTCGTCTATGATGCGATCAACATTGCCGACAGTCAGCCCGACGGTCACGCCGCCATTCAGGCGCTCGTCAACGCGGCGGCCGAAAAGTTCCGGTATGCCCATCCTCAGGTTCGTTTCAATGAGGGATGCGAAGAAGTGCCCTATCTGTCGTGCGGGCTGACGGAAGGGTCCTGCGTCGACATCAACACCTATCTGATCGCCAGCCTGCGTGCCGCCGGCTTTGAAGCCGGTTACGTGACCGGATATTTTTTCCCGCAAGAAAAGAACGGCTTCTGTGACGATATGCACTGCTGGGTGGTGACACGTCATCAGGGTGTGGTGCTGGAGTGGGACATTGCCCATCATCTGAAGATGGGCACACGGGAGATCTGCTGCGGGCTCAACCCGAAGCCGGGTGACCGGGTCGCACTGGCCCATTCCATGGGGCTGACATTTCCAGAACTCGGCATCTTTTGTGAAAAACTGATTGCAGAGCCCGTCTGGCTTTCGCCGGACGGGCTTGAAAAGGCAGAGATCACGATCCGACGAGATATCGTCTGACGTCGCCAGGGGTGGAGGTCTCTCACCCCTTCTTGCGGCTGAAGACCATCTTCTGGTTGGCGAGGCGTTCCGATGGGCCGATCCAGGCCCAGGCCAGAAGTGCCGGCTCCAGTTTGGACACGGTGATCCGATGCATGTGCTCCGGCGGGTTGAAGATCATCGACCCGGGCGCATAGACCCCCTGGTGATTTTCCGAAACCGATCCTGAAACGCAGATATAGCTTTCCGATATGCCGCTGTGAGCGTGGGCCGGATAGGTGCAGCCCGGTGCGAACAGGACCAGGCCCAGAATGACGTCCGTCGTCAGAACCGGTCCGTTCGGTCCGCAGATTTCCGCGTAGGCATACGTCTTGTCGAGGCCGCGCGGCACCTTCTCGTAGCCATACTGCCAGATGAGATGGTCCCGGACACTTTCGATGGCACGCACCAGCGGAGCGGTCCGCTCCTGCTTGCCCTCGTCAAGGGCACGCCGGAGATGTGCCGTCACGGGTTTGTGGGCCGGGGCATCGAAACGCATTTCCGGATCGGATTTCAGCACCCGCCCAATTGCCTCGCGCACCGCGCGCTGATGGGCCCGGATCTTGTCGCTGCCACCAGACGAGAGGAACCGGTAGGCCTCGTAGAATTCCCGCAGAAGATAGCCCCAGTCCGGGAACTCGGCGAGGCGGCGGCTGGCCAGAGGCTGTTCTTCCGAAATGTTATTTTCCAGCACGGCTTGTCCTCCCGCACCCTGATCACGATCTGCCTGAGCCTATCGGAACGGAGCGTAGCGGCTTCTCTCTTTACGGCAACCGAAAATACATAACCGGCATGCGCGGTTTGCGTCAGAACGTCTCTTGCACTCGCCGGACAGGCAGATAATCTGGCCCTCCATTCCGCAGGACAGAATTCATGACAGTTGTGATTGTTGGAGCCGGTATTTCCGGACTTTCCACCGCTTGGGCCCTGACAAAACGAGGCGTGCCGGTCACGCTTCTGGAGCAGGGACCTATCCCCAACCCGCTTTCGGCCTCCGGTGACCAGCACCGTATTATCCGCCGGGCCTATGGCGGTCAGGGCGGCTATCAGCGCCGCATCGGCGATGCTTACGCGGCATGGGACGAAATGTGGGACGACCTGGGTGAGAAGCACCTCGCCGAAACGGGATTCATGCTGTTGTCGCAGGAACCGGGCGATGGCGGCGAGGTCTATAGGGACGGTCTGGTCGAGGGCGGTTATCCGTTCGAGGACCTGACACCGGAAGAAACGGCAAAACGGTTTCCTTTCGTAGATCCGGCCACGATCCGTTATGGCGCTGTCAGCGATGAGGGCGGCGTTCTGCTGTGCCAGAAAATTGCCGCCGGGGTGCGCGACTGGCTGATCGCCAAGGGAGCTGATGTTCGCGAAAACGCACAGGTGACTGCCGTCGACACATCCGCGGGCACTGTGACCCTTGCCGATGGCAGTACGGTTTCCGGAGAGCATGTGATCGTGACGGCCGGTGCCTGGACGCTGGGGCTCTTCCCGAAGCTGGACATCAGCCTGACGACTTACCGGACCGCGGTTGTCTATCTGACGCCGCCTGAAGATCTGCGCGTGGCCTGGGAACGATCGCCGGCGATTCTCGATCCGGGCGGGCCGATCGACGGTTACATCCTGCCTCCGGTCGCCGGAACCGGCCTCAAGTTCGGGGCGGGTATTCACAAGTACAAGGCTCCACCGAACCAGGATCGGACGCCGGTTACAGGCGAAGGCGAGACCCTGCGCGACTATTTCTCTCCGCCGTTCGGCCGGATCAAGGAATACCGCGTGGATGACGTCGTCACCTGTGCCTACACCTTCACCTCCGATGAGCATTTCTTCGCAATGAGCGAAGGCAAGGCTACTGTCGTCTCGGCCTGTTCCGGACATGGCTACAAGTTTGGTGCCGTCGTGGGCCAGAAACTGGCGGAGGGCTTTACCGGCAACGACATGGACGTTGCGCGCGTCTGGCTGGAAGCACGCGATTAAGTCATCCGGCGTGAAAAAGAAGGCTCCGGCTTGCGAGATTGCCGGAGCCTTTTCTGTTTCGGCTAGTGCCGGGAAGATACCATCCGCATCATGATGCCATCCTTCAGGGCGATATGATGGTAGAACGCTCCCAGCACATGCAGTGCGATCAGCACGATGAAGAACGGCTTGCTCAGTTCGTGGATTTCTTCCGCAGTGTGGATGCCGCCGTACCAGGCCAGAAGTCCGGTGATCGGTACCAGCAACACGAGCAGATAGAGCAGGCCGTGGACACCTCTGGCGGCCAGTTCCTGGGCTCTTGAAGTGGGGAGCGGGGCAGGGACGCCGAATTTTGCCCGCACCAGAAGACGGATGACAGTCAAGGCCAGAACGGCAATGCCAACCCAGATGTGGGCATTGCCCAGAAAGGCGGTTGCCGCATCCGGCATGCCGCCGTCGCGCAGCGCGTGTTTGAGATCGCCCATGCTTTCGCCGAAAATCAGCTGAAACAGGATCAGGGCGGCGATCACCCAGTGCAGAATGATATGGATCGGGCTGTAGGACGCTGGCTGTGTCGTGGACATGGCGCGCTTTGGCTCCTCGCAAAGAAAAGAAATGCCAAATATTAGTGTCACGACCGGGCAGGCAGAGGTATCGGGGTTTTGTACTATTTGGTAACAGGTCCAGGCGGGTTTGCGACAATTGGAACAAGTTGACCTGTACCCAGCGGGCAGGCGGGTTTTGAAGGACGGGAGGCATCATGCCAGCTGATATCAGAACGCTGACGGGCGAGGAGTTGACAGCTGCGCTGAACGATCTTGCGCGCCTGAGGATATCCGTCTTCCGCAGCTGGCCATATCTCTATGAGGGGTCTCTGGAGTACGAAGCCGGATACCTGCAACGCTATGCCCGGACGGAGGGAGCCGTGATTGTTGGTGCTTATGACGGCAGCCGACTGGTTGGAGCGGCGACAGGTGAGCCGCTCGGTGCCGAACTGGAGGCTTTCAAGACCCCTTTCCTCAAGCAGGGACTGGATCCGGAGAACGTCTTCTACATGGCCGAATCCGTTCTGGATCCTGCCTACCGTGGCCAGGGCATCGGCCATCGCTTTTTTGATGAGCGCGAAGCGCACGCCAGGCGGCTCGGCTTCGGTGAAGCAGCCTTCTGTGCGGTGATCCGCCCGGATACACACCCGCTGAAGCCGGCGGACTACGCCCCGCTCGATCCGTTCTGGCGCAAGCGCGGTTACGAAAAGCTGGAGGGTGTCGTCGTGACGTTTCCCTGGCGCGATGTCGGCGAGAACGAAGAAACCGACAAGCCGATGCAGGTATGGCACCGGAACCTTTGAGCGAACCCGGCAGCCCGCTGACCGGTGAACGAAGCTTTGGACAAAAGAAAACCGGGGCCTGGAAACCAGACCCCGGTTTTCTTGTTTCCGACGCGTGGTTACTTCAGCGTCCAGCGGATGGTGACATTCGCGCTGATGGTTTCCTCGCCCGCCTCGATCGGTACATCGGCGGACTTGGCCATCATCATGCCCTCGGCCCGCATCATGTAGGGGCGCGGCATTTCGGTGCCGGTTTCCGTGATGTCGGCAATGGTGCCGAGATCGACACCGGCAGCGGCCGCAAAGATGCCTGCCTTGTGCCGAGCATCCTCGACGGCCTTCTTGCGGGCTTCATCCAGTATCTCGTCGGCATTGCTGACTTCAAAGCGGATGGAATCGACCGAGTTTGCACCGCTTTCGACGACAAGCGTCAACAGCCCGCCAAGCTTGGCCAGATCGCGGATCTTGATCTCAACGCCGTTGCGAACCTCATAACCGGCAATATCCGGTTGGCTGCTGGAGTTCTTGGAGTGATCGTAGCGCGGGTAGATGCCGAACCCCTTGGTCTGGATGTCCTTGGCTTCGATGCCGTTTGCTTTCACCGCTTCAATGACCTTGGCGATTGCAGCGCTGTTTTCAGCCAGAACGTCGGCAGTGGATTTGCCGGTGGTGACGACGCTTGCGGAAATGACGGCCATGTCGGGGGCAACGGAAACTGCACCGCGGCCCTGCATGGTGATCGTGCCGGCCGGTGCCGGGGAATCCTGCGCGACAGCCGGTGCGGCACTCACGAGCGCGGCACTGAGGCCAGCGGCCAGAACAGCCTTGCGCAGCAGGGAGACGGAGGGGAAAAGAGGGGCATTCATATGAACTTATCCTTGATGGAAACAGTTTGTTCGATGGCCGGACACTCGCTTGTGATTGCGGCGGCGTAATGACGGTTGTGTTCATCTGCCGTTCATCGGCAAAACCCGGCAGATGTCCTCGAAAGTCGTTTGAAAATCTTCCCCGGAGGCCTAACCCGTGGTGCCGGTCTTGCCCGACAGGCCGCCGACCTCGCCGGTCTGCGACAACAGAATCGCAATCGGCCTGGAACCTTCGAAACGGGCGCAGACGATCACGATCATCACCGTCAGCGGGACGCACAGAACCATGCCGACAACACCCCAGATCGCCCCCCAGAAGGCCAGCGACAACATGATGACAAGGCCTGACAGATTGAGGTTGGATCCCATCAGGCGCGGTTCGACCAGATTGCCGATGGTGAACTGGATGAGGCCGAGGCCCGTCGCAATCGCAATGAAGGGACCCAGCGTATCGTAATAGACCACCGCCAGGAGGCTGGGAAAGATCACGCCGATCAGCGAACCGATGGTTGGAATGTAGTTGAGCAGAAAGGCAATGAAGCCGAACAAGGCCGCGTAAGGCAGGCCGATGGCGATCAGAACAAGGCTGGTCAAAACGCCCGTGGCAACCGAGACGGCGGTCTTGATCGAGAAATAATGCATGATCGAGCGGTTGATCTCGGCCCGCATGGCAAACGCGGCTTCCGCCCGCTCGGGCGAAGGAAACAGACGTTCGAACTTGCGGTCGAATGTCGACTGCTCGAACACCAGGAACAGGACATAGATGAACACAAGACTGGCCGACCCGGCCAGCGTCGTCACCAGGCTCGCCCCCGCGGTCACCATGCGCGGCACGATGGAATCGGGCAGAAGGTCCTTCAACTCGATCGGGTCATTAAGGTGCAGTTGGGTGGATGCCTGGGTGAAGAGTTCTTCCAGCCGCCGCTGATAGGTTGGTGCGTCCAGTGCAAGCTGGGTGAGATTGACGGTCACGATGTCGAGCACCACGGTGCTGGCAAAGAAGATCGTCAGCAGCGCCAGTGAAAACGACACCAAGCGGGGCAAGCGCCAGCGGCCAAGCGGAATATGCGCAAAGACATGTGCCAGCGAGTTGATCATGTACCAGACGATCAGGGCGATCACGAACGGCAGGATGAGGGAACGCCCGACCACCAGCAGCCAGCCGATCATGCATACAAGCAGGACACTCAGCGTGGCGGTGAGAAGCGGTGATCGCATGGTGGCTCCGGCGGGCGAGTTTGGCAGGTCTATTCCCCGGGCGACTCGTCAAAGGCCCGGCTGCCTCATTTAGACCCGATGGCGCAGGCGAACGGAACCGCTTTTTCCATCAAGGCGATCCAGACCTTTAGAGAAATGCTTCCAACGCTCCACTTTCCCAACCTTTTTCACCCTGCCGTTGCAAAGCACTTGCCCCGGAGATTGGCCATGGTATAGGGAACCAGACGCAGGGCCTTGCAAAGGCTTCGCCCTGCCGTGGGCCTGTAGCTCAATTGGTTAGAGCCGTCCGCTCATAACGGATTGGTTGGGGGTTCGAGTCCCTCCGGGCCCACCATTTTTCTTTTCTCCCACTCGCATTTGCCGGCCAAAGAAAGCTGGTCTTCTTCTGTTGACGTGCAGTCGCGGAATTGCTCAATCGCTGGCGTCTGCCTGGCGCTGTTGCGGCATTGGGGAGGACCGGCAGTTCGCCGTTCACGATCACCGCAGCGGCGCTGGACCAGGATGTGGCGCTTGTCGATGCGGGGCTGAATTTCGGCGTGACTGACAACCTCAACATCACTGCCGACTACACCGGTTCCTTCTGTGAGCGCCGGCAGGACCACACTTTTGCGGCGAAACTCAGGGCAAGGTTCTAAGAAGGCGGGCATGGGTTTATACGGTCTTGTCGATCCCGTTAGCAATGGCTGACGAAAACGAAAGATGCCCCCGATGCTGGACGAGGCCATGTTAGGCGCTTAGCTTTAATCGGACGGCCAGAGGGTGTCCCATGTGGGCCACATCGTCGATCAAGTCAGCCACGTGCTGCAACGATGAACGGATGTGCACACACTCGACGGTCTTCATGATCGGACATGAACGGGAATGTGAGTTTGACTTCCTACACGCAGGTAATAGCGCATTTCGAGAACGGTGAATTTGCAAAGGCGCAGCATGCCGTTTCCGCCTGCCTGCAGGAGACTTACGCGAATATTCATCGCTTCGCCCTGAGGGAAAACCTTCAAAACATATATGGCACGAAGGTTTCGGTGATTGTCGTTTCCCATCGGGGCGGCCTTGAGGCCTGCGAGGTTGGCCGGGGTATCGAAGAGTTCATCCGTCGCCCGGACGTTGAGTTGATTTTCGTCGGCAATGGGCCTGGAGCCGCTGAGGGGACATCCGGCCCGTATGCTGACAAGGCGCGGGTATTCGGCTTGCCGGAGAATATCGGCTGTTCGGCGGCGCGAAACGTTGGTGCCTACGTCGCACGGGGGAGCTGCCTTCTGTTTCTGGACGATGATGCATCGACGGGCGCGGCAGATCTTGATCTGCTTGCCGGCACCTGTATCGAGCGCGGGGCCACGGCTGTGCGCGGGCGCATTGCGCCGAAGTCCGGTGCCGGATTGACGGGCAACCACTACAATCTCGGTGACAGTCTGAAGCCGGCGCCGCCCACTACTGAGGGGTTTTCCGCCTGGCAGGCGGCAACCTTCGAAAAATACGGCGGATTCGATCCGCTTCTGGCGGGGCACGAGGGCATGGATCTTTGTTGCCGGATGCTGGGCGAGACGGATGCGGAGCAGTTCCTGTATCAGCCCGGCGCAGTGATGCGTCACGACTATGCCGGAGACGACCGGCAACGGTTGCAGAAGGTGGAGAAGCTTCAGCTTTCGGACAGGTATCTTGCGTATAAGGGGATCGACAAGGACCGGGTTGCCGTCGCCTTCAAGGAGGTTGAGAAGGCGGATGCTGTCTGACACGTCAACGAAAGCGCCGTTCGCACGCGGGAACGCGGTCAAGACCTTTCCGGGCAAACTGCATGGATAGGCCTGACGAAACCTGGCTGAGCCAGCGCTTCTGTTCCAATCCGTTCGACCGGATCGAGACCCAGCCGAACCAGGACATTCACTTTTGTCCCGCAGCCTGGCAACCGGCTGCAATCGGCAACCTGTCTGACGATCCTGAAGCCGCCTGGAACTCGCCCAAGGCCCAGGAAATACGGCGATCGATCCTTGAGGGTGACTTCTCGCATTGCTGCCATCTGGAATGCCCGCGTATCACAGGGCGTGATCTTCCCGCGCGCGAGGAGATCCTGTCGGAAAAAGACCCGTCTCCTGCGGTGGCCTACTATCGGGAGATCATCAAGACTGGCAGGACCCGACTGGACAAGCCTCCAGCGTGCGCCAGCCTCGGTCACGACCTCAGCAGCAACACGGCCTGTCCTTCGCGGGCGGCAAAACCGGTTCAACTGAAAAAATACGATGCCGACCGGCTCGACTGGATTGTCAACGAACCGTATGCGCGCTTTCTGTCACAAGCCGACCGAATAACCATCGGCCGTGAAGGCGAACCATTTGCCAGCCGGCACTTTCTGAATTTCCTGAAGACCTATTGCGCGGAGAGAGAGCCGAGAAAGGCGCTGGACCTCCACACCAATGGCCTGCTGCTGACGGAAGCTGTCTGGAACCGGCTCGATCTTTGGGGGCATGTCGGCAGCGTTCATGTGTCTGTCGATGCCGCGACCCCTGAAACCTATAATGAACTGCGGCCAGGCAGGCAGTTGGTTCAGCTCATGCCCAATTTGTCTTTTCTCGGCCATTTGCGCAGGCTGAAAGCCATAGACTCCTTCCAAATGGAGTTTGTCGTCCGGCAGGAAAACTACACAGAGATGCCGGACTTTGTCCGTCTTGCACGCCGGGTTGGGGCAACAGGTGTTCTGTTCCTCCGGGTTCACGATCAGCAGGTTCGGGCGGAAGGTGAAGGTCCTGCGGTCGATGTCGCTGACCCTCGCCATTCTGATCATGAAGCGTTGCAGTTGATCCTCGAAGACCCGGTTCTGAATGCGCAGGACGTCGAATTGGTTGATCTGGGACTTGCCCCACGGCACAGGGACGTTTCCGGGGCAGCGTGCTCAGGCGCAACGCCTGATCTGGTTCGGCAAGGCTGAAGTCCATGGTGCATCATCTCATCCTGCTTTCATCGGGAAGAAGCGGCACGCATCTGCACCAGACCATGATGCGGAACGGACTTGAAAAGGCTGTCGTTCTTGGGGAGCTGTTCAACCCGTCGTCCCCGTTTGGTCTTGAAGCCCAGGCGCCGGACTTCATCGCAATGCTGGAAGAAGAAAGCGGCATTGAGGTCGACCCGGGCAAGGCAAGAGCGCTGGCCAACTTTTTCAGAGACGATCCTGTCTTCATGCTGAGTGCGCTCGCCAGGGTTTGCGACCGCCTTGGACAGGACTATCTGTGCTATTCGATCCTGCCGAAGCAATTGGCCGGCAGGTCGATCGAAGACATTCTGTTCCGGTTTGACTGCTCCTGCACCTTTCTCACAAGGCAGAGGTTTGCCAGATATGTCTCTCTCGTAAAGGCGCGGCAGCTCGGGGCCTGGAAGTGGGTCGATACCACGTCCCTGAAACCGGAAATAACGATGGAAGGGTTTCTGGAAGACGCCCGTTCCACTGACGACTGGTTTCAGTTCCTGTCGGAAAGGGCGCTGACTGCGGGGCTGGACGTTCGGCACCTTTCCTATGGCACTGATCTCAACCAACCGGCCCGGACCGCCTTTTACAGCCTGCAGCGGAAGTATCAGGGCATCTGTGAGCTGTCGGCCTTCGATTTCAGCCTGATCCCGGATTTCAAGCAGGAGCGGGAGGCCGATCCTTTCCGGTCGATTGGCAACGGCGAGCACATGCGGGATGCACTTCATCAAGCCTCCTTGCTCGATTATGCCTTTGCCGAGCCCGCCGTCTTTTCAGCGGATGGTTATGTCTGATCCCCTTTCGGCAGCGATTGAACATAGCCTTCCGGCGACGTGCCGATGGTGAACTCGAAATCCGGCGACCAGCTCTCCCGGATGCGGGCTATCCGGCGTTGGAGATAGAGGTCCCAGTTGGCCGAGGCACCACATCGGGGAAGATCCGACGACATCGGCAGGGTTTCGAAAAAGAGGCCTCTGCTTCTGAGTGCGGAGAAGTATCTGGGCGGGCACACGACGACGATCGTTTCAAACTCCGCGAGCTTCTCCAACTGGTTTTTCAGCGCGCTGGACAGGTGATCGCCTGCCTCATCGAGCGCCCAGACAAGCGCGACTGTTCCTTGTCTGCGGTGTTCCGACAAAAGGGCTGCGCTGTGCTTGGTGTTGGTCTCAAGTTTCCGGATGCTGCCGAGGGCAACCTGTAGTCCGATCTTGCGAAGGCGGCGTTTGAAAGACACGGTTCAACGCTCCTCCAGGGGATTTGCGGGAAGCTGAGCGACCGCCTGCAACAGATGCGCAGTCTGCAGCGCACCGTTCCACCAGCCGGACTTTCTGAGGCACGACCGAGCCAGCGATTGGCGGAAATCGGGATCGAGCATCTGCACAAGATGGTCTCCGATTGCGTATGGATCCTCGGCAGGTGAGGTGAGGTTCCACCCTGCGCGCGCGCCATACTCCGCGCGGGCTTCCTGCACATCCATGATCGGGTTGCTGTTCGGAATGAAGATCGACGGCAGCGCGGCGGCAATGTTTTCGTGAAAGGTATTGTATCCGGCCGCGCAGACGGCAAAGTCGAAGGCTTTCAGGTACTGCCCGAGCGGATAGACCTTCCGCATCACCAGGCGCTCATGGAAATCCGCGTGCTCCTCGAAATGAAGCGGGGACCTGACATCGACCGCGATCACCTGCTGGTGCCTGTCCAGAAACTCCAGCAGACGTGCCCGGGGAAGGGACATGTCGAAATTTGCTTCCGAGCCAAGTTGCACGAGACAAAGGATCGCGTCGTCCGGCAGGTTCAGCGCCCGCCTTGCGGTGGTTCTGTCAAAGAGCTGATCTCTTGGCGTCATCAACACCGGGTCGACCCGGGTGACGCTGTTGGGGTTGGGGCGTGAATAGCCTTCGTCCAGGGGCGCGCAGAGTTCCCCGGGTTCGATGATTGCGTCGAAGAAGCCTTCCCGGGAGATGCTGTTGGGCTGGGGCGTGCGCCAGAGGCCGCGCCGGATCCAGACGCTGGTGGCGCGGCCGTAGCTTTCAACCGCGTCCACGAAACCTGCGTACGGCAAGTTGCCGTCAAACAGTGTGAGGCAAGGCTGGTAGTGGCTGAGCGCCTCGCGCATTTCCTGAAAGAAATAGCTGTTCCAGGCTTTGAAATCCAATTCCAGTCTCTGCCGGAAAGGCCGGAATTCGGCGAGATATCCCATGGATCTTGCAATTTCGATTGCTTCGGAAAGCGAGAAGAAAACGACATTCGCACGCGGGCCTATCGCCCTGGCGATGGCAAGCTGCCGGGAGAGATGCCCGAGGCCGACGCCGTTGGAAGTGATCGTGAGCACGACCGGGGCAGGGGCGGGTCTGCGTGTTTTCGGGGCAGGCAGGGCGGCGACGGAGGGTTTGGCGATTTTTTCGAATTTCGCGGTGAACTGGTCCAGGCTAAACCGTTCCTCCACAAATGTGCGTGCTTTTCGGGAGGTTGTTTCATAGAGCTGAGGATCCGTTCGAAGCTGCTCATAGACCAGTGGTGCTTCGTCCGGCTCGGCATAAAGGCAGGCATCGGAAAAACTGGTTTCCATATAGCGCGGAACGACGCAGGGCAGTCCGGTGGCAAGGGCTTCGAGCACACAATATCCGAACGCCTCGATCAACGCTTTGGAATGAAAATAGCTGTAGATGTCGAGCCCTTGAAGAAATCCGGAAATCGGTCCCTTCGAGAACGGCAGAACCTGCCAGTTGGACGGCAGGTCCTCGAACTGGTCCACGAAGCTCTGCGGCAGGCCCATCATGCGGAAGGCAAAGTCCGTGGATTGCGGATAGCAGGTCGTGGCAACCGATAGAGACGGCCATTTGTCGGCGCTGGGGCGACTGTGGCGGCCGATGACCAGAGGGGATTTCGGTTCCCGGGGTTGTTTCTCCGGATAGTCGGCCAGATCGATCAGATTGGCCCAGCTGCCCTCATGAAGGGCGTGGGACAGGCCGTTCATCGCAAGGTCTTCGCGCACGATCTCGCTTACCGGCAGGAGTTTGAGCGAGTGGCCATACCAGTCGGCGATGAGCGTCGACCAGTGATCTGCCGGAAAGGCACGTTGTCCGTCGCGGTTTCGTATCGTCTGGTGCACGACAAGGTAGCAGGCATCCGCATCGAAACGAGTGCGGCATTGCACCCGTTTGTCCAGCAAGGTCGGGTGATACAAAAGCGCGACCCTGGACCGCGGTCTTTCGTTCTGCGGAACAATGACGGTGCCGGTAGCCCTGATCTCGGAGAGCACGGATGCGTTCAAGGTCCGGTTTCGGGAAAAAAAAGTGGAACACAGCGGTATGATACCGGCTCTCAGCCCGGCTTTCTTGCAGGCGCGAAGATCATATTTGAGCGATGTGGACGTCCCGCCGGGAAAGCGCAGGTCGGCCAGGTAAAGGACATCAAATTCCATGTGCCGGTCGGCTCCCCAGGAAATCCATCAAACGATCTTGCCGGAAATCACGATGGGGAGCCACCATAGAGCCGCCAGGACTCCAGTCCGCGGTTGAAAAGAGGGCCCGGAACACCATCCAGCGTGCCCTCGTAGTATCCGGCAGACTGCAGTCTGGTCTGGATTTCAAGGATGGTATCGCGCGACCAGCTGCGGGCGTCGGAGGAAATCTTCGCAAGTGTTTCGCCGCTGTCCACCGTCAATGCGGACAACAACAGTTCCGATGCCTTTTGTGGTGATTTGTCGGTGTGGAATCCTTCGTCGTAAATCGCAGCGGCGGCAAGGGCGCCTTCCGCGTATCCCTGCTGCGCGGCCAGTTCGAAATAGGCTGCGGCGTCTTCGGGGGTCTTGTAAATGCCTTCCTTGGCAAAGACGCCCAGATTGTAGGTCGCTCTGGCGGCACCTTCCGAGGAGGCGTATTCCAGAAGGGTGATTGCACGCGGAACATCGCGCGCCCCACCTGTGCCGTTATAGAGGGAAACTGCAAGGTTGATTGCCCCATCGGCGCTGCCGTTGGCGAAGGCCCGTTCGAACAACTCGCGGGCTTTCAGCAGGTCCTTGGGAAGCCCCTGGCCGAGTTCGTAGAGAAGGCCAAGGCTGACGAGTGCCCGGGTGTCCCCGGCAGCTGCTGCCTGCTGATAGAGATCGACGGCAATCTTGGTATCGCCGGCGGCTGCCCGTGCCCGCGCAAGCAGGGCCTTGTAGTGCGGCACATCCGGATAGTCCTTGACGGCCTGCTCGCAGGAATGAATGGCCGCCCCGGAGTTCTTTGCCAGAAGGTTGAGAGAGACGCCGCGGTAGATGACGGTTGAATCGTTCGGGTGTGTGGTGAACCGCCTGCAAAGTTCGGATTGCGTCAGATTGTTCGGATTGTCGGGCATCATCTGGGTAACAAGCGTTTTGGCCTGTTCCAGATACTGCCCGTCCGGAAACCGCTCGATGTAATACTGCAGCAGCGCCCGGTTACGGGAGGCGAGGGCGTTGGACCAGATTTCCTCTTCCAGACTTGCGAGGCCGACCGATGGCGTCGGCAGGACGCCGTTCGTGTCCTTCAGAGTTCTTTCGAGGATCGTTTGCGCTTCATCGACAAACCTGCCTTCCGGATAGCGCTGCAGGTACAGCTGGATCAGCCTTGGGTCTTCCTGCTGCACCGACAGCTTCCACAGGCCCGCTTCAAGGTCGCCGTCCGACTCCGGGCCCGGCTTGAAATAGAAATCGGGTTTGACCGAGAACTGTACGTAAGGAACCTGGGCGCCACCGGTTTCCTTGCGTACGTTCTGGTTCACGTCCGCCAACACGGACAGGACCTCGCGGCCGGAGGAGTGCATGTAGGACAGGAGCGCCGTCGCGTAGGGACTGTTGTCACCCGCGCCATCATAGGCAACCTTGCCCGGTTGTGTGGCGTAGCCGATCAGAAACCCGCTGACATCCGGCGGTGGTGCCAGGCCCACTTCCAGGCTCTTGATGCGGTCCTGAAACGGGTTGTTCTGGCAGGCGTCCAGGAAGACCATCTTGAAGGCGCTGCTGCGCCCGACAAGCTTGAGCAGCTCATCGAAATGGATGCTGTCGCTGACAAGCGTATCGATGTCACTGATCCGTGAATCAACCGGAATGAGATAGTTCTTGCCCGCCAGTTGAACGCCATGCCCGGCGTAATAGACCAGCACGACGTTCGCGTTGCGCCGAATGGTTGCCTGGGAGAACTCTTCGGCCTTCTTCAAGAAGGACTCCTGCGTTGCATCCAGGATCAAGGTGACGTCGAAGCGAAGGGTCTGCAGGGTTGCCGCGATACTCTCCGCATCATTACGCGCATTGGGGAGTTTCTCGCCATTGTAGTTGGAATTGCCGACGATCAGCGCCATACGCGTGTCAGTTACTAGCTGCTGGGCTCGTGAGGTTTCAGGTAAGGAAACCGAGACAACGAGTATCAAGCCTGACAGAAGCAGGACCTTCTCGAGAAGTTGCCGGACCAAATGCAATTTCATGGTTTGGAACCGCATTCCGCTCAAATTGAAATCATGGACGCCAGATTGACTTCGACCGCCGCGATGGTCTCGGTCAGGACAGCTCGCTGTTGCTGCTGCAGGTTCGTGATGACAGTGTCCTGGGACCGAACGATCTGAATGCGCTGAACCTTGCTGATGCCTTCGCGGACCGCTTCAAGAGCTGCTTCACCGCTTTCGGCCTGCTCGACTTTCACAACCATTTCGCGGACAATCGGCAGGGCCGACTGCGCAACAGCGCTTCCGTTTTCCGCTTCACGCGCCAGCCGGTTTTCCAGATCCTGCAGGACTTCGGTAATGCATCGGACCGGTTCGATGCCGCGCAATACCTTCTGCTTACAGCGTTCGCAGGCGTTATTGACCCGAACACGGTTGTTCAGGAACCGCTCGAGAATGGCTCGTTCCCGGGCCACGGTTGTCGGTTCTCCATCGCCTTTCGGAATGAGGAAAAACGGTCTGACCGCTTCCTTGCCGGAGCCTGCCTTGACGCTTGGGGATTCGCTTTCGTAAGCGGCGATGGTGATCGGCTTGCCGTTTGGATTTTCCAGCTTGCTGCCTGCGGCTGACGGGTCAAAGGACTCATCAAAGGGCAGCATCGTGCTCCTCGAAAAAATCTGCTGTGCGTCCGAAAGCTGCCAGGACGTATTCTTGACAGGATCGTTCAGGGCCTGCGTGCTGGCCTTGGCCGAACTTGTCGCGCCTGTTAGCCAGGCCACCAAAATAGACGCAATAAATGATAGGAAACCGAGCATCTTACGCTTGGTAATCTCTGCCATACTTCACCGAATTTTTAAAACTGACTTAGCGTTCTATGACACTTTCATCAGATAATTGAAAAATTTGCATTGTCGGCGACACACTACATCCTATCAAGTGCAGAGGTTTAGTGAAGCAAAAATTCGCGCCACCGCCTGCCTTGCGATCGGGCTTCCCGCCCAATGGGGCTACTGTGAGAGCTTTAAAGCCGTGGTGACCCGGTGTGTGTGCGTTTGAATTTTGCAGGTGAAGCGTATTGCTCCGGCCGAGACGGGGTTTCCTGTCGCGAAACAACGGGATAGGGGCAGGCCAGGTGGCCTGCCCACTATTTTGGGAATTTTCGTCCGGTGGCAATATGAAGGCGCCTGGTCGGTGAAATTTCACCAGACGCTCCGTTTGCAGGCGGGTTCAAATTGTGGTGATTGCCCCTGCCTTACCTGCTCGACAGGAAATCTTCCGCCAGCTCCACCCAGAAACTCGTGCCGATAGGCAGGATGTCATCATTGAAGTCGTACTTGGGGTGATGCAGGGGCGGGTCGCGATCGGTTCTGGCAGTGCCTAGCATGAAGTAGCAGCCGGGCCGTTCTTCCAGGAAATAGGCAAAGTCCTCGCTGCCCATGAACGGACGGGTGAGGTCTGTGACTTTTTCCTCTCCGGCAAATCGTCTGGCAAGGTCACGCAGGTAGCCGGTCTCGGCCGTGTGGTTGATCATCGGCGGATAACCGCGCTCATAATCGACCTCGGCCCGCATGCCGTAGCTGGCGGCCTGTCCTTCGGCGATCATGCGGATACGCCGTTCCAGCTCGTCGCGCACATCCGGTTCCAAAGCGCGAACCGTCAGGCTCATTTCGGCCCGCTCGGGGATCACGTTGCTGGCGATCCCGCTGTTGAAGGCACCGACCGTGATCACGGCAGACTGCAGCGGGTGGATGTTGCGCGCGGCGATGGTCTGCAGCGCCATGATGATGCTGGCGCCGCACACGATCGGGTCGGATGCCGCCTGCGGTTCTGCGCCGTGGCCTCCATGGCCGACAACGGTAATCTTGCACTCGTCGGCAGCTGCCATCATCGGGCCGTCCCGGAAGGCAAATTGGCCGAAGGGCAGGCTCGGGTCATTGTGAAGGCCGAATACGGCATCGCATGGGAAGCGCTCGAAGAGCCCGTCGTCCATCATCAGCCTTGCGCCGCCGAAGTTTTCTTCCGCCGGCTGGAAGATCAGATGCACCGTTCCGTCGAACTGCTTGCGTTCCGAGAGGATTTTCGCGGCGCCGAGCAGCATGGCCGTGTGGCCATCGTGGCCGCAGGCGTGCATGACGCCGGGATGGGTACTGGCATAGTCCGCCCCGGTTTCCTCCAGGATCGGCAGGGCGTCGAAATCGGCCCGGATGCCGATGCTCTTTTGCGAGGTGCCATTGCGCAGGGTTGCGACAATGCCGGTTTTTGCCAGGCCACGCGTAACCTCGTACCCCATCGCAGCCAGTTCATTGGCGACGTAGTCCGAGGTCTTGAATTCCGACAGGCCGATCTCGGGGATCGTATGCAGATGGCGCCTTGTGGCGACGATTTCGGGAAGGAAGTTGGACGACTGAACGGTCATTTACGCACCACGGCTGGGGATACGGTTTTCCAGGAAGCGGAACAGCAATACCAGAATCCCAGTGAGACACATATAGATCAGTGCAAGCAGCAGCAGAGGCTCATAAGTGAGATATGTATCCTGCCGAACTCTTGAAATGATCGCATAGACATCGACCACCGTGATGGTCGCGACAAGTGGTGTCGATTTCAGCTGCAGCACGGTTTCGCCGCTCAAGGTCGGCAAGGCACGGTAGATGGCGCGCGGTAGCCAGATGCGGCGGAACATGGTGAAGCGGCCCATGCCAAAGGCA
Organism: Labrenzia sp. THAF191a; assembly: GCF_009363335.1. Classification (GTDB taxonomy): domain Bacteria; phylum Pseudomonadota; class Alphaproteobacteria; order Rhizobiales; family Stappiaceae; genus Roseibium; species Roseibium algicola. The sequence continues at coordinate 3,111,981 of NZ_CP045333.1, forward strand.
CGCGCGGCTTCCAGTTCGCCCCTTGGCACACCGGCAAATGCTCCGCGCATCACTTCCCCCTCATACGCGGCAAATGACAGCATCAAGGCCGTGAAGCCATATGGCCAGGCCTGACGCAGATAGGGCCAGAACATCGACTGCCGGATTTCCGGATACTGCGCGAACACCGAGCCGAGGCCGTAGTAGAGCAGCCAGAGTTGCAGAAGCAGTGGGGTGCCGCGGATCAATGTGCAGAAACCGCGGGCCAGCCAGGCGAGCGGTCTTGGTCCGGTGACCTGGACAAGGCCCAGGCCTATGGCAAGGAGAAAGCCGACGGCAGCCGTCGAAAACAGCAGAAACAATGTTTCCCAGATGCCGTGGAGCAGCTTCCATTGGTATTTCGGCAACCAGTCCCACCGCAGGAACCAGATCGCGCAGAAGACGATGCCTGCGAAGACGGCAAGCAGGAAGATCCTGTGCGGTTCCAGCAGTCGGCGTGGCGGCGGCGGAACATAGGCGGGCATCGTGATCTTGGTTTCGCTCATCTCACACGGGCCCCGCTATGCCGCGCCTTGCGCGTTTTTCAATATGGGCGATGACGCGGTTCGAAACCAGCGTCAGCGTGAGATACATCACGCCGGCGGCGCAATAGAACAGCATGTAGGCCTTGGTGCTGCCGGCTGCCTGGCGGGTCACAAGCGTCAATTCCGAGAAGCCGACCACGGCCAGAAGGGCAGTATCCTTGGTGGCGATGAGCCAGAGATTTGAAAGACCCGGAATGGCATAGGGCAGCATGGCCGGCAGGGTGATGCGGCGCAGTGTCTTGAAGGGCGACATGCCGTAGGCACGGGCTGCCTCTATCTGTCCGGGTGGTACTGCCTTGATGGCACCACGCAGGACTTCGGTCGAGTAAGCGCCCTGGACGACGCCGATGACGAAGATGCCGGCGGCAAGGCCGCTGATGTCGACCCTTGGCAGACCGACCAGCATCAGCAGCGAATTCACCGCGTCTGTACCGGCATAATAAAGCAACAGGATGAGGACAAGCTCGGGAACGGCTCGGATGACGGTGGTGTAGACCTCAAGCAGGTCGCGCAGGATCGGGCCGCCGTAAAGCTTTCCGAAGGCGCCGCCGATGCCGATCAGCAGACCCAGGCCAAAACCGCCGACGGCGAGCTGCAGCGAGGCTGCGAAGCCGGCGAGTAGAACTCCGCCCCAGCCCGGTGGCGACAGGGCGAGCAGATCGAGATTGAGAAATCCGGAAGGGGCAGCCATCGGCAGCGGTCAACCTTGCTTTGAAAGTGTCCGCCCGCGCCCGAGGGCGCGGGACGGTTTCCTAAGGGTGATCCGGCCGCTTAGCCGCCGTAGATGTCGAAGTCGAACCAGTTCTTGGAGAACGTTTCATAGGTCCCGTTTTCGCGGATCGCCTTGATCGCGGCGTTGACCTTGTCCTTCAGTTCCGTGTCGCCCTTGCGCAGGCCGACGCCAACGCCTGCACCGAGGATCGCCGGATCGTCCTGGACGTTGCCCTTCAGTTCGCAGCAGGCACCCGCATCGGACTTCAGGAAGGCGTCGAGCGCGATGGCGTCCGCCTGGACGGCGTCGAGGCGGCCAGCGGCGAGATCCTGGTTGGCTTCATCCTGGGTCTGGTACTGCTTGATCTCGGCAGCGCCTTCGCCGAAATACTTCTCGGCATAGTCGGCATGAATGGTCGAAACCTGAACGCCGATGATCTTGCCGGACAGGCCTTCCGGAGTCGCGTCGAAATCGTCACCCTTCGCACCGATGATGCCGGTCGGAGTGTTGTAGTACTTGTCGGAGAAATCGATGGTCTTCAGGCGCTCTTCGGTGATGGACATGGAGCCGATGATCATGTCGATCTTGCCGGATGTCAGGGCCGGGATGATGCCGTCCCAGGCAACAGGCGTGACGACGCAGTCGAGTTTGGCTTCCGCGCAGATCGCGTCCATGAATTCGATTTCCCAACCGATCCACTTGCCGCTGGAATCGGGCGAGGTGAACGGCGGGTAGGGCTCGGCTGCGACGCCGACCTTTACTTCCTCAGCCATGGCGCCGGTGAAGGCGGTGGTGGCCAGTGCGGCGGCTGCGAATGCTGTCTTCAGAATATGTTTCATGCTGTTCCCCTGTTTTTTTAGACTTCTCATGCCGGACCTTCCGGCAGGACCTCCCCGCGAAACGTCTGCGGGAGGGTCTAGTTGATCGAGCTGATGAATTTCTTCAGCCGCTTCGATTTCGGGTCGCCGAACACCTGGTCCGGCGGTCCCTGTTCCTCAATGATGCCGTTGTGCAGAAAGATGACGTGACTGGCGACTTCCCGCGCGAATTTCATCTCGTGGGTAACCAGGATCATTGTCCGCTGTTCACGGGCCAGATCGCCGATGACGCCCAGGACCTCTCCGACCAGTTCCGGATCGAGAGCGGATGTCGGCTCGTCGAACAACATGGCGAGCGGCTGAACGGCAAGAGCGCGGGCGATGGCTGCACGCTGCTGCTGACCGCCGGACAGGAAGGCCGGATAGGCATCCTGCTTCTCGTGCAGTCCGACACGGCGCAGCAAGGTTTCGGCGATGCCGACGGCCTCGTCGCGTTTCATGCCCAGAACGTGGATAGGTACTTCAATCACATTTTGAAGCACTGTCATGTGCTGCCACAGATTGAAGCTCTGGAAAACCATCGCAAGCTGGCTGCGAATGCGCTCGATCTGCCTGCGGTTGGCAGGGCGCAGGCCATGGTGGCCGTCGTTTTTCAGGTCGATTGTCTCACCATGGATGGTGACCGACCCGGCGCTGGGCATCTCAAGCATGTTGATGCAGCGCAGAAAGGTTGATTTGCCGGAGCCCGATCCGCCGATGATCGCAATCACGTCGCCCTGCCGGGCCGTGAGCGAGACACCCTTGAGCACCTCAAGAGCTCCGAAACGTTTAAAGAGGTCGCATACCTCGATGGCTGGCGCCGCTGGTTCCATCCTACCGCCATTGCCCGGCCTGAGCCGGTGCACTGTTGTTTCTGTTCCCCGCTGACCTCGTCTTTTTTGCCGGTGCGGCGTCAGCTCTCCGCCCGGTAAGTGTTGTCAGCTTTGCACTTGTCTCGTAATTATTCAACCGTATAATAACGAAAAAATCGATGCCGGTGCGTCATGCGACCGGAGATCATGGCGGAGGACACAAGAATGGCGCAGGAGGCGAAAGCGATGGCTGCAGCATGGTGCCTGACTTCGCCTATGAACCCGCCAGTGCGCGGAATTCTGCCGGTCCGGAGCCTGCCATGAGCCGTCGTCCGTTCCATCGCGCAAGTGAGGCCGAGAGACGTCAGGATCTCATCCGGGCGACGCTGGATTGCATTTCCGAATTTGGTCTGCGCGGCGCGACCGTTCGTGAAATCGCGGCACGCGCCGGTGTCACCCCCGGCCTGATCCGCCATTATTTTTCCAGCAAGGACCAGATGCTGCAGGATGCCTATCGGGAAGTCATGACCGGAATGACATCCACTGTGGCGGCGGCTGCCGATGGTGATCAGCAGAGCCCCAGGGCACGACTGCACGATTTCATCGTGGCCAACCTGACGCCGCCGGTTGCCAACGCACGGACGTTGTCGCTCTGGGCTGCTTTCATCAGTCATGTGCGCGTCGATCCGGCCTTTGCCGAAATCCACCTCGAGAGCTATCTCGCGTTTCGGTCTGTGCTGGAAACCCTTGTCGCCGAGGTGCTGGCCGAATCGGGTGAGCCACCCGATGCAAAGCGGTGCCGGGAGCTGGCAATTGCGATCAACGGCGTGATCGACGGTCTGTGGATCGAAGGCACGCTGGTGGGCCACCTCTTTTCCGAAACGCCCCTTCCGGGCGTTGCCATCCGGTCCGTCGAGGCATTGCTTGGCGGAATAAGCCTTGCCGCCAAACCACACTCTAACTGAGAGACCGACTATGCGTTATGCGTCGATCACCGACCGCCTTGCCCACCTGGGCTCGGGAAAATGGACTGTCCACATCAAGGCGCGCGAAATGGCGGCTGCGGGCGTTCCCGTTATCGAGCTGACGATCGGCGAGCCGGACATCCTGCCCGACGAAGCCTTGTTCGAGGAAGCCAACCGGGCGATGAGGGCCGGCCGTATCCGTTATTCCAACGGCCGGGGCGAGCCGGGTATCGTTGCTGCATTGACGGAAAAATATCGCAAGCGCCGGCCTGACGTGAACGAGCAGAACGTCCTGTGTTTCCCAGGCACGCAGACTGCCCTTTTTGCGGTGATGCTGGGCCTTGTGGAGGCCGGCGACGCCGTTCTGGCAGGTGATCCGCTATATGCCACCTACGAAGGCGTTATTGCCGCGACCGGCGCGCATATGGTGCCGGTGCCGCTCCGCCCTGAAAAGGGTTTTCACCTTCAGGCGGAAGATCTTGAAAAGGCAGTCACTCCGGACAGCCGGGTGCTCCTGCTCAATACACCGCACAATCCGACCGGGGCGACGCTGACGGCTGGGGAAATTGCCGCCATCGGTGAGGTTTGCATCAAGCACGACCTCTGGATGGTCTGCGACGAGGTGTATGAAAAGCTGATCTTCGAGGGAAGTTTCGCTTCCCCCTTCGACCAGCCGGCGCTGGCGGACCGGACTATCGTGGTGTCCTCTATCTCCAAATCTCACGCCGCCCCCGGCTTCCGGTCCGGCTGGGCAATCGGTCCGGAAGAATTCTGCACGCGGTTGCTGGCGGTTTCCGAAACCATGCTTTTCGGCGGACAGCCGTTCATCGCGGACATGACGGCCATGGCGATTGCCGGAGATTTCGACACTGCCGAGCGCATGCGGGAGAGTTATCTGCGGCGGGCGAAGCTCATCATCGGGCATCTGTCCGGACACGGTGCCCTGAAGCCCATGATGCCGGAAGCTGGCATGTTCCTGCTGGTGGATGTCAGTGCAACGGGACTGGATGGTGCCACCTTTGCCGAAAGGCTGCTGGAGGAAAAGCAGGTCGCGGTCATGCCTGGGGCCTCCTTCGGTGATCAGGCGACGAATTTCATCCGGTTGTCGTTGACGGTGGCCGATGAAACGCTTTCCGAAGCAACAGACCGCATCGCGGCCTTTGCGGACAGTCTCGGCAAGGACGAGGAGAACCGCAAATGGGCGTAGTGACCAAAACGGTCGGTGAGGCTTTGATCGATATTCTTGAGGCCAATGGCGTGGAAGCCGTCTTCGGCATTCCCGGCGTGCACACGGTCGAGCTTTATCGGGGGCTGGCTGCCTCCGAAATCCGCCACATCACCCCGCGCCACGAACAGGGGGCCGGGTTCATGGCGGACGGATATGCCCGCGTAACCGGGAAACCCGGTGTCGCGCTGGTGATCACCGGCCCGGGCCTGACCAATACGATTACCGCGATGGCCCAGGCCTATCAGGATTCCGTGCCGATGCTGGTGATCTCGGGCGTCAATGTACGCGCAAGCCTTGGCCATGGCCGGGGCAAGCTGCACGAGTTGCCGGACCAGCGCGCCATGATGGCACCGCTTGCGATGATGACACACACGTTGCTGGAGCCCTCGGACCTTCCGGCTGTCATGGACCGTGCCTTCGCGATCCTGCAGTCGCGGCGTCCGGGGCCGGTCCATATCGAAATTCCAACCGATGTGATGGTGGAAAAGATTGCCGTTGGAGACCTGCGCGCATCAAAAGCCTGCGGCCCGCGGGCGGCTCAGGCACACGTGCGAGAGCTTGCCGAAAAATGTCGCAAGGCCCAGCGCCCGGCGATCCTGTGCGGTGGCGGTTCCGTTGCTGCCGCAGACAAGATCCGATTGCTGGCGGAGCGGATTGACGCGCCGCTGATCACCACGGTCAATGCGCGGGGCATGTTTGCGGGGCATCCGCTCTCCGTTCCGGCCAGCCCGAGCCTTGCCGCCGTCCGGGACCTGCTTGCAGCCTCCGATCTGGTGATAGCGCTCGGCACGCAGATGGGCCAGACGGATTACGACATGTATGCCGATGGCGGCTTTCCGGAGCTAGCTGATCTGGTGCGGGTGGACATCGATGCAGACCAGCTTGCCCGGGGTCCTGAGGCTGCGCTGCCGGTCCTCTCCAGTGTTGACCAGTTGCTGGACGACCTTCTGCCGCTGCTTGAAGGTCCCGGTACGGAGGCGGAGGGTGCTGCACGGGCCAAGACTTGCCGAGAGGCGGTTTCAACCTGGTTGAGCCCCAAGATGCAGGCGGAAATCGGCGTTCTGGAGACGATCCGCGAGACGTTGCCCGGCTGCATCATCGTCGGTGACAGCACGCAGGTCATCTATTCCGGCAACTTGTCCTTTGAAGCAGGCCGGCCGCACGGCTGGTTCAACGCGGCAACAGGTTTCGGTGCACTTGGATATGGCCCTCCGGCCGCGATAGGTGCCAGCATCGGCGAACCTGACACACCTGTGATCTGCCTTGTGGGTGATGGCGGGCTACAGTTTTCGCTTGCCGAAATCGGCTCTGCCAGGGATTGCGGAGCCAGGGTGATTTTCCTGGTCTGGAACAACGACGGTTATGGCGAAATCCGCACCTACATGCTGGATTGCGGGATTGAGCCGGAAGGCGTGACACCATCAGCACCCGATTTTGGCAAGATCGCCGAAGCCTATAGTTTGCCGTCCGTGCGTCTCGATGACGTGTCGGAACTCGGGACCGCTCTGAAGCGGTTTTCAGACCTGTCCGGCCCAAGCCTGATCGAAATCCACGAAACAGGCACGCGCGGGGCCACAGTCTGACGCGAGACCCTGCCGGCTTTGCTCAACTTGAGGCCGGCAAGGACAGCCTGAATTGCGTTCCCCTGCCTTTTACAGACTGGCAGGTGAACGCAAGCCCGTGTTCACGCGCAAGGTCGTGACAGACCGAAAGACCAAGGCCATGTCCGCTGGACGTGCTGCCTTTTTCGTAGGCCTTCAGGAAGGTTTGCTGTTCGGTCTCGGTCAGGCCTGGTCCCGTATCGAGCACACAAAGCTCCAGTGCCTGTCCACGGTTTCGGACGCCAATCAGGACCTTGCCTTTTTCGGTGTATTTGACCGCGTTGGAGACCAGATTGCTGGCGATGCGCATCAGGACCATGGGCGGCACGGCGGTCTTGCGGGTTGATGTAACCCGTCGCAACTTCAGGCCTTTTGAGATCGCTTCCTCGCCAAACATCTGCTGGACCGTGTCGAGAACAAGCGAAAGTTCGTAGCTCTCGGTTTCCGCCGGTTCTGCGCGGGTGATGGCGATGTCTTTCTGGGTGTGGTCTTCTTCGCCGGTTGGATCGGCGCTTTCGGCTGTCTCTGTGCCATCGTTCCGCGGTGCCGTTTCCGTCAGGTAGGAATTCGACAGGGCCTCCATGTAGTCGAATGCCTCTGCGAGACGTTGGCGAACCGACGGTTCCATATGGTCGGCAAGATGGTCGAAGCTGAGCCTCAGTGAAGTGATCGGCTGTTTCAGATCATGGGAAGCGGTCGCCAGTTGCCGCTGTCGCAGGCTGGCCAGATCGCGGGCGCGCGTGTAATTGCGCTCGGCCACGAGCAGCTCCCGACTGCGCTTTGCTTCCGCTTCAAGGGCAGCGATTTCGGCCTGAACGGCATTTGCGTGTTTGTGGCGCAAGGCAACGATATGGGCGGTCAACCCGGTCATGGTGGCAATCAGCAGGCAGGAGAAAATACCCTTGACCGTGCTCGCAACTGGCAGGATTTCAGTCTCGAGGCCAACGACCATCAAGGCAATCAGCCCAACGACCAGCACGGTGCCAAAGGCTGAAACCAGTTCCGAGCTGACATGTGCCGCGCCTTCGCTGCGTCGCCAGCTGCGGCCTGCCAGGAAAACGGAAATGAACATCAGCGCCAGCAGCAGATAGCCGAAAAACGCGACATAGGTGCCGGGCGAAAAGAAAGACAGCCCGAAACCGGCTATCGACAGGGCGGAAAGGGCTGTCAGGCCGATGGAAAGTCTTGTCTCGCGGCCCGCGGTGGCGACAGAGCGGCCGGAAATGACGAAGCCGAGGCCGGATAGGGAAAACAGCAGGAAGAAGCCTGTCGGAGACTGGAGTTCAGGTCTGTCGGGAAAGAAGAACCGGAACCAGAGGCCGTCAATATAAGCGATGAAAGCAAGCCCGAGCCCGAACTGGACGGCGTAGAGCATGCCGATCCAGTTTTTCATGGCCAGATGAAAGCCAAAGAAGAAAATCAGGCAGGAGATCGTGAAGGCGTAGAACGCCGTATGGGTGATGCCAGACGCAAAGGCTGAGGCTTCAAGCTCCACCGGTGTTTCCAGCGCCATCTTGAAGGACTGGAAAGGCCCGAACTTGAAATTGACCAGAAGGGTGACCCGCTCTTGCGGTGCAATCTCGAAGACAGGCGTGCGCAACCTTGTGACCGAGTGGTCTTCCGGTGCGAAGGGTTCGAAAATCGAATAACTGATCAGGCTTTCGGTAAAGCCGCTTTCGCGGATGACATAGGCATCCAGTTCACTGACCAGCGGCAGGTCGATCGTCAGCACGAAAGGGTCCGGCGCACGGCCATCGTTCAGTGTTGCGTTGACGATCTCGACAGCGGCCCAGGCTTCCGGTGCATAGTTGCTTTCTAGCAGAGAGGCCTTGAGGGTCGGAGAGAATTTGCCGGAGCGGAACCGGTTCAGGATGTCGGCAAGAGATGCTGTCGGATCGCTCTCATAGACCAGATGCGGCTTCAGGTCGCCAATCCCCTGGCCGGGCTCGAGGCGCACAGTTTCTGCCCGGGCGATGCCGGTCACAAGAAGGCTGAAAAACAGAAGGGCCCACAGGTGCAGAATTCTGGTCATTTCCCCAAAGGCATGTCAGATAGAAGGACTGCAGCTGCTGGATCGAGAGCCGTGAAAGATCAAAGATATAGTGCCATCATTGCAGACGATCACGCAATCGTTCGCTCGGGTTTGCGCGACGCTCTGGAAAAACCGGGCCTGATCGAACCGGAGGGGATCAACGTGCTGGCGGAAGCCGGCGACGGCCTCAGCGCGATAGCCGAAGTGCGCAAGCAGCGGCCAGACCTCCTGTTGCTGGATGTCTCCATGCCGATGGCAGGCGGCGTGGAAGTGCTGATCGAGGCAAGGCGCTGGTCGAAGGAAACCAGGGTGGTCGTGCTGACAGGCATTTCCGCTGTCGGGCTGATATCGGATCTCATCGAGGCCGGGGTCGATGGCCTGTTCTCGAAAGCCTCGGACAATGCCGAGTTCTACCAGAAACTGCCGGGTATCCTGCGCGGACAGCGGCATATTTCGGACGTGTTTCTGAAGATCCTGGAAGAGACGCCCGCGCCGCCGGTTCTGACGGACCGGGAGCGGCAGACGCTGAACCTGATCCTCGCGGGGCGATCCAACAAGGAAATTGCCGAAGGGCTCGGTATCAGCGTCAAGACCGTCGACAAGCACCGCACCAGCCTGATGCAGAAGCTGAACGTGCATTCGGTGCCGCAGCTGATGGCCAAGGCGCTGAAGGAAGGCATGATTGATCCATCGCGGGAACTTTGACCGGAGAATGCCTGTTCTGGCCGGAATGGGGGATCGGCCCCATGGCCGACAGTCAGCCGCCATGCGTTACTGCTGCAAGTGACCCGCAAAAGGATTGTGCCATGCGCCCCTATTTCAGACTTTCAGCCGCCTCGCTTGCCGCGATACCCGTTGCCAGCATGCTGATCACGGGCTCGGTCCAGGCGCAGGATGACGGTTTTCGGGAGATCCGTGTTGCTCCCGGCACGGCGGTCGCCGCCAATTTCATGGATGTGCTGATGCCGTTTCTGCAAGGCCATCCGGAGAGTGACGAAGGCAATGCTGCGCTCGACCTGAAGGTGCGCAAGGCCGACAGCGGCTACAGTGTCGATATCGTCATGACGGGATATCTTGATGACAGCCTTTCCGGTGAGCATTACAGGGGCACCGTTGTTCACACGGCGACGGGCGAATGGGAGCTTCTGGAGATGAAGGTCAAACCCTTGTGCGCACGTGGTGTGAATGTCGGCGGGATATGCACCGCATCCGCAGCACCACCTGCCATGTTCCGGTCTTCCGGCGCCGCTGACGGTCGGTTGATGTGCGTCAGCATTGCGCAGGACGATGTTCTGAATGTACGGCAGGGCCCCGGAACACGGCATGCCGTTACCGGCGCTCTTGCGGCGGGAACCTGTAATGTGGAACTTTCCGAGAGCTGTGAGGGAAGCTGGTGTGAAATCCGTTCGGGCTCGGTGTCCGGATGGGTGAATACCCGTTACCTTGAGCCCGCCAATTGAAAGACATATCGACGAGCCCCATGCCTGTCAGAAATCAGCATCAGCGCAGATCTGCCAAAAGCCTTCTCATCGGAGGCTTGCTGATGTCTTGCGCAACTGTCGCGGTTCTGGCCAGCGGCTTGCCGGAGCCGACATTCCTGGAAAGCGGCAGCAACGACCTGATCCGCTTTCAGAAAGGCGAGGTGCCGGCACCGCCGGTTACGCTGGAGGCCGCCCCGTCAGCCGCTCCGGAACCGGTAGAACCTGCCGAGATGCGTGCGCCCGAGCACCGGCTGATGGACAGCGAGGGGGCTGCTGCCGAGATTGCCCCTCCGCCGCCAGCGCGGCCGCAGTCACCGGCGCTTGCTCCTGCACCCTCCGACGCCCCATCCTGGACGGACCGCATGGATCTGGAGTTAGATCCGGCCATCGGCCGGACTGCCCCCCAGAGGGAACGGATTGCGCCGGCTGCAGCGCCGAAACAAAATTCGCAAAAACGGGAAGCCACTGGTGCGGACGCCCAAGGCTTGAACTCTGCCATCGAAAAGTCCGCCGCAAGGCGTGCGCAGGAAGCTGTGCCACTGGAGGAAGCCGCAGATGCCGATGATGCGATTTCCGCGCGGCTGGTGACGGTCTGCCTGACCAATCCGGACGATGCCAGCGGTGCCAAGGGCTTTGATATCCGGCGAGATGGTCCGCCGCGCTATGTTGCCGATGTCGGCGCGACGGCCTGTGCCCGCTTCGAGCCAACACGCCATACGATCTATCTCTGGAAGACCAACGACCTGGGTGCGCTGTCGCTGATCCTCTCCAGCCGTCTCGATCTGGTCGAGGCAGACGGGACGCAAGTTTCCCTGGACTGGTTGCGGGACCGATAACCGGCCCGACAGCGCAAACGCGCAGCCACCAGATTTATTCTCGAATTTGTCAGTCGTCCGCAGGACTCTGAGAATGAGTGGATCCCGGCTCGCGCTCCGCTTGGCCAGGATGACGAGGGAGAAGTTCCCCGAATGTCATCCCGGGCGAGCAGCGCGAGACCCGGGATCGGGGAGGCACAGGCTTCTTTTGTTTTTCGGGTGCCCATTTCGCTGGCCCTCGGCTCCCCGGTCCCGGATCTTCGCTGCGCTGCGTCCGGGATGACGAATGGAGGGGTGACCATGGGAGAGTTGACCATGGGAGGGCTGACCAATGGAGGGATGGCGCATGAAGTGACGGCGCAGGACGACGGTCAATTGAGGGGGAGAATAACAAATGGAAACCGGCAGGCGGGCCTGCCGGTTTCTGTGCGGGCTGTGGGGGAACCTAGCGCTCGGCGACGTCCGCGAGACGGACGAGGGTCAGGAATTCAGACCGGTAGCCGAAGCGATCAGAACCCCTGTTTTCACTGGCGAGTTTTTCAATCGCCTTGAAATCCCAATCTCCCAGGTGATCGGTGCCTTTCAGCTTCTGCCCGAAGGCGGCAACTGACGCGGCAAAGAGGGTTTCCGACATCGGAATACCGCTTGTATCTGCCATGACCGGTGTCTCGATCAGGGTACTTTCCTTGTCTCCGGGCAGCTTGTAGCGCAGCTTCACGAAGGCGAGTTCACCCGAATAGGAAGCACGAACGGGTTCGATCGTCTCCTTGGGGCCGTAGCGCAGGTCCGAGAACTTTTCCGCCGGCGAGCCGACAGGGGTGATTTCATAAAGGGCCGTGACGTTGTGGCCCGCGCCGATATCGCCGGCATCGACCTTGTCGTTCCTGAAATCCTCTGTTCTGAGCGCCCGGGTTTCGTAACCGATCAGGCGGTATTCGGCGACGGTCTCCGGGTTGAACTCAACCTGTATCTTGACGTCCTGGGCGATCATGGAGATGGAGCTGACCACCTGGTCCACCAGCACCTTGCGGGCTTCGGACAGCGTGTCGATGTAGGCGGCAACGCCCTGTCCGTTCTGCGCAAGGGTCTGCATCAGTTCATCGTTGTAATTGCCGCGTCCGAAGCCGAGAACGGAAAGCGCCGTGCCGTTTTCCCGCTGTTCAGTGACATAGCGTTTCAGGCTGTCCGGGTCGGAGAGGCCGACATTGAAGTCGCCGTCGGTGGCCAGGATTATCCTGGTCTGCTCGCCGTCGCCGGTCATTGTTTCGGCCAGAGCGTAGGCTCCTTTCAGACCTTCATGACCTGCCGTTGAGCCACCGGAGGTCAACGCGTTGATCTTTTCCAGGATCCGGCTCTTGTCGGTAACCTTGGTCGGCTCCAGCAGAACACCGGAGCTGCCGGCGTATGTGACGATCGCCACTTCGTCCTCGTCGCGGAGCGTGGACAGCAGCAGGCGGAAGGATTGCTGCAACAGCGGCAGCTTGTTGGCATCGGCCATGGAGCCGGACGTGTCGATCAGGAACACGAGGTTCTGCGGGGGAAGGTCATCGAGCGGCACCTTGTAGCCCTGGATGCCGACCTGCATCAGCCTGGTGTGTTCGTTCCACGGGGTGTCGATCACGGAAACATTGGTGGAGAAGGGGTGACCGCCCTTTTCGGGCACGGGGTAACTGTAATCGAAGTAGTTGACCATTTCTTCCACGCGCACGGCATCCGGGTTTGGCAACCGGCCGCCGGACAGCGTGCTGCGGACATAGGAATAGGAAGCGGTGTCGACATCGACGGAGAAGGTCGATACCGGTTCCGCGCTCGTGCGTTTCAGCGGGTTTACTTCTGCGGATGCAAACCGTTCCCTGTCTGCAGGTTGAACGGTTGGCATTGCCGGTGGTTCTGGCTGAGCCACCTTTCTCGGGGCAGAGCCGCCGCTGCCGGAGGAAAGTGACATCAGGCCGCCGGTGGTTGCCTCCGAGCCAATCATTAGTCTGTCCTGAAATGCCGGGGCCGGGGCCGGGGCAGGCTGGGGGGCTACGGCCGGACGTGAGATGTCCGCGATGACGGAGTGGCTTTCCTCCTGTTTTCTGCGCTGGGTTGTCGAAACCGAGGCATCATCGTCTCGCTCACCTGCGATGTTCATCCGGCCGGCTTCTTCCGCCGGGCTTGTGAGCTTTTTCCCGAGCTCCTGCCAATCGATGGTTTGCGAGGCGATGCCGGCGAAGGCGATTGTCATCAGCGAAGCGGAGCTGATCAGCAAGGTTCTGGGCATGTGTTTGCCAAACATGAGACAAATCCTTTTCGTCGCCCGGAGGAAAGGTCCGGGTGTCGGGGTGATGGGGAAAGGTTGGGTAATGTGCCGGGCAAGAGCCGCGCCCTCACGGCGCGGCCTTGGTGTGTTTACCGGGTGTTACCGGAACACGATGCGGTAGCTTGCGCCCTTGCGGCAGACCGAGGTGCTGGAGTCCGCGTACCAGGTTTTCAGCAGGTTCCAGCGGCCGTTGGATTTCAGCTTGCGGAACTGGACCCGGACAAAGGTGCTGGCGTTGTTCACGCCTTCCAGGTTCCGGGTGACCTTGTAGGTGCCACCGTGGGCGATGACGCGGTTGGAAATGTTTTCCGAGCGCCAGCGGTTGGAACCGAGGTCACGGTAATCGAGATCGTAAAGCTGGATCGGCTGGCCGGTGTTGTTTTTCACCGTGATGTTGACCTTCTTGCAGATGTCGAACAGGGCGGCTGCCGGGGTCACGGCTCCGAGGGAGGCAACGCCTGCAATGGCGAGAACGGTGGCGGCTGCTGCGGTTTTGGCAAGGGCTTTCATTGGTCAATTCCTTTCTCTTGAATAATCTCCTTTCGGAGGAGGTATCGATCTTTCGATGAGAGAAAGGTGCCAGAACGAGCGGGGTGTCAGTATGGGGTCGATACCCCAATCGCGCGTCTGGTGAGGTACCTGAAAGCGGGCCGGTCACCGCAACCAGCGGGTTGAAGACACGTTTCGATATTTGGTCTATTGCTGCTTCGTCGCCTGCTTTGAAAAAACGATTTCGAGATGACGATTTCATTCCCGGACCGGCCGTACCGGTCGACCTGAGGCCCCGGCTTTTTCGGGCGCCCGATCAGCCCTGCCAAAACTATTTAAACGGATTGCCTGGAGAAGGAGTGCCCATGATTTCGAGATGCCTGGTGTTTATCCTGTTCTGTCTTGCCGCAACGGTGGCGAAAGCGGCCGATGTGTTTCCGTCGAACGCGGAAGGTTGCGACTATCATTTGCGGGGTCAGATCGTCTCGGGTGATGCGGAAAAGCTCAAGGTTCTGCCGATCAACTCGCAAGGCATCACGCTGTGTCTCGATAGCCCCGGGGGCAGCTTTGCCGAAGGAAAGCGGCTGTTCGACACGATCTGGGACCAGGATATCGCAACCATGGTGCGTTCGGGAGAACGGTGCGAATCCGCCTGTTCGCTGGCTTTCCTTGGCGGCAGCATGCGGATCGGGACAGCCGTGATCCGCTTTCAGATGCGCTCTCTGCGTCCAGGGGGCAAGCTCGGTTTCCATTCACCCAGCCTCAACCTGCCGAACGAGAACAGTTACCCTGCCAGCGAAGTCCAGACTGCCTTTGCGATTGCGCTGAAGGCTGCCGAATCCTTTTTCGATATCAAGCTGAGCGAAGAGCACGACGTCGAAGCCATGACGGATTTCCTCTATCAGCGGATCCTCGGCACGCGTCCCGAAAACATGTTTCACATAGAGAGCATCGGCGATGCGGTGCTGGCCAATATCACCGTCACCGGACTGACACCACCAGCCTCGATTACGGAACGGGAAATCGCAAATATTTGCGACAACGCCTATGCGGCCAATCTGATGGATGGTCGGCCGGGATATACGACCAGTTCACAATACTACGACGAAATCCTGATCGGTGATCCGGATGGCGACCGGAAAGTGGTGCTGACTAGGCGGGGAGAGGACCTGATCGGCAAGGTCTTCAACTATGATACTCCGAGCAAATTCTCGGCGCTTGGCTGTTTGGTCCGGATATCCGACGACTGGAAACGGTTCTGGGATACCGATTACAGCCCGCTCAGCGTCCGTTTCGAGCAGTATTCCGTTGGTGACGATTTCGGTGACGGGGAGGCCGAGGAATTTTCCGCGCCTTACTGGTATCTGCTGCCGGCTTCCCTGAAGCTTGACCAACAGGCAGAAAGAAACGTTGCGGGGCAGAATGACAATGCGCCCGCGTCTGCACCTGCTGCGTCAGGCGAGGGCGGTTTCGTTCGCCTGAGCGGCTATGATCTTTATGGCGGAGATCTGCCGGATGGTGTGCTCCGCAACATGAGCGCGGAGGACTGTATCTCGTCCTGTCGTGCCAGAAGCGGCTGTGATGCCGTGACCCACGACCGGTGGAACCGGATCTGCATTCAAAAGTCCGTCGGTGACAGCAATGGCAGGCTCTATCTTCTTTCCAAGGCCGACACCTATGTGCAGCGGGCTGCCGCCGGGTCTCTCAAACCCAATCTGAGCGTGCCTGTCCAGACGTTTACCAAACAGAACAAGGGCTTTCCCGGACAGCCGGATGAAAGCCTGCAGGCGGGATCGGCCGGCCAGTGCGAGACGCTCTGCACGGAACGCACCTGCCTCGGGTTCAACTGGTCTGCCGGGTCTGGAAGATGCGATCTGTTCGCGCGGCCGGGTGTCTATTCAGATGCCGAAGGTATCGTGGCCGGGTTCATGGTTCAGCCGGCCCAATAGGACCATCCAGTAGGACCGCCCAACAAAACAGGCCCGTCCGCGGTTCCGTTGACCGCGGACGGTGTCTGATCAGACTGCCTTCTGTCCGACGAAGCGGCCGGCACCTTCCGGAAAAGGCAGGGCCTTGTGGGCGTCGGCGAAGGCCTTGAGCTTTTCGCCGACTTCCGCTCCCGGCAGGGAACTGGCGCGGGTGTTGAGATCGACATGGAGCAGAAGGGTTTCCATGGTCGCGGCAAGTTTGCCGTCAGCGTTTTTCAGGAAGTGAAACAGCTGCATCTTCTTGCCTTCCCCCTGGAGCACCTGGGTCGTGACCGTCAGGCGTTCGCCCGCCAGAAGCTCGTCCAGATAGCGCAGGTGATTTTCAACGGTGAAATAGCTCTTGCCGGACGCGATATAGTCGGCATCCGCGCCGATCAGCTCCATGAACCGGTCGGTTGCGGCAGCACCTGCTTCCAGGTAGTGCGCCTCGTTCATGTGGCCGTTGTAGTCGGTCCAGCTCTGCGGGATCTGGCGGTCTCCCGTGATCGGCAGTTCAGCCTCCGCCGGTGCCGCCAAAGCCCGTTCATGGGTATTGAGAACGCCGCCTGCACCGCTGCCGCTTTTCTTCAGTGCTCGCATCATGCCGACGAGATTGTCGTCGCGCAGGCGTTCCAGCTCGCGGATGGAGCGATGGCCGGACTGGGCATCGGACTGACCGGCGATCAGGTCGACCAGCTCGTCGGTGAATTCCGGCACGTCCATCAGTTTGGTCCAGGGCCAGGAGAGGCATGGACCGAACTGGGCCATGAAGTGCTTCATGCCGGCTTCCCCGCCGGCGATACGATAGGTCTCAAAAAGGCCCATCTGCGCCCAGCGCAGACCGAAGCCCATGCGGATTGCCTCGTCGATTTCTTCGGTCGTGGCAATGCCGTCCTTCACCAGCCAGAGCGCCTCGCGCCAGACAGCTTCCAGGAACCGGTCGGCAATGTGGGCGTCGATCTCCTTGCGGACATGAAGCGGGAACATGCCTACACTGCGCAGGACCTCGGCCGCGCGAGCGGTTTCGGCCGCATCACCGACAAGTTCCACCAACGGCAACAGATAGACCGGGTTGAACGGGTGGGCGACGACGGCGCGCGCGCCTTCGCTGGTCAGTTCGGACGGCTTGAAGCCGGATGTCGACGAGCCGATGACGGCGGTCTTGGGCGCGAGCTCCGTCAGGCTGCCCAGGACCTTGTGCTTGAGGTCGAGGCGTTCGGGAACGCTTTCCTGCACCCAGTCAGCACCAGCGGCTGCCTCGGCAAGATCTGAATGGAACGACAATTTGCCTTCGTCCGGCAGGCGCTTGTCATAGAGCGCGGGCAGGCTGCGGCGCGCATTGTCGATGACTTCGCCGATCTTGCGTTCGGCTTCCGGGTCGGGGTCGAAGACGGCAACGTCCCAACCGTTCAAAAGGAAACGGGCGGCCCAGCCGCCACCGATCACGCCGCCGCCGACGATGCATGCTTTTTGGGTCATGGTGCAAGTGTCTCCGTGTGGCCGTCGATGGCCAGGATCTGTCCTGAAATGCGGGCGCCTGCTTCGGACGCCAGAAAGTGAATGGTGTTTGCCACATCCTGGGCGGTGACCCAGGTCTTGAGTGAAACACCCTTGACGTAGCTTTCTCGAATGGCCTCTTCGGTCTCGCCGCGCGCTCTGGCTTCCATCGCGACGACCCTATCCATCCGCTCCCCTTCCACCGCGCCCGGGCAGACCGCGTTGACGCGAATGCCGTGGGGGCCGAGCTCCATTGCGAGCGTCTTGGTGAGGCCGACAATCGCCCATTTTGCGGAGGCGTATGGCGAGCGGAACGGGTAGCCGTAAAGTCCGGCGGTCGACGAGGTGAGCGTGATCAGACCGTGCCCCTGAGCTTTCAGCACTCTGGCCGCCCAGCGGCAGGTCAGGAAGGCTCCGTGGAGATTGGTCGCGACGCAGCGTTGCCACTCCGCGAAGTCCAGCGTCTCGATCGCCCCTGCAGGGCCGCCCGTGCCGGCATTGGCGCAGACCACGTCGATGCCTTTCCAGCGGTGTTCAAGGTCGTTCAGGAACGCGGACATTTCCGCTTCGCTGGTGACATCGGCAACAGCAGCGATCGCCTTGCCATTGGCTTGCGAGAATGCGGAAACGGCTGCAGGATCCGCATCACAGATCGCGACTTCGTCTCCGTCCGCCAGGAACCGTTCCGCAATGGCGCGGCCGATCCCGGACGCTCCGGCCGTGACGAGGACCCTGCGGCTCATGTCAGGCGCTCACCGGCGCGCGTTTGGTCAGGCCAAGCTTTTCACGAACGGCCTGCGGGCCGATGATCTTGGCGCCCATGCCTTCGACAACGCCGACGGCCTTCTCGACCAGCTGTGCATTGGTGGCAAGCACGCCTTTTTCGAGGAAGATGTTGTCCTCAAGGCCAACACGGACGTTGCCGCCGGCCAGGATGGAGGCCGCCACATAGGGCATCTGATCTCGGCCGAGGCTGAAGGCCGACCAGGCCCAGTCATCCGGAATGGCGTTGACCATGGCCATGAAGGTGTTGAGGTCGTTCGGCGCGCCCCAGGGCACACCCATGCAGAGCTGCACCAATGCCGGAGAAGCAAGCGTGCCTTCCTTGACGAGCTGCTTTGCAAACCAGAGGTGGCCGGTGTCGAAGGCTTCGATTTCCGGCTTCACGCCCAGTTCGGTCATCATGGCCCCCATGGCGCGCAGCATGCCGGGGGTGTTGGTCATGACATAGTCGGCTTCGGCGAAATTCATGGTGCCGCAGTCGAGCGTGCAGATTTCAGGCAGGCACTCGCGGATATGGGCCATGCGCTCCGTTGCGCCGACCATGTCGGTTCCCTTTTCAACCAGCGGCAACGGGCTTTCTGTGGACCCGAACACGATGTCGCCGCCCATGCCTGCGGTGAGGTTCAGCACCACATCCACATCGGCGGCGCGGATGAGATCCGTGACTTCCCGGTAGAGGTCGAGCCGGCGGGAGGGAGTGCCGGTTTCCGGATCGCGCACGTGGCAATGGACGACGGCGGCCCCCGCCTTGGCGGCATCGATGGCGCTGTCGGCGATCTGCTTCGGGCTGCGCGGCACATGTGGAGACTTGTCCTGGGTACCGCCCGACCCGGTGACGGCGCAGGTGATGAAGACTTCGCGGTTCATGGTCAATGGCATTTGGTTCTCCTGGATCAGCGACAGTTCAACCGGAACCGATTGAACTGCCGGAAACTGATTGTTTTTAACGTGTCAGGTCATCTTGTTGGCGTTCATGCCGAAGCTGGATGATCTAGCGGCCCTTCCAGACCGGGTCTCGCTTTTCGGCAAAGGCGCGGGCGCCTTCCTTCTGGTCTTCAGAGCGATAGAGCTTTTCGACCGTTTCGAACTGGCTTCCGGTGATGCGGTTGAGCGCGTCCTGGAATTTCATGTCTTCTGCCTCGCGCACGATTTCCTTCAGCGCCGCATAGACAAGCGGAGGACCGGAAGCGAGCAGCTCGGCCAGTTTCCAGGCTTCCGCCATCAGGTCCTTTCCAGGATAGATGTGGTTGATCAGGCCCCAGCGGGCGGCTTCCTCTGCTTCGATCCATCGGCCTGTCAGCAGCATTTCCATGGCGATGTGATAGGGAATGCGCTTCGGCAGCTTGATGCTGGCGGCATCGGCCACGGTGCCTGAGCGGATTTCCGGCAGGGCGAAGGAGGCGTGCTCCGCCGCCAGGATAATATCGGCAGACAGGGCAAGCTCGAGCCCGCCGCCACAGCAAATGCCGTTGACGGCAGCTATGACCGGCTTGTTCAGGCCGCGCAGTTCCTGCAGGCCGCCGAAGCCGCCCTTGCCGTAATCTCCATCGACGGCATCGCCTCCGGCGGCCGCCTTCAGGTCCCAGCCGGGGCAGAAGAATTTTTCCCCGGCACCGGTCACGATGGCAACACGCAGGTCCGGATCGTCCCGGAAGTCGGTGAAGACGTCTCCCATGATCCGGCTGGTCATCAGGTCAATGGCGTTGGCCTTTGGCCGGTCGAGCGTGACAGCCAGTATGTGGCCGCGTCTTTCGGTCTTGATGGGGCTTTCCATCAGTTCCCTCCCATTCTTACCAGTGCATCGGCGGCGACGGCATAGTCCGCACCGCAGAGCAACGGGTTGATTTCTACTTCTTCGACCGGTGCCGACAGAACAAAGCTCTGTACTGCCTGCACAGCTTCAACAATCGCTTCCAGATCGCAAGGCGGCTTGCCGCGATATCCGCTCAGGACACGGCCGATCTTCAGATTTTCAAGGGCCTTCTTGATCTCGTCCTCGCCTGCCGGAACGATCAGCGAAGTGCTGTCTTCCAGAAGTTCGGTCAGGATGCCGCCTGCTGCGAGCGTCAGGACGTAGCCGTGAGCCGGATCCCGCACAATGCCGACAAGCAGTTCGCCAAGGCTGGCAATGATCATCTCTTCCACCAGAAACGACGAGGTCGGCATCCCGCTTGCGGCGGAGTGAACCTCGCAAGCCGATTGCAGATTGAGCGCGACTGCTCCGGCTTCGGTCTTGTGGGCAATGCCGGTGCCCTTCAGCACCACCGGGTATCCGATGTCTTCGGCAGCCTGGGCAGCCGCTTCCGGTCCATCTGCAAAAGTGCTCGCGGGAACCTTGAGGCCATGCTTTTTCAGCAAGGCTTTTGCCTCGTGCTCGGAAAGAAGGCGGGGATCAGCGACAGGCTGTGGAACCCGGATCGGTTCCGGCGAAAGTGGTCTTGCCAGAAAGGCAGCCGCCTCAATGGCCGTCAGTGCATCGTCCAGCCCGCAGAGAGGCACGAGACCACGCTTCATCAAATCGGCTGCAAAGGTTTCCGGCATGGTTTCGGGGAGCGAACTCAGGATCGCCATCGGTTTGCCGGAAGCTTTCATCGCCGCTTCCACCGGCTCGATCACCTTCAACCAGTCTTCCGGGTTACAGCGATCCATTCTCGGAATATCGAGAATGACGATGCCAAGGGCGATGTCCGCCTGCATCATGGCAGTGTAGCACCGGGTCATGGCCTCGCCGTCACCCCAGATGTAGGTGTGGTAGTCGAGTGGATTGGCGAGAGCGACCTTGGGGCCGAGGGCTTCTGACAGCGCGGTTCTTTGCGCGGGAACGAGTGGCGGGAAAGTGATCCGGCGGCCGACGGCGGTGTCGGCAATCAGGCTGGCTTCACCACCCGAGCAGGACATGGACACGATGTTGGTGCTCGGCAAGGGGCCTGCGACGTGGACCAGCTTCAGGGTTTCCAGAAGGGCCGTCAGGCTGCCGACCCGGGCAATGCCCAGCCGGTTGAAGAGCGCGTCGGACCCAGCCGTGCTACCGGCAAGGGCGGCCGTATGGGAGACAGTTGCCGCTTGGGCTGCCTCGGATCTGCCGACCTTGACGGCCACAACCGGCTTGCCGAGTGCGTGCGCCTTGCGCGCGAAACCTTCAAAGGCTGCAAGATCGTCGAGCCCTTCGATGTGCAGACCGATGGCAGTGACCCGGTCATCGTCCAGGAGGGCGCTGCCAATGGCGGACAGGCCCGTCTGGGCCTGGTTGCCGGCGGTCATCAGATAGGCAATCGGCAGGCCGCGTGTCTGCATGGTCAAGTTCAGCGCGATGTTGGACGATTGCGCGATGATCGCAACGCCGCGGTCGACCGGGGTCAGGCCATGCTGATCCGGCCACAGGGCCGCGCCGTCGAGCGCGTTGAGAAAGCCATAGCAGTTGGGGCCGAGGATCGGCATCTCGCCTGCCGCCTCGATCAGGGCGGCCTGAAGATCCGCGCCGTCGGCAAGCTCCCGAATTGCTTCGCTGAAACCGGAGGCAAAGCAGATGGCGCCACCGGCACCGAGGCGTGCGAGCGAGCGGACAATCTCGACCGTCACGTACCGGTTGACGCCGATAAAGACCGCGTCGGGGGCGGTGGGAAGATCTTCCACGGTGGCATAGGCCCTGCAGCCGTCGATCTCTTCACGGCTTGGGTGGATCGGCCAGAGATCACCCTCAAAACCGGCCTTGCGGCATTCCCTGAGCACGTTCCGGCACCAGGAACCGCCACCGATAACAGCGACCGTGCGTGGCCGGAGCAAGCGTTCGAGTGAGCGCATGGATCAGGCTCCGAGCGGGCGGAAGATGTCGCGGCTGATGATGTGGCGCTGGATCTCGCTGGTGCCATCCCAGATCCGTTCCACGCGGGCGTCGCGCCAGAAGCGTTCGATGGGGAAGTCGTCCATCAGACCCATGCCACCGAAGATCTGCAGCGTCGTGTCGGTGACGCGCGCCAGCATTTCGGTCGCGTAAACCTTGGCACTCGCAATCTCGCGGTTGGCGGGCAACCCCTGGTCGAGACGCCAGGCTCCGGCAAGCGTCAGCCAGTCGGCAGCATCGATTTCGGTGATCATGTCGGCGACCTGGAAGCTGACGCCCTGGAACTTGGCGATCGCCTGGCCGAACTGCTTGCGCTCGGCGGCATAGTTCACCGCATAGTCGAAACAGCGGCGGGCGCGGCCAACGCTCATGGTGGCAACCGTCAGGCGGGTGGCATAAAGCCATTCGTTCATCACCTCGAAGCCACCGTCGACCTCACCAAGGACCTGGCTGTCCGGCAGGCGGCAATTGTCGAAGTAAAGAATACAGTTCTTGTAGCCCCGGTGGCTGACGGAGCGATAGCCGTCACGCACCTCGAAGCCGGGTGTGCCCCGGTCGACCAGAAAACAGGTGATGCGCTTCTTGGGGCCTTTTGGTGTTTCGTCAACGCCGGTCGCCACAAACACGATGAAGAAATCCGCGTGTTCGGCGCCGGAGATGAAATGCTTGGAGCCGGAGACCACCCAGTCGCCGCCGTCGCGCACTGCCTGGCATTTCATGCCGCGCACATCCGAGCCGGCGTCGGGTTCTGTCATGGCCAGCGCATCCATCTTCTCGCCGCGCACGGCCGGCAGAAGGTAGCGCTCGATCTGCTCGCCCTTGCAGGCCATCAGGATGTTCTGGGGGCGACCGAAAAAGTGGTTCAGCGCCATCGATCCGCGCCCCAGTTCCCGTTCCACCAGGGTGAAATCAAGATGGCTGAGGCCCGCGCCGCCCACTTCTTCCGGGAAGTTACAGGCGTAGAAGCCGAGATCGATACATTTGCGCTTGATCTCCTCGCCGAGTTCGGCGGGAACCTGGCCCGTCTTCTCGACAAGTTCTTCATGCGGGTAAATCTCGTTTTCAACGAAGGACCGGACCGTGGAGACGATCATCTCCTGTTCTTCGCTCAGCCCAAAATGCATCGGAATCTCCTCTTGCCTCAGGCCGACGAGAGTGAGACAAACGGGCTTGCCCCATTGTGCAATTTTGGTTTGAAATCATGCCGATTTCACAAAAATCGAATTCGGTTCGAAAAATCTGCGTGCTGTTGTTCGAAAGCTTTTCGAACCACTGCCTGGCGAATGCGATCGAGCCGTTCCGGGCAGCGAATACGATCGCCCGAAAGCAGCTCTATTCCTGGCAGCATGTGAGCCTTGCCGGAGGGACCGTCACGTCATCCAGCGGTCTGCCGGTGGCGACGTCTGCCTGGTCGGAGGCAAAGCCTGGTGGCGATTATCTCTTTATCATGCCGAGCTACGGTTTCGAGGCCTTTGCAGGTCCGTCAACCGTGCGCGCCTTGAAGGCCGCAAGGCAACGGTTCGGCACGTTGGTCGGCATGGATACCGGCGCATGGCTGTTGGCGGCCGCCGGTTTGCTGGAGGGACGCAAGGCAACGATCCACTGGGATGAACTGACGGGATTTGCCGAAAGATTTCCGGATGTCGATGCAGTGGAGGACCGTTTTGTGCTTGATGGCAACATCTGTACCTGCGGCGGGGCGTCGACAACGTTCGAACTGGCGCTGGAACTGATCAAGCGGCATCATAGCCCGATGTTCGCGCTCGAGGTGGCGGCCCTGTTCATGTATGGCGACAAGCTGGACATGCACGATCCGCACAAGCGTTTGTCGGCGGATGCCCTGGTGCGCAGCGCGACTGCGCTGATGCGGAGAACCATCGAGGCACCGATGCCGATTGAAAATCTTGCCCGGCAGCTGAAGGTGGACCAGCGTACCCTTGAGCACCGGTTCCAGCGGGAAATGTCGATGACGCCACTGGGGGTCTACAAGGCGATCCGCCTGCGCGAGGCGCGCCGGCTTGTGGAATTGACCATGCTGGGGATTGCGGAAATTGCAGAGCGTTGCGGCTATCGCAACGCGAGTGCAATGACCCGAGCCTACCGGCAGGAATTCGGCCAGTCGCCACGTGAGCACCGGCGAAGCAGATAGTCCCGGCCGATAAACGAGAAAGGCCGCGCTAAACGCGCGGCCCTTTCTTGGAAGGTTTGAAAAGTCCTTACTTGTGCGGGAAACCGGCTTTTGCGGTACCGTTCCAGTCGCCCTGGAAAGGCAGGATATGCAGCGGCTTCTTCGCCCTGGCACCATGTGCCCTTGCATCGGCAACCTGCTGCTGGGCAATTGTCAGCCGTTCTTCGCCATTGTAACTGCCGACAACCGGCAGGATCAGCAGATTGCCACTGCGCGCTTCAGCCAGAGCCTTTGCATTGACGGTCTGCTGGATGCGGACGGAAACAGGCTTGTCGCCATTGAGATCGCCGCGGGTGTCGTCCGGGTCGATGGCGAAGGCGTTGCCGGCCAGCGCACCGGATACAAAGGCTGCGGTCAGCAGGGTCGACAGAATTTTCTTGGAAGTACGCATGATCTTGCTCCATGTGTCTGTTTAAACTCATGAATGACTGCAGAGCCCTGTTTGCTCCGCAGGCTGTTCATGCCGGGAACAACGACACGAATGCTGATCGGTTGCGGCGGTGGCGGTAATAACATCAACACAAAAACATGAGGCCCTGTGAGAGAGGCCAGGCCTTGCGAGGCGCGTGTTTCCACACCACGCACGCGTTCATCAAAGTCATTCGGCAAGCGGTGCCCGGGTCACCGACCCGTGAAAGGCGCGGGAGCCGGAGAGGCCGTTTTGTATCTGTTTTTCAAACCGCGATGACAAGGTCTTGAGCGCGCTTCTGCCAACACCGTCACGTCTTACATCTCGTCCAGAAACAGCAGAACAGGAATGTCACGATGGCCTGCACCAAGGACGACTTCACCAGAGACCTTCAGAGCGAAATCCCGCATTTGCGCAGATACGCCCGTTCTCTTACGCGAAACCCTGAAGCCGGTGATGATCTGATGCAGACGTCGCTGGAAAAGGCGCTGCGGCATCACGCCAGCTTCCACTGCGGTACGCAACTGCGCCGCTGGCTGTTCACGATTGCCCGTAATGCCTATCGCGACGAACGCAAATGGCTTGCCCGGCGCGGTGACCACCTGCCCATCGAGGACTGGCTTCAGGAAACCCAGGCAGCGCCCGCTCAGGAAAAGCATCTGGAGCTGGAAGACGTTGCCAGGGGCATCGCCGGACTTCGACCGGAAGACAGGGATGCTCTCGAATTGCGGGTGTTTTCGGGCCTGTCCACCGGGCAAATTGCCAAGCAGACGGGTGTGGCCGTCGGGACAGTGAAAAGCCGGCTCTCCAGGGCGCGGCAGACATTGTCCGTGTAGGGCAAGCCGCTCCGTTTAGTTGGCGGAAGCATCGCCCAAAAGATCGACAAGAAGCTTTGCGACATGCTGCAAGCCGGTGTCGTTGGCGCGACGCCGGTGCCAGGCCAGGTGCAGGGGAAACCCTGAAACGGGGATCGGTGGCGCGAACGAGATCAGATCGCCTGCGAAGGGAAGAATGCGTGAGGGTAGCATGGCAATCATGTCCGATCCGCGCAGGAGATCGGGCACCATCTGGAAAGATGGCACCACTAGACCTACCCGGCGCGTGCGACCAATGCGCGCCAGCTCGCCGTCGAGCGGTGTCCTGATGTCTCCCTTGCCGGAGACAAGTACATGCGGAAAAGCCAACCAGCTATCGAGATCGAAGTTGCTTGCCGCAGGATGTTCCTGTCGCATCGCAACGCGGTAACTTTCATCAAAAAGCTCTTCCCGGTGGAGCTCTTCATCCTCTCCTGGAAACACCGAGACCGCGATATCGGTGTTTCCATCGAGAAGGGCGGTCCGTGCCGCCGGAGCACCACGCCAGGGCTGGAGGACCAGATCGATACCAGGTGCGGTTGCCTGAAGCTGCCTTTGCAGTGAGCCGATGACATAGAGCGCCGGAAAGTCGGTCATGATTATGCGCAAGGTCTGGCGTATGTCCTTCAGCGGAATGGTCTTCGGTGTCAGGAGGTCATCTACTCCTGCCAACAACGACTTTAACGGCGCGCGCATGGACACCGCCTTTGGGGTCAGGCGCATGGTGCCGTGCCCGCGCTCCAGCAGCTCGTCCGCGAACAGGTGCCGGCAGCGCTGCAAGGCAGCAGACATGGCTGGTTGGGACAGACCTATCCGGCTGGCAGCGCGGCTGACGTGTGCTTCGTCCAGCAGCGCATCAAGAGCGACAAGGAGGTTGAGATCGACAGAACGTAAATTCATGAAATCAATAATATCATAGATCAATTATCGATTGGATCGATTTTCGTTCCTCTCTCATTGTCCGTTGGGTTCAACAAGAGGAAAGAAAATGGGCAAGACACTCGTACTTCTGTTTCATCCGAACATGAAACGCTCCAGGGCAAATGCGGCTCTGGCGTCAGCAGCGGCCGACCTCGATGACGTTGATGTTGTTGATATGCAAGCCGTTTTTCCGCAGGGGCTGGATCTCTTTCGTGACGCTGAAGGAGAAGCGGCCCGGCTTCTGGAGGCGGAGCGGATCGTTCTGCAGTTTCCCGTGCAGTGGTATTCCACTCCGCCGCTTCTGAAAGCCTGGGAGGACGCAGTTCTGACGCGGATGTTCTACATCGCCTATGAGGAAGAGGGACTGAGACTGGAAGGCAGGCCATTTATGCTTGCGGCGACCGCAGGCAACGTTCGGGAGGCCTACCAGCCGGGTGGTGCCAATCTCTTTTCCATGGACAGCCTGTTCGCACCGTTGAAGGCGACCGCGCATCGCTGCGGTCTGGTTTGGTACGAGCCCTTTTTACTCTACAGGGCCGACAAGCTTGGGCCTGACGAATTGAAGCAAGCTGGAGCCGATTATGCCCGCGCGTTGTCGACCTGGATCGAGAAGACCCCGGCAAGGGAGGCCGCGTGAAACGGATCATGGCTTACAAGAGATTTGATAGCCTCAAAAGCAGCGTCCCCTGGTGGTATTCCATCAGCGCACGTGCCTTGCCGTGCGGGATTCTCTTCCAGTTCCTGACGGCGGGGCTGTCTTTGTTTCGCGATGACAGCCTGTGGGCCTTGCATGAAGTTTCGGGTCTCATCCTGGCGGTGTTTCCCGGTATTCTGCTTGGAGGGAGCCTGTTGGTATCCCGGCTCGGGCGCTTTGGCTGGTGGGCGAGCCTGACAGGCTTGCTTTACCTGTTTCAGATCGCGCTTTCGGCCGGTGCCGAGCCGGAGTTGATCGCGTATCATCCCTTCAATGGGGCACTGTTGCTGACGGCCAGCCTGATCCTTCTGATGAAGGTTGAACGGCGTTTGGGGAAGGCAGCTTCCGGACAATCCATCAAAGACCCCGTCTGAATAATCGCTCTCCGTCTTTTTGGCCGGTTGCCTTGAACACCCGACTAAGGAGTTCTTTCACGTGTCTGCTATCTGTCAGGCTTAAAAATGGCTGCTTATCTCGCCCTTGTGAGGCAGACCAAACCTCAGGCCGCAACCCTGGCGGTGACACCGGCAAGCCGGGCGGTCAGACGTTCGGTTCGATAGTCCGACCAGTTTTCCGCGGTTTCCTCCTCGTCTTCCCCGATCTCGGGGAAGGCGGCGGACAGGACCGCGCTGGTGATGTCGTTGCACCAGCCTTCCGCGGGATTGTATTCCAGAACCGCCTGAACCTTCTCGAGTTGCCCGGCCTGAAGATCCTCGATGATCCTGTGCAGGCTCATGTCTGCCAGATCGGTTTCCGGTGTGTAGAAGCAGTTTTCGAGTTCGCAAATCACTGAATAGAACGACATGTCGAGGTTCAAAGCCAAAAAAGCCTCCATCTAAAATACGTTGAAAGTGTATACGCAATTTGCGTACATGTCAATTCTTCTTCAACCGGCTATATGACAAAAGCGTATGACTGCCCTGAAGTGTTGGCGCCGCGTCCAGACGTGATCGGTCGCGGTGGTCCGGTCACGCGAAATGCGCGAGGGGGCGGGCCGTGTTCCGGCCTGAGAAGAAGTGGAGGCAGGGGCGGCGGTGCTAGACGACCTGCCGGATGACGCTCAATACCTTGGCTATGATGCGGACTTCCGTTGCCTCTTCATCGTGCTCGTTGAAGATGACCGGCTCCTGAAAGCGCGGATCATTGGATTCCGGTTGCAGTTCTATCTGGCCGTTCCGGCGGATGATCCGCTTGGCAGTGCGTTCGATGGTATGGCCGCCGTCTCTGGTCCGCTCCACGACGGCAAGGTCTCCCGACTTGATCTCAATGCCTGCTTCCAGGTAGTCGACGCACAGGATCAAATCGCCACTCCAGGCAATCCGGTTGAGGCTTTCGCCGTTGATTTGCAAAAGATATTGGCTTTCGCTCGGAAAGCGAAGGTCTCCCGCGAAACTGGTTTTCTTGGTGGCATCCGTCTCGAACAATCCGGACTCCATCCAGAGGCCGGCAGCCACCTGGCCTTTGACCTCCAGAGGCGTGGCGGCTCTTGACGGTGCACTGGAGGCATCCAGATCGGTGATGGAATCGGGGGCGAGCGCAAGAATATCTTCCCGGGTGATCGGTTGCTCGCCCTTGCCCAGGAGGACAGGAAGAAGCTTCGCCACGAAATCCGACGGCAGTGCAGGTTTCAGGTAGTCGGCGCTGAAGTAGCGCTGGATGGAAGAGGCATTCTGATAACCCATGGCCCGTGCGATGGCGCGGATCGACAGGCCACTGCGGTCCTTCAGTTCCACAAGCTGGCGGGAGACTGCAGATTGTTCGTCCATATCCATAATTCGGTCACCAGGTCACGTAAGATGCATACGTATTAGCAGTAAAAACGTACGGAGTCCAGTTGATATGTGTACGCATTAAGCGTACGAAATTTGAGTCATCAAGTGAATGCGTGGGAGTGACGATGGAAGTTCAGACAATCCTTCGACAAATGGCAGAGGAGACCGGCCGATGAGGGACCTGAAGGACGAAATTGAGGAAGCGCAGGCAAAGGTCGCGCATCTGAGGATCAGGGCGGAAAGACCGAGTGCCCGCCTGGAAGACGAGTTCGCGCTGGAAAAGGCGCGCAACAGGTTGCTGACTCTGGAGTTGCGGAACCTGAAGCAGGGCAGGGAAGTGCGCGGCAGTTCCAGCCCGAAGGGCAATCCGGGTGTTGTCGGGAGCAGACAGCACATGAGGCAAGCACCTTTCGCAAAAAGAACAAATAGCGAACATTTGCCGCGTACGGCCAGGGAAAAGGCAGAAGCGGCTTTTGCAGCGGTGCAAGGTATCGCTGTGGAAAAGAAAGGTCGGGTCTGATGGCTTCGGGAGGACTGGTCGACAGGATCGCTGCCGAGTATGGCGTTCATTTCATCAGCCACACCAGACGGGTGCATGGGCGGCACCAGTCGAAGGCTCGCAGAACTTGCCAGACCCTGCTGACGAAACACGGGGCGGAACATCTGCGCCTCGTCTTCGGTCTGATCAACACCGCGGAGAACCGGGGGAACTGGTCAGCGCCATGCTTTACTGCCGTTTCCTGGCTTGTCCTGAACAAGCCGGACTGGGTGGAACGGCGAGGTTTTCTGGACCAGTTCGACAGGATCGATCTGGAGGCGTTGCTTGGCAGTGCAAGGCAAATAAACCCGTCCGCTCCCACCCTTACGCTCGCTGTTCTGCTCTCTTACGAACTTGACAAACTCCTGGAAACGGGCCGGGAGGGGATCGCTGCATGAGTACTATTGTCAGTTGGTGTCGGTTGATTACACTGCGGCCGTCAATCATCGGCTGTATTGAGTCGCTCAGGGATTGCACGCTTGGCTTGCCGCGCTCGCGGGAGCCGGCGCCAGACGGATCTTTCACCGGTATTTTGAGAGAGGGGGTTTTGAACATGAACGGTTACCTGACGAAGGCTCAGATTTTTGCCTTTGAACGCGGAGCGACCGCGTGCCGGGAAGGCAAGTCCCGTGAGGACAATCCTTATCCGCCCAAGGCCGATTACTTCGGTTTGTGGGAAGAGGGCTACCAGAAAGAGCGTGAGGGCCAGGGCAAATAATCGCCTCAGGCCTGCATCTTTGCTGCCGTGGGGCTGTTTGAGCGGCCGCGCGTTTCTGTGCCCACTACAGTTTCAAGAGAGACGATATGGAAACAAGCGTACCTGACCAGATCCTGGCCCGGTTGACGGAGGCTGTCGAAGTGATTGCGGTGACCGGCAAGGGTGACGGACCTCGAGCGGTCCTGGCCAGCTGGCCCGAATGCCAGGGCAAGATCGCCCGGCGCCGGCGGACCTACCCGCCCCGGGCGATCAGCCGGGCTGAAGAGGCGATCACCTGGTTCTCCCTGATCGAGGACCCGGATGCACGCCGCGCCCTGCAGTTCGAAGTGATGTGCAAGGCGGGCGGCGGCAAGTTCTCCCGGATCTGCGAAAAATATGGCTGGAAACGCTCGACGGTTACCAGCCGCAACAAGGCCGTTCTGCGCCGGCTGGCGAAAAGGCTTGGTGAGGAAAGCTCCGTCGATCACTGAACGGTTCGACGCCGGACCGGAGGCGGGCTGGTGCCTTGCTGATCCGGAAATCGGCTTTTGAAAGAAGATGTCATCCCTCCTGCGTTGCTCCAATGCAGGAGGAATGCACGACTTGAAAGAGGGGCTTCGCCCTTGTTCTCAAAAGGTTTGCAGCAGGTTTTGCAATCGCCCCTTTACGGTTGTCGGAAGTTTGAACTACAACTTTCCAATTGCTCGTCCCCCGCGTCGACGCCGGGACATTTGGACAGATGGTTTGGAGAAATTGATGACCGACTTGAAAACACTGACCCTTCACGACTTTGAAAAGCTGCTGGATCAGGTGTTCGAGGTCAGGTCGGTTCCGGCTGATATCCAGTTGTCGCTCGTGGAGGTCAAATTGATGGGCTCCGGCGAGCGGCAGGGAGGGGCTTTTTCCACGTTGTGGCAAGGTCCGCAGGAGCCATTGCTGGAGCAATCCATCTACAGGCTCTATCGGCCGGATTTCGGCGAGCAGGACGTGTTTCTGGTTCCGGTCGCGCAGAAGGAAGCCGGTATTCAGTATGAAGCCGTGTTCACCTGATCGCATACTGACTGACAGGCCGGTGGCCGCCGCAGTCTGATGGCCGGGCTCGGTTCTTCAGGTTTGGCAGGGGTGTTCCATGAGATCATAGACGCCCTTGTCTTCCCGCTTTTCGAAACCGAGGCGGTGATAGAGCCGCATGGCAGGATTTTCCTTTTCGACATGAATGGAAAGCGCTTTTCCAGCTTCTCGCGCCTCATCCATCAGATCCTGCAAGACGGCGCTGCCAAGGCCTTGTCCCTGTACTTCGGGTATCAAGGCGATGTCGATAATCCGGTGTTCGCGGGTCCAGCGTTCCAGGTAAAGCCTGCCAACAGGTCTGGCGTCTCGTTCTATCACCAGCCAGAGGGCGTCAGGATAATGCTCCTGATAATGTCGGTGCTGGGCTTCGAATTGCATTGCGATAAAGGCCTGCTTTTCGGCTTCCGTCCATGGAGTGCGCGCAAGCTCGGCCTCGCGCGTCGAACGGTATAGGCTTGCCAGGAACGGAAGATCACCCGAATGCAAGGCCCGGTAGGTGATGCCCCGGGCCGCCGCGCGTGCGCGCGGGGCCAGGGACATGGCTGTCTGCGGCATCGGCAGATCGATCGCAAATGCAGTCGTCATTCGGTGTTCGGCGTGACGTCCCGTGTCAGCGCGCTTACGGAAAGCGGTCCGCCCAGGGACGTCCAGGTCGCCGACCAGTGATCAAGCGATATCTGAGGCAGGTAGGAAGCCGTGCTTGACGCCGGATCGAGGGCGAAAAGGCTCAGGAGCGTATTGGCGTTCGGCTGAAGTTTGAGCGTGCTGCCGCCATCCACATGGGCGATGACCCGTGGAGCCGTCCAGGAGGTTTCCAGGGAACTGGTCTGGTAGCTTGCGTAGACCGGGCAGTCGGATCCGGAGCCAGTCAGCGCAACCAGATAAATTCCTCCGTTGGAGGAGTTGGAAGCGGCCATGCTGCCGACAGGCGCATCAAACGTTGCAAACAGTGCCCAGTCGGAGAAGTCGAGTGAACTGACTTCGTCCTGAGCTTTCATGTAAATATTTTTTCCGATGCGGGCAAAGATGTGAACGAGCGCATTGCCGTCAATGCAAAGGACAAGCTGTTCGAAGCCGGTCAGGCCGCCGCTGATATCTTGCCAACCTTCCCAGCCCTCCGGCAGAAGCGGCCTGTCGGTGGACTGGAAGTTCAGATAAGGCACGCCGTCCGAATTGATGCCGGTGAGAATGATGCGGCCATCGGCGTTCTGGGTTGCGGCGAGGCTCCGCAGCGCCCCGGCCATTTGTTGCCAGTCCGCCCAGGGCTGGCTCGGCGGAATTTCGACGGGTACCGTAACTTCAATTGGTGTCGTCGTGCCTGGCGGGACTACCGTGATGGTTTCCATCTGTACGGTGTTGTTGTTCTGGAAACGCCACCAGATGGCGTTGTCCGGCGCCGAACTTGTGACGAAAATGTTCTGCCGACCGGTGACGCCGTTGATCAGCAACGTATCATTGAAACCTGGAACACCGGCAGGTTTGCCGAGGTCAAGCGGGTCAGCAAAACGCTGTGGCGCGTTTTCGTCCCGGTTTTCCCGGATATAGGCCAGGTTTCCGGACCCGCTGTCTTCCGCAAGCAGGGCGACATAGCCTTCCTGGGTCACGGATGCGTTGAGCCGTTCGGTGGCAAAGCTTGAATTCGTTAGCTGAGTAAAGGAGGCGCTGAAAGCGCCGTTCTCAGACGCCTGATCCTTGTACTCAAGTGCTCCGTTCGGTGTGACTGCGGCAAAGAAAATCCGGAAATAGACCGGATCGGCCGTCACGTTCCCTTCAAATTCCTCGGGAACTGCTTCTTCGACTGACATGATGCGTTTCCTCTTGCTGATCTGAAGCCGGCGGCCTGGCCTGTCCGGCAACGTCCTGCATTGGTTAGCCGCGGGAGGGATAAAGCCCCTGGAGCGCAATAATGAAGTTCAGCGTCAGATACGGCTGAACATTGTCGTGTGACTGGCTGCCGCCGGTGGCGGACAGTGTTTCCATGGCCATGTCGACCTGGTTCGTCTGAGTGTCCGTGTGGTAAAGCGAATCCAGGCCGGAGCTGGAAAAGGAAGTCGATGACGAGGGGCCGGGAACGCCGCCGCTGCCGTTGGTTGCTCGTACCGTATGAGAATGTGAGGGGATCTGCGCTTCTGTCAGGGTGACGGTCGTAACACCAACCTTTTCCCCCAGTCTGCGGGACGTGAGGCCAGGGCCTCTGCCTGGATGCATCGGGGCGCGGCCCTGCAGATCCGGCAGACCCATGGTGCTGCGTCCATCGCCGCCGTAGGTCGTTCCAATAAGAGAGAACAACGCCGTGTTCTGGGAGATGGGAAGGAGCTGGCCGTCACAAAAGGCCCAGCTTCGAGGGGCGAAATTGCCCGCGAAAATTCGGATTTCAGCGATAAAGGGTTCCGACATGGTTCGCCTCCTAATGCCTGCTGGGGTAAACGCCGTAGAGCGCGATGATGAAATGCACGCATATTGTCGGCATCAGGTTCGTGTGCGACTGGGAGCCGCCAGTGTTTGAAATCATGTCTTGCGCCATGGAGATGTCCTGACTGGCATCGGCGTAGAAGCTCACGCCTGCGCCGGCTGCCGGAACATGCGTCGCCGGCGACGTCTGGTCGGCCAGGCCGGTGTTGGCATTGAAGCCGTGCGAGTGACTGGCAAGTTGGTTGCCCGTGAGCGTTTCCTTTTCCGAACCGCTCTTGGAGCCGAGCCGCCGCGGGCTGAGGCCGGGGCCGGTGCCCGCGTGCAGCGGAATTCGTCCGCGCATGTCCGGCAGACCGAATGTGGTTCGGCCATCTCCGCCGTAGATGGTTCCAAGGAGTGAAAACAGGGCGTCGTTCTGGGAAACTGCCAGCAGCTGACCGTCGCAGTAGGCCCAGCCGCGCGGTGCGAAATTACCTGCAAACATGCGGATTTCACCGACGAAAGGTTCAGACATTCTATGTCCTTTCGGAGATTAGTTGCGGGACGGAAACAGGCCTTGAAGGGCGATGCAGAAATTGAGCGTCAGGTAGGGCTGCATGTTGTTGTGCGCCTGCCCGCCACCTGCGTTGGTCACGGTTCCTGATCTCATCTGTGTCATCGTGCCAACTTCGTAAGGCCGATAGGCCTTGTCCGGTGCGATTTCGGAGCCAAACAGAGACATGTTGGGCGTTCTGCTGTTTCCGGCAGTGGCGACCGCTTTCACCGAATGGGAATGTTCCGGGATTTCCGCTGCCGTGAGCGTGACGGTTTCCGCTCCCCCCTTCTGGCCGAGCTGATATCCGGCGCCCTCGTGGATCGGCGTCCGGCTGCGCAGGTCGGGCAGGGCGAATGTCGTCCGCCCATCTCCGCCATAGGTCGTGCCCAGCAGCGAATAAAGCGACTGGTTCTGGTTGATCGGCAAAATCTGTCCGTCGGTAAAAGCCCAGCCACGTGGCGCGAAATTGAAGCCGACAATCCGTATTTCGGCGAGAAATGGTTCTGACATGTTTCCTCCCGTTGCTTCCGAAGGAAGTTTCGGTCTTGCAGATGTTGTCTGGATTTCCTGCTTTTGCGAATCACAGGTTGTATGAAAGAGAAATTGGACTCAAATTACACTACAACCTTCACATACATATATTTCAGAATGCAATTAGAAAATTCTGAAATCAGTTCCTGGATTGTTGAGTGTTCGTCACTGTAGATAGTGGTAAAGATCGCCAAATTTTGCAATTTTTAAGAGAATTATTCGCCCTAAAGAGGATAAAATTCAATTCTGACCAAATCTTTCAACCATAGTTAGAATTTGTCAGAATTGAATCCTTTTTCCTGACGCAGATGTGGTCAGTCAAAAATGTGATCGGATTTGCGCTTGAATTCTATTTAAGTTTGAGCGTAGTAGAATTTAAACCAAAGATTGTTTTAGTAAAAATCACGCCAAGGTTGTATTTGGCGGCTAACAAAAACCGGGCCTTCGAGCCTTGGCTCTTTCTTTTTGGGGTGCAGCGACAGTGGTTCGCTCTGTGGTGATTTGATGATTTGTGACGTATGGGGAGCCAGGCTCGGCAAAGCCGCGTGCGCAGGCGTCTGGTTGCGCTTTGTACAGCTGGCGTTTCTGATGCTTTTTCTGGGAGCCATGCCTGACGACGCGAGGGCGGCCTACACAGACTGTCCAAGCAATTCTGTCCCGCTCGATCCTCTCGTGTTGAACCTCACACTGGATGAATGCACGCGGGAAAGTGGCATTGGACCTACTACGGCGGACGACGACTGGATATTGATCCAGGATCAGGGTTCTGGAAGCAGTCTCACCAATTTCGATATCAACAACGGTCCAAACGACCCGGGGAATGTCCTCTCGTATTCCGTTACCAATGGAACGGATACCATCAACGTAACGTCGCCAGGTACTCAGACGATCGATTGTACCACGACATGCACAATCACCGGATCCTACGGTGCTACAGGCATTAATTTCACCTATCTTGATGCCGGTTCCAGCGGCGAAGTTACTCCACCGACGACGCCTCCAACATTCACCCAGGCATTCGCCCCCAGTACGATCGTGGCAAACGACACCTCGACCGTCACATTCACGATCAACAACTCTGCGAACGGTGTGGACGCGACATCTCTCGATTTCACCGACAACTTGCCTTCGGGAGTGACCGTGGCCTCTCCGTCGAACGCTGCCACGACGTGTACCGGTGGCACACTCACGGCTACCAGCGGATCGGGTGTAATCAGTTACACTGGCGGAACCGCCGCGGCGGGTGCGACTTGTACCGTCAGTGCCGATGTGACGTCTGCAAGTGACGGAAGTTACGTCAACACCACAGGTGATCTCACATCGTCGCTGGGAAATTCCGGGACGTCATCTGCCACGCTGACGGTCGCCTCTCCTGAAATCAACGTTCAGGGCAACGGGGTAAGCATCGTCAGTGGGGACACGACCCCTTCGGCGGCAGATGATACCGAATTCGGCAGCGTTTCTGTTTCAAGCGGTACAAACGCAAATACCTTCACAATCCAGAATACGGGTAATGGAACGCTCTCACTGACCAGTGTGACATCCTCTGACAACGCACAATTCGCGGTGTCGGGGACAACGGCCGGTTCGATACCGTCTTCGGGATCTGTAACCTTCACGGTCACCTTCGATCCGTCTGCGACGGGTTTGCAAACGTCAACGATTACGATCGTCTCGAGCGACGCGGACGAGAGTCCCTATACGTTCAGTGTTCAAGGAACAGGCATTACACCCGAGATCGACGTCCAGGGAAACGGTGTCAGTATTGCCAGCGGGGATACGTCTCCGAGTGCGGCGGACGATACCGACTTCGGGAGTGTTGCGGTTTCGAGCGGATCTGTGGCGAATACGTTCACCATCGAGAACACAGGAACCGACACGCTGACGCTTACAAGTGTAACGTCGTCGGACAACACCCAGTTCGCCATTTCCGGAACGACAAGCGGATCGATCGCATCTTCGGGGTCTTCGACCTTTACCGTCACTTTTGATCCCAACGCCGGTGGGAACCAGACTGCTACGATCACCATCGTTTCCGATGACATCGATGAAGGGACTTACACGTTCACGGTACAAGGGACTGGTATCGCGCCAGAGATCAACGTTCAGGGGAACGGGACAAGTATCGTCAGTGGCGATACGACGCCGTCCGCAGCGGATGATACCGACTTCGGCAACGTTTCGGTTGCGAGCGGATCCAACGCAAATACGTTCACGATCCAGAACACCGGAACAGATGCACTGACGCTGACGAGCGTGACATCTTCGGACAACACGCAATTCGCGATATCCGGCACGACCAGCGGCTCGATCGCCGCGTCGGGGTCTGTGACCTTCACGGTCACTTTTGATCCCAATGCCCTGGGAACGCAGTCGTCGACAATCACGATTGAATCCAACGATCCCGACGAAGGAACATACACCTTCACCGTGCAAGGCACGGGTGTGGCTCCGGAGATCAACGTCCAGGGGAACGGCACGAGTATCGCCAGTGGTGATACGACGCCGTCGGCTGCCGACGGCACCGACTTCGGCAGTGTTTCGGTTTCCAGCGGTACCAATGCGAATGTCTTCACGATCCAGAACACGGGTACGGACACGCTGACGCTGACGAGCGTGACATCCTCGGACAATACGCAATTTGCGGTGTCCGGCACGACGAGCGGTTCGATCGCAGCCCTGGGGTCTGTGACCTTCACGGTCACTTTTGATCCCAACGCGCTTGGAACCCAAACGTCGACAATCACGATTGTCTCCAACGATGCCGACGAGGGAACCTACACGTTCTCGGTACAGGGCACGGGAACGTCCACTCCGAGTTTCACGCAGTCCTTTGCTCCTGCGACTATTCTGTCAGGTGGAACCTCGACGGTTTCCTTCGTCATCAACAACTCCGCCAATGCGGTCGCGGCGACCTCGCTGGATTTCACTGACAATCTCCCCGCAGGATTGACAGTAGCCACGCCTGCAAACGCCTCAACCACCTGTACCGGGGGAACGATAACGGCGACGACAGGTTCTGGTGTGATTTCCTACACGGGAGGCACCGTTGCGGCCGGGGGCAGCTGTTCCTTGAGCGCGGACGTTACCGGCTCCACAGATGGTTCCTTCGCGAACACAACTGGAGACCTGACCTCCAGCCTTGGAAACTCCGGAACGTCTTCAAGCACTCTGACGGTTGCTACTCCCGAAATCGACGTGCAGCGTCCTGCAGGAAACTCTATTGCGGATAACGGAACGGATGCTCAGGGAACAGTAAACGTGGGAGACCAGCAAACACTGGTCTACACGATCGAAAACACGGGTACCGCGACGCTTACCCTGACCGGAACGCCAACCAGTGCCTCGGCAAGCAATGTTTCGGTCGATTCAATCTCCGCGCCAGGGCTCACAACGCTCGCGGGCGGCGCATCGACTACCTTCACTGTTCTCTACACGCCGAGTGCAATTGGCAATTTTTCGTTCGAACTCGATATTCTCAGCGATGACGCCGACGAACCCACGTATGACATCCTGGTGAGCGGTACCGCGATTGGCAGTCCGGAAATCGAGGTTACATCGTCGACAGGCAATGCCGTATCGGACGGGGGGACAGACACCGTTCCCGGAATTGTCATGCCGGGAACAACGTCGACCATCACTTACACGATCACGAACACCGGGTCGGCCGTCCTGAACCTCACAACTCCAACGGTTGGTGCGAATGTTACCGGCACAAGCAACGTCACAGTCAACAGCTTCACATTGAGTTCCAACACCGTAAGCAGCAGCGGCGGAACGGCGACGCTGGCTGTGGCCTATACGCCAACAGCGCCTGGAGCGTTCGGGTTCGACTTCAACTTCGCCAATGACGATGCGGACGAAAACCCCTTCAACGTATCGGTGAGCGGGACGGCAAGCGGGGCGGCGGCGGCGCTGTCGGTCGTGTCGGGGTCCGGACAAAGTTCCGAAGTCGGAACCCGGTTCGAGGCAGTTCTCGTCGCGAGAGCGACAGACGTCAACAACAACGCTGCTGCAGGTGTCAGTGTAACCTTCACTGCGCCGGCTGGTGGCGCGTCACTGACATTTGCGAGCACGGGCACCAACACGGAAACGGTGACCACGGCTGCGGACGGAACGGCGACCAGTTCCGCCATGACCGCAAACGCAGTTGCCTCGTCCTATAACGGTGGTGGTGGTCTCACGCCATATTCGGTGACCGCGAGTGCCACGGGGCTGAGCAGCGTCAGCTTCTCTCTCACCAATGACCGGGATGCATCGGCCGATATCCAGAAAACAAAGGAAGTGATTGCCTCCTTCGTGACAAGCCGGGCCAATGCGATCGTGTCCGGACAGCCTGACATCGTCTCGCGGTTGACCAGCGGCCCCTTTGGGCGGCAGCGTGGGCGCAACGGCTTCAATTTCGACGTTACACCCACCTCGCAGTCCGGAAACTTCCAGTTCTCCCTGCGAGCCTTTGCCAATTCTCTTCAACAAGGTGGTGGCACAGGAAACAGTGCGGCAATGGCAGGAGCCGGGAGCGGCGTTCGCGTGGCGAATGCCGAGCCCGAACGGTACGCGGTCTTCGACAATTTCACCTCCTCCGGCACGATGAGTTACACGGCCGTCGGTCAGCAGGTGATGCAGGATGATACCCTCGCGATCCTGAGCGGCACCAACGGAGATGCACCTTCAGGCGGCGAGGGCAGTGCCGAGTGGCAGTCGGGATGGGATTTCTGGGCCCAGGGAACGTATGCAATCACCGACAACAACAGCAGCAACAGCAAGACCGGGCTGTTTTTTGCCGGGGTCGACTATCGCTACAAGGACCGGGCCGTCCTGGGCTTGTTGGGGCAGCTCGACCTGACCGAGGAAAGAAACGGCGCCGCCGATACCTCCGCCGACGGCGTCGGCTGGATGGCTGGCCCTTATGCTGTTCTCCGGGTTCATCAGAATTTCTATCTGGATGGGCTGGCGACGTATGGCCAGTCCTACAACACCGTGAACGCGCTAGGGCTTTTCGAAGATGATTTCAGAACGCAGCGGTTTCTGTTGCAGGGCGGTTTGACAGGCGACTTCAAGCTCAGTGAAACGACCAGGGTCAGTCCATTTGCCCGCATCACCTATTACTACGAAGAACAGGAAAGCTACACGGACACATTGGGGCGGCTGATCCCGTCGCAGGATTTCGATCTGGGGCGGCTCGAGTTCGGACCCAAGGTCTCCTGGGACCTGCAGTTGAACGAGCTGCTGTTCTCGCCGTTCCTGTCTCTCTCCGGGATCTACGACTTCAACAAGTTGCAGGACGATACCCCGACGGATGCGACGCTTGCCTCTTCCGATGAAGATCTGCGGGCACGTGTGGAAGCTGGCGCGGGCCTGCTGGTGCCTGGCCGTAACATCCAGATTTCCGGAGAAGGCTTTTACGACGGGATCGGGACGTCCGACTTCCGCTCGTATGGTGCGACGCTTAACGTCACCATTCCGTTCTGATGTGATCAGATCAGCCTCCGGCAGTTGCCGGAGGCTGATGGTTCTGGCGGAAGGATCAGGCCGCCTGGCCGGAAACGCCGGTGATCATGGAGACGATTTCGTTCTTGTCCGTCTCGCTGGTCTTGCGAACGCCGATCTGCTGACCACGGCGCAGGACGCAGATGCGGTCGGAGAGGCGGAAGACCTGATCCAGACTGTGGCTGATGATCAGGATGGCGAGGTTCTTTTCCTTCAGCGATGCGACCAGCTGTTCGACCTTGGCCGTTTCCGCGACGCCGAGGGCAGCCGTCGGTTCGTCCAGCAGAACCAGCTTGCTGGCCCAGTGGGTGGCCCGCGCAATGGCTATGCCCTGACGCTGGCCGCCACTGAGGTCTCGAATGACAGAGGCGGCGGAGGGGATGCGGACATCCAGCTCGTCGACCAGTTCCTGGCATTCCCTGCGCATGCGCTTCTTGTCGAGCAGCCCGAAGGGCGGCTTGGTCAGTTCACGGCCGAGGAACATGTTCATGTAGACCGGCTGCTGGTCGGCAAGGGCGAGGTCCTGGTAGACGACCTCGATGCCGAGACTGCGGGCCGAGCTGGCGTCTGAGAAAGATGCCGGCGTGCCGTCCAGCAGGATGTCACCCGAGGTTGGCTTATGGACGCCGGAGATGATCTTGACCAGCGTCGACTTGCCGGCACCATTGTCGCCGACAAGAGCAACGATCTCTCCCGCGTGAAGGTCGAGTGAGAAGTTCTCGATGGCGACGACGCCACCGAACGCCTTGTGGATGTTCTTCAGGGACAGAACGGGATTGTCGGCGGTCATTGCTGGAACGCTCCCGGCCAGGAGACGGCATCTCCGAAGCCATTTTCGATTGTGGTGACGGCAGGCGTGCCAGCGCTGACGCCGGAAATGCCGACGACAAGCGCCCGTGTGACGAAGGCCTGACCGCGGAAGCCGAAGACCACCGTGTCACCGGCGCGCACGGGTTTGGGCGAGGTGGCGTCGATCATCGCGTAATAGTCGATGGCGGAATAGTCGGGTATTTCGACTTCAAGCAGATCAGACTGGCGGGAAGTCGGCTCCGAGGAGACGAGGGCCTTGACCGGGTACTTCGGGAAGACCGGATCGATGTAGAGGCCACCACCGAAGCAGTAGGCCTTGCCACCGTGGTGGTGAGAGACTTCCGAGAGATAGAGCACGGCCGGATCTTCCGGCAGGTCTTCCACTGCATGAAGAGGTGTCGTGCCGTGGAGACCGTTGCCCGGTTCGCACTGGGTGGCACCGGCTTCGGCAAGGGCGCCGAGCACTGCGGAGGACGTGGTGCCAGGAGCGTTGATCTCGATACGGCCGCGACCTGCAGCTGCCAGTGCTTCGGCGGCGC
This sequence comes from Labrenzia sp. THAF191a, assembly GCF_009363335.1. Lineage (GTDB taxonomy): Bacteria > Pseudomonadota > Alphaproteobacteria > Rhizobiales > Stappiaceae > Roseibium > Roseibium algicola. The sequence continues at coordinate 3,153,387 of NZ_CP045333.1, forward strand.
GGGCGAGGGTCGACAGGTTCGGCGTCGGTTTGACCTTGCGCGTTTCCAGATCGAAAAGCAGGGCGGGGAAGGTCGTGATGCCGGCAAAGGCTCCACCTTCCAGGGCATCAAGCTGTTCAGCCACGGCGACAATGTCTTGCGCGTCGAAGCCGCCTTCATGGCCACGATAGAACGTGTCGCCTTCGGTCTGGATCCGGGCGAGCAGGTTCTGTGTCCTGCCGGCGGACTTGGCGGCAGCGGCAGCTTCCTGTGCCTTCTCGGACGAGAAGACCGTCCAGTAATCCGGTTGCAGTTTCGCAGCGGCAAAAGCGGCTTCCTGCCTCGGAACCTGGACCAGGTGGCCGAGATGCCCGGTCTTGAGCCCCGCCCGGTCGCAGGCGAGAGCGCAGGCCATGTCGACCGCAACGGATCTTTCGATGCCGCCGCGCATGACCGCCTGGCAGAAACCGGAATGGCGTCCGACCTGCTTGGTCATGGCGAAGGTTTTCAGGCCGTGCTTGTCAGCCTCTCCCTTGAAAAGGCGAGCGTTGCGTTCGACCGCGTCCAGATCGAGAACATAGGCATTGGCAGGGATCTTGCCGGCCTGATGCAGCGCCATGGCGGCTTCGATGAAGGCCGGGTTGCGGCGCATGAGAACGTCGAGAAACATCGTGGTCCTCCGGGTTACCGGCTGGTGTCGCGCAGGGAGACGGCGACTGCGACGAGAATGATGAGACCGCGGACGATCATCTGGTCGGAGACATCAAGCCCCATCAGGATCAGTCCGTTGTTGAGCATGCCCATGAGCAGCGAGCCGAGCAGGGCGCCAATGACGGAGCCCTTGCCGCCGTTGAGGGCGGTGCCGCCGACGATAACGGCTGCGATGACCGTCATCAGGTCGCTTTCGCCGAGCGTGTATTTGGCAGCCTGAAGGCGTCCGGCGTAGAGCAGGCCGGCAAGCCCGGCCATGGCGCCGCACAGCGTCAGCACGCTGAGGCGGATGCGCGGAACCTTGATGCCGGAAACCTGGGCGGCCCGGGGATTGTCGCCTGTTGCCACCACATGGGCGCCAAACCGGGTGTTGCGGTAGACGATATGGCCGATGACGACGGCAGCGATGGTCCAGATGACCAGCGAGGGGATGGAGAACAGGCTGCCGGAGCCGAAGATGCCTGCGAAGGTGTCGTTCAGGACCGGGATCGAGCGCAGGTCCGTCATGGAGCGGGCGATACCGGCGAAGAGGCCCATGGTGGCCAGCGTCACCAGGAAGGACGGCAGGCGCAGATAGGCGACAAGGACGCCGTTCATGGCGCCGATCAAGGCACCGGCTCCGATGCCGGCGATGACGCCGACGACCAGCGGGTAGCTTTGGAGGGCAAGCGCGGCGGCGAGAGCCGAGACAGCAACGACTGAGCCGAAGCTGAGGTCGATCTCCCCGGCGGACAGCGCGAAGACCAGACCGATGGCCATGATCGTTGCCGGTGCGGTCTGCAGAACGATGTTGGTCAGGTTGCGGGGCGACAGGAAGCCGACGTCGTGAAGAGTGAGAGCAAAGAAAAGAAAGATTCCGAGAAACCCGAAATAGATCACGCCTTGCTTGTAATCGAGTTGTCTTAGTCTCGAAACCGCCTGGGTCATGGATTGCCTCAAGTTCGAAGAGGTAGGTGACGGCAGGCCGCAAGGCGCGGCCTGCACGGAAAGGGATTTACTTGGCTGCTTCGGCAACGCTTTCGGGCGGATCCATCTTCATGGACTTGTTCCAGCCTTCGGTGACATTATCCGTACCAACCGTGATGGCGTCGACCACCAGGAACGGATCGACGGACTTGCCGAGAAGGCTGGCCGCAGCGGACCGGGCCGCGTAGACGCCGATGCTGTAGGCTTCGTCCGCGATGATTGCCGCGGTGTTGCCACCCTTCAGCATGTCGAGGGCAACCGGTTCGTTGAGGTCGATGGTGACCACCTTGGTGGTGTCGTTGCCCTGCTGGCGCAGAACCGAGAGGACGCCGAGTGCGGGTTCTGCCCACGGCGTATAGATGCCGCCGAGATCCGGGTTCCGTGACAGCATTGCCCGGGCGATGTCTTCGGCGTTCGCGGGATCGGTCATTCCGGACTCGATGGCGATTTCCATGTTCGGAAACTCGTTTTCGATGGTCCATTTGAACGCCTGGTCACGCTGGTTGGTGACCGGGAAATCCGCATCGTGGAACATGTAGCCGACCGTACCCGTCTCGCCCATGGACGCAGCGAGTGCCCGAGCGGCCTTTTCGCCGATCTGAACCAGGTCGGCGGAGACGACGGTGACATAGTCCTTGCCATGGGTGAAGCCGTCGACGGCGTTGTCGACGAAGACAAGCTTCACGCCGGCATCGCGGGCGATGCCGTAAACGGTCTGTGCTGTGGTCGGGTCGATCGGCAGGGATACGATGATCGACGGCTGGTTGGCCATGATCGTCTCGACGTCGGACTTCTGGCGGGCAGAGTCGAAACCGGCGTCGGTCTCGGCAATGACCTTGATGCCGAGCCGTTCGAACTCGTCCTTGGCGCCGCGCGCGACCGCGTTGGACCAGTCGTAAAGCTCGTGCCAGGCAAAGGCGGCCGTGTAATTGCCTTCGGCCACTTTCGCGACTTCGGCATCGGTCAGTTTGAGCGTTGCGACCGGCGTCGGGGCTTCGCCCTTCGGGCCAACCGTTTGCGGGCGGTCAGCAGCCGAGGCCATGGCGGTCATGCCGACCAGCAGTGTCGACGCCAGGAGTGTCTGTAACTTGAACATGCGACTTCTCCGTAAGGTTCGGTATTAACCGTCGGAAAGACGGTGTTGCTTCTCGGAGGTCCGTGCGGGTTTTTAGAATTGTTGTGAGGACCTGTTGGCCGGCAGGCTGTGATGGGCAGCCTGCCGGAATGCCGGGTCAATTCGCGGAGGTAACGCTTGCCGGCGGGTCGATGTTGAGGGACTTCTTCCAGCCCTCGGCAACGTTGTCTGCAGTCACGGTGATGGCCGGTGCCGCGATGAAGGGCGGAACGTCCTTGTCGACGAGGCGCAGGGCTGCGGCAGCTGCCATGGCGCGGCCGAGTTCATAGGCTTCGTCCGCAACAATGGCTGCAACGTTGCCGCCGCGGACCATGTCGAGAGCTACCGGTTCGGACAGATCGAGCGTGACGATCTTGGTGTCCTTGTTGCCGTTGGCACGCAGGGCTGCGAGCACACCTTCGGCCGGGCCGGCCCAGGTCACATAGATGCCGCCGAGATCCGGGTTCTTGAGCAGCATGGCGTTGGCGATTTCCTCAGCGCGAGCAGGGTCGCTGATGCCTTGTTCCGCAACGATCTTGATGTCCGGATAGTCGTTTTCGATGGTCGACTTGAAGGCGTTGTCACGCTGGTTGGTCACGTAATAGTCGGCGTCGTGGAAAATCCAGCCGACGGTGCCCGTGCCGCCCATGGCGCTGGCGAGCGCGTCGGCGGCCTGTTTACCCATCTGGTAGAGATCGTCGGTCACGATGGCCGCGTAGTCGCGCGGGTGCTCATAATCGGCAGGCAGGTTGGACAGGAATACCAGGGAAACACCGGCATCGCGGGCTTCCTTGAAGGCGGCGGCGGATGTGACCGGGTCAAGCGGTAGCGAAAGGATGATGTTGGGTTCCTTGGCCATGGCCGTTTCAACGTCGCTGCGCTGCTTGGCGGCATCAAAGCCGGCGCTGGTGGTTGCGACAACCTCAATGCCCAGGCGCTTGAACTCGTCCGTTGCACCGGCTGAGACCGCGTTCACGAAATCGGACTGGTCGTGCCAGAGCAGGGCGGCCTTGTACTTTGCGTCCTTGATGGCGGCGACGGCATCGTCGGGAACCGTCACTTCGGCGGAAAGCGTCGCCGCTTCGCCCTTGGGACCGACCGTCTGGGCCATAGCGGAGACTGACATCAGCCCGAGAAGGGCGGATGTCGCCAGATGTTTGACTAGCAGTTTCATTTCTAACCCTCTGTTATGTTTGGTTCAGTCTGCTTCTTCTTCCAGGCCGCAATAGTCGGCCACGAACAGCGCGAAAGCCCTGACGGCTGCCAGATAGCTTTCCACCTCGATGCGCTCTTCGAATGTGTGTGCGACGCTGATGTCCCCAGGTGCGCAATAGACCGCGGGACACCCGATCTCGTTGACGAGAAAGGGAGATTCCGACCAGTAGGGCGCACCGCCGATGGCGCCGCCGGAGAGGTTCCGGCCGTTCGTGGCGACCTCGACGCAGCGGGACAGCTGCTGGGCGGCGGGCGTCTGGCGGGAGATCTCGACGGGTGAGCCGCCGAAGCGGTGATCACGGCCGGCGGGGTACGCAATCCCGATGCCGATGCCGTCGGCGACCGGCGCTGAACGGACGACCGCTTCAAAGGCGGCGACCGCCTCATCCAGCTTCTCGCCGGGGCGGAGCTTGCGGATCAGGGAGAGCTTGCATTCGCCCGGAACGGCAATATAGCCGCCGCCATTGATATGCGTGACGAGGATGGAGGAAGCGCCGACCAGATCGTGCTTCGGTCCTGCTGCCAGTTCCGCCTCATGTTGCCAGAGGTTGCCCAGAATTGCGTGGGTTGCCTTGAGGGCATCGACGCCCAGCTTTGGCGTACCGAAATAGGCGGATTTGCCGGTTATGGTGATATCGGCAATGAAGAAACCGATCTGGGCCGTATAGACATCCAGCCTGGTCGGTTCGACATAGACCGCGAAATCCGGCTTTGCGATGGTGCCGTCCTTGACCCTTTTGACGAGATCGTGAGCGCCGGCGCTGACGCCGGTGCCCGGTTCGCCGCTTTCCTCATCGCCGATGAAAGCGAAGGAGAGGCCGCCGGCGGGACGGTAGCCCGCCTTCTGCAAGAGCCTGAGGCCGCCAAGTGCGGCGCAGATGCCGCCCTTGAGATCGCAGGCGCCGCGGCCCCAGATCTCACCGTCTATCAAGGCGCCGCCGAAGGGGCTTTCCTGCGGCTTGCCCTGCCAGGCTTCCTGCCAGCCGCGCACATGCACGGTGTCGGTGTGGCCGACGAAGAGGAGGCGGGGGGCATCGTCACCGGTGACCGGCTGGTGCTGGCCCCAGACGTTGAGGCGACCAGGCAGGAATTCGCCGGAACCGGTTTCAAGTCCGAGCGTTTCCATTTGCGATTTCAGGAAGGTGGCAAAGCCGGTTTCGTTGCCGGTGACGCTGTCAATCGACAGAGCGCCGCGAAGGAGATCGATGTCGGCGTCCCGGTCCTGCGTGGCCAACAGCTTTTCATGCAGGTTTGAGGAAATCATCAGGCCGCTCCCTTCTTGAAGGTTTCGATGGACGGCGGCGGAACGGCGATTTCAACGCCCTTGAGGCCTTCGGTGAAAAGCGACAGGTGCAGGCGGGAGAGGGCGACGGAGGCGCCGCCGGCAAGGGCTGCGTGATTGCCGAGGGTCGACTTCTCGATCAGGACAGGGCGGGGGAAGCATCTGGAAATGAATTTGCGGACATTGCCGAAGAGCTCGTCCCGCGTGCCGATGGAACCGCCGATGACGATGCAGGACGGGTCCATGACCGCTGCCAGCGCTGCCATGACGCGGGCGACCTGGCGGGCGATTTCTTCCAGCGTTTCTGTGGCGGCAGTGTCGCCTGTGTTTGCGGCGTCGAAGATGTCCGGCACGTCCAGTGTTCTGCCGGTCTTGCTTTTATAGAGATCGGTGATGGCGTGGGTGGCGGCGACACGTTCCAGGGCACCGACTTCCAGGCTTTCCGGTTCGAACGGATCAGCGCCGAAGGGCAGGTAGCCGATTTCACCGGCAGCGCCGTTCATGCCCCGGTGGAGCTGGCCGCCGATGACGATGCCCGCACCGATACCGGTGCCGATGGAGACGTAGATCAGGTCGTCCTTGTCGCCGCGTTTGGTGAGCCAGTGTTCACCCAGGGCGGCAAGGTTGACGTCGTTTTCGATAAAGACCTCGATGCCGAGGATCTCGCGCCAAAGGCCGGGGGCGTCGATGTCGCCGATGCCGGGGATGTTCGGGGCCATGCGGATGTGGCCGGTAGCCGGGTCCGGAGCGCCTGGTACGCCAATGACGGCGACACGAGGCAGCTTGAGCGAGGGGCTGGCTTCGGTCGCTGCCCGGCGGATGAGGTCCGCGACCTGATTGACGACGGCAATGCCGCCCTGCCTGTCGGTCGGCTCCACCAGCTCCGAGACGACGGCCCCGGTGAGGTTGCAGATGGCAACACGGATCTTGGTGCCGCCGAGATCGACGCTGGCAACGGATGCCGCATCCGGCACGATTTCATAAACCACGGCACGGCGGCCGATATGGCCTTCGGTCTGTCCAACCGTGCGCACCCAGCCTTCTTCTTCCAGATTGCCGACGATTTCCGAAACCGTCTGTTTCGACAGGCCGGTGATCTTGGAGACGCTCGCCCGGGAGATCGGGCTGTAGCTGGCAATCGCCTGGACGATGGCACTCAAGGACATGCGTCTGGAGATGTTCGAGGGGTCTGCCAAGGCTACGCTCCATTAGTTCGTTCTGTCACCGAACTAATTAGATTTTGAGACACGAGTCAAGCGGTGCATTGAAAAATCGGGAGAGATTGAAAGCAGGTTGAGGGGGGCGGCGAGAGAAAAACGATGTCTGAGTAATCGAAAAGACAAGCGAGTGAAGGCAGTTGCGGGTGGGGCGGCAAGAGCCGAAAAAAATGATCCGATGCGCACAACGGAGGCAGTCACCAAGTTCCTGTTTGCAAGGGTGCTTTTGAAAAATGCGGTCTAAACAGTGGCTTCAGACTTTAGGACGACGTGGACAGCTTCGACAAAACCGGGCAAAAAGGGGCATCCTTATTTTACCGTGGATCAGTGTGCCCAAGAGGCCTGGTACCGGTTTTACGCTTCTTCCCAAAACCAAAGACAATTTCAGCAAGGCGCAGGCTTTTGCATCTGGTGCTTCGAGCGCCGGGGCCAAGGACCGGCGATGGGGAAGCCGCGGACCGTGTCTTGAACTGACCTCCAGACGACTTGCAGGAAAGTGCGACCCATGACTTTGCCAGAAGGGGGCGGCAGCGCGCTGAAGTGGCCGACAGCCAGAGCGCGCCGGAAGGTGTGCGCGGAGTTTTGCGCGCATATTGCCGCCGGATATTCGATCGACAGTTTTCCGGACGCCGACCGCCGGACGATCCGCTATTACGCCGAACAGTTTCCCGAGGACTTTCCGCCCGCAAGGCTGGAAGAAGCCGCCCGGCGCGGCCTTCTGGAGTGGGAGCGGATCGGCAAGGACGGCGCCAGGGGAGAGCTGGCGAAATTCAACGCCAGTGCCTGGACCTTTGCCATGAAGAACCGTGCCGGCTGGCGGGAGCGGACGGAGCCGGAAGCATGGCCGGTCTGGAGCGAGCCGGAAGACAGCCAGACACTCGAGACATTGAAACCGCGCAGCTCGGAGGAAATCGCTCTGGGCGTGATGGCATTGCTGACCGGAAAGGATATGCCAAAGGATGGCGACGGCCCTCGAAACGCTGATTGACCACATCGACCGGATGCCTGCGGACGAGCGGGTTGCCTTGCAGAAACAACTGGATGAGGCGGGGGTGCTGGACCAGTTTTCCGTCTGGCGGCCTCAGGCCGGACCTCAAACGGAAGGCTATTTCTCAAAAGCCGATCTGACGCTTTACGGCGGCGCGGCAGGCGGCGGCAAGACGGACCTGATTGCCGGGCTGGCGCTGTTTGCCCACCACAAGGCAGCGATTTTCCGTCAGTCGCTCAAGTCCCTGAAGGGCTTGAGCGAGCGCATGAACACGCTGATGCGCCAGGCGGGCATGGGCAAGATTTCCGGCAATCCGCCAAGGTGGACCGGGCCCGACGAGCGGCTGATCGAATTTGGCCACCTGGGGCTGCCGGGGGCGGAAGAGGACTGGCAGGGGCGCGACCATGACCTGAAGGCCTTCGACGAGGGCGCGCAGATGGACCCGCGCAAGATCATCTTCGTGCTCGGCTGGCTGCGCACGACACGGAAGGGCCAGCGTTGCCGCGGTTTGATCGCCACCAATCCGCCGCTGGGCGGGCATGGGGACTACCTGAGCGACTGGTTCGCGCCCTGGCTCGATCCGCTGCATCCGCTTTACGGCAAGGTGCAGCCGGGCGAGATCCTGTGGGCGGTCTTCATTGACGACGGCGATGCCATACGCACGGTGTGGGTGGACGGGCCGGAGCCGGTGGAGATCGAAGGCGAAGTCCGGACGCCGAAGAGCCGGACCTTCATTCCGGCACGGCGGCAGGACAACCGCTTTCTGGGAACGGACTACGATGCCCAACTCGACCAGATGCCCGAGCCGATGCGCACGGCGCTGAAGACCGGAGATTTTCTGGCGGCCCGACAGGACCACGAGTGGCAGGTGATCCCGTCCGGCTGGGTGGACCTTGCCTTCGAGCGATACGACCAGGGCATCGATCGGGACGAACCGATGACGGTGCTGGCGGTGGATGTTGCCCAGGGCGGCAAGGACCGGACGGTGCTGCAGCCGCTGCATGGCCGGCGATTTGAAACCAACATCGTGCGCAAGGGCACCGACACGAAAGACGGTGCCGATGTCGGTTCGCTGATCATCCGCGAGCGGCGCGACAATGCAATGATCGTGGTGGACTGCACGGGCGGCTGGGGCGGGGACACGGTTGGCTTCCTGAAGCGGGAAAACAACATTCCGGCGGAAAAATGCGTCTTCTCCGCCCAGTCGGGCGAGAGTGCGAAGGACAGCAGGATCCCGTTCTACAACTTGCGCGCCGAACTTTACTGGCGCTTGCGCGAGGCCTTGCACCCCAAGAGCGGGCTGGGGCTGGCAATCCGGCGGTCGGCGACGGTGAAGGCGCAGTTGACGGCGCATCGCTGGAAGATGCGAAACGGAAAAATCCTGATTGAGAGCAAGGAAGAGATCAAGGAACGGCTGGGCTCTTCCCCGGACGAGGCGGATGCGATTGTCGAGGCATTGGGATGGAAGCAGAAAGCGGAGCTGAAGAAGGTTCTGAGAACCGGGGCCGAAAGCCGGATGGCGCCACTGGGCGACCCGCTGGACGGTTTCTGATCCGCGACCTTTGCCTGCGGGACGCCAGTTTCATCGCGGCCAACATGCGCGATCAGGACCTGCGCGAAATCGCCTGTCTGTGGAAGGACTGGGACACGCGCGCGCTGGCGGCCTGCGCGTTGCAGACGGCGGTGCCGGGCATGGTGTGGTCGCTCTGGTACGATGGCCAGCCGGCGGCGGCCTATGGCTTCAGCCGGGCGTCCGCCTTCGATCCGGACCACTGGCAGGCCTGGGCCTTCGGCACGGATCGATTCCGCCGATGTGTGCCGGCAATCACACGGCACTTGCTGGATATCCGGCAGATTGTGGAACGGGATTGCCGGCGGCTGCAGGTGATTACGCTGGAAAATCATGACATTGCCCATGGCTGGATCGAGGCGCTGGGCGCAACGCGCGAAGGGCGGCTGAGAGCCTATGGCCGGGGCGGCGAGGACTTTTATGTCTATGCCTGGGCAAGGGGGGACAAGCGGCCATGAGCGTTGTTCGAAACCGGGAAGGCTGGTAGCGTCCGGCCATTGCTATTTTGACGTTTTTATCTGGAGGCTCAGCCTTGTCTTCACCCAAGGACGATCTGCCGGTCGGGCAGATGACGAAACATTTTGCAGGCAATATCTCTCAACTGAATGCCATCGTTCTGTCCGACTATCGCAGGACCGAGGAAAACATCGGTTATCACAAGGGCCGCCTGGACCAGGGGTTCAAGCTGCTGGTCCTCAAGCACTTGCCGTTGCCGGAAGTGTTCGAGTTTCAGGGCACGACCTTGCGATCGGGCGGGCGGTATGGCCTGCCGGAGGAAACGCAGGAGGCGGACAGGCGGCGCGCGACCGTGCATGACGGCATTCTGGCGGACCGCGGCGCTGCGGGATACCGCGATCTGCAGACCCGCGCCCTGAGCCTTGCAACCGTGACCGGGCCGAAGCGTCTGGTGAAGGTCATGCCCACGATCCGGCATGACGAGCATATGGCCCCGCGCGATCAATATCCGATGGGCGGCGGTTTTCTGCAGTGGGACCTGAAGAAGCCCGGCTTGCCGTTTTTCTGCGCGGCGCATTTCAAACCGGGCGGCATGGTGGTGACAGCGGACGGCACGTTTCAGGTGAACTCGGACAACTTTCTGGCCGATTATCCGCAGCGCGAGAAGCTGCAGAAGTATCTGCAGACAGTCTAGATTTCATACCACATTTAGACAGTGCGGGCAGCGAAGCGGATGCGGTAGTCGGTTGGGCGCAGGCCGAGTTTCTTGCGGAAGTGGTGGCGGAGCGCGTGGGCGCTGCCGAAACCGACGCGGGCCGCGATTGTTTCCATGTCGTCGTCGCCCCGGCTGAGGATCTCCTTGGCGGCTTCCAAACGCTCCTGAACCAGCCACTCGCCCGGTGTCAGCCCCGTTGCTTCGGTGAAGCGGCGCTGGAAGGTGCGCGGGCTGAGGCGGCAGAGGGCCGCCATGGTTTCAATGGTCCAGGCTGTCTGCAGCGCCTGCCTGACCCGCTCCAGAACCGGTGCGATTTCGTTGCCCTCGCGATGAGCGACGGGGCGTTCCAGGAACTGAGCCTGGTCGCCGGTGCGGTGGGCGGGAACGACGAGGCGGCGCGCAACGGAGTTGGCCTTGTCTGCCCCGTAATCCTGGCGGATGATTTCGATCATCAGATCGATGCCAGCAGCGCTGCCCGCAGACGTGTAGATCCGGTTTTCCTGACGGTAGAGCGAGGCCTCGTCGACGGTGACGGCGGGGTGCCGCTCGCGCAGCTTTTCCGCGTAACGCCAATGGGTGGTGGCGGAGCGACCGTCGAGCAGACCGGTGGCTGCCAGCACGAACGCACCGGAACAGATGGACAAGAGCCGCGCGCCCCGGCTGTGTGCCTCGCAAAGCCGGTCGGCAAGCGCTTGGGGAACCGGGTAATCCGCCCCTTTCCAACCGGGTACGACGATGATGTCCGCCTCGGCTATGCGTTCCGGGCCATGGTCTGGCAGGAGTGTCAGGCCGCCATGGGCGCGTAAGGGGCCTTCCTCGACCGGGCAACTGGCGAAGCGGTACCAGTCGGAGCCGAATTCGGGGCGGGCCAGACCGAATATCTCGGCGACGATACCGAACTCGAACGTGCAGAGCCCATCGTACAGCAGGGCGACAACAAGCGGCCCTTCCAGAGCTGAGGGGGCCGCGGTTTGAGGGACTGGATCTTTTGTCATGATATTTACGTATATAGTCAATCGCGCCAATTGCCAATCGGCGTTCATACGGCGACAAACAGCGGGAAAGGAGACCTTCATGACCAACAATGTCACCGCTGTTCCGGCCGCACCGAGCGATCTCGCCAGGGAACATTTTGCCGCTGAATTTACCTTCGAGGCCGATTGCTGGGATGTGCACGACGCCCTTCAGGGCGAGCCTGGCTTTGTGTTGCTGGATGTGCGCAGCCCGGCGCTGTTCGAAAAAGGCCATGTGCCCGGCGCGATCAACCTTCCCCACGGCAAGATCATCCGTTCCAAGATGGCCAGGTGGCCGGAGGAGACATTGTTCGTGACCTATTGCGCCGGCCCGCATTGCAACGGTGCCGCACGGGGGGCGTTGCGGCTTGCGGAACTGGGACGCCCGGTGAAGATCATGGCAGGTGGCGTGACCGGCTGGATCGACGAAGGTTTTGAGCTGGCAACCGGTAATTCATGAGCTGAGCCGCAGCAAGAGCCCCTGCCTGCCTGACCCTGCCTGCTTTGGCCGGTCAGGCGGGGGCATTACCAGCAGCATCGGTCGAAGAGAAACGATAGCCAGGGCCGCGGCAAGGGAAGCCTTCAGGAAAGCTCCAGCGGCAGGTTGCAAAAATTCACTGGATCAACCACAATCCTCTCAGGAACAAAGAATGAACATTTTCTAGGGAATTTGGACGCAGGACCCATGGCGGATTTTGAAGATTTGACCGGCTGGCGGGAAGAGCTGGCCGCATTTGAGAAGACGGAAGAAGGCAGGGCCTTCTTTGCCGGCAACAAGCGCTACGGTGGCCGCAAAGTTCCATATGAGAACGTCGTGCAGATGGTTGAACTGATCCGTGGTGATGAAGAGCTGCACGAGGCTTTGAAGAAGACACTCTGGTTTGCTCAATACGTCGAGGAACATGACCTTGAGGCCTATGACGAGCAGTATCAGGAGCTTCATCCTATTGACGCTTACGATACCATTATTTTCTTCGGACGTTGGTACCTGACGAAATCCCGGATTCACGCAGACAAAAGCAACCTACTGATCGCTGCAAATTTGGCGGATGACGTCGAGGCCGGGAATGTGACCGACCTCCGAACAGAGGAAGCGATGGATTTCACGAGGAAAAAATATTCTCCGTTCGTCTCCTTTCCGGGGGAGGAGACGTGATGGAGAAGGTTGTTGCGATAGATGCCAGTGAAATCAGCCCGATCATGAAAAACTTCGGGCTGGAAGGATTGATCGCCACCGCAAAACGGGGCTGAAAGAGCTTTGGAACAATTGATGAACATTTGAGACGAGTTTGGAAACAGGACCCATGGCTGATTTTGAAGATATTACAGGCTGGCGGGAAGAGCTGGCCGCATTTGAGAAAACGGAAGAAGGCAGGGCCTTCTTTGCCGGCAACAAGCGCTACGGTGGCATCAAAGTTCCATATGAGAACGTCGTGCAGATGGTTGAACTGATCCGCGGTGATGAAGAGCTGCACGAGGCTTTACGGAAGAAAATCTGGTTTGCGGCCTATGCCGAAAAGCATGATCTGGAAGTTCACGATGATGAGTTTGTAGAGCTGAACCCGCTCGAGGCTCATGACACCATTATCGATTTCAGGAAATGGTACCTGATGAAAGCTCCGGTTCGCTTTGACAAAAGGGACATGATCGTTGCGACATGGCTGGCCATCGATCTTGAGGAGGGCAAGCTGACATCACTCAGAACTGAACAGGCCCGAGACTTCATCAAGGAAAATTATGCGCGCTATATCTCCTTTCCGGGGGAGGAGACGTGATGGAGAAGATTGTTGCGATAGATGCCAGTGAAATCAGCCCGATCATGAAAAACTTCGGGCTGGAAGGATTGATCGCCACCGCAAAACGGGGCTGAAAGAGCTTTGGAACAATTGATGAACGTTTGAGAGGGATTTGGAAACAGGACCCATGGCTGATTTTGAAGATATTACAGGCTGGCGGGAAGAGCTGGCCGCATTTGAGAAAACGGAAGAAGGCAGGGCCTTCTTTGCCGGCAACAAGCGCTACGGTGGCATCAAAGTTCCATATGAGAACGTTGTGCAGATGGTTGAACTGATCCGTGGTGATGAAGAGCTGCACGAGGCTTTACGGAAGAAAATCTGGTTTGCGGCCTATGCCGAAAAGCATGATCTGGAAGTTCACGATGATGAGTTTGTAGAGCTGAACCCGCTCGAGGCTCATGACACCATTATTGCATTTGAACGGTGGTACCTGATGAAAGCTCCGGTTCGCTTTGACAAAAGGGACATGATGGTTGCGACATGGCTGGCCATTGATTTGGAGGAGGGCAGGCTGACATCACTCAGAACGGAACAGGCCCGAGACTTCATCAAGGAAAATTATGCGCGCTATATCTCCTTTCCGGGGGAGGAGGCGTGATGGAGAAGATTGTTGCGATAGATGCCAGTGAAATCAGCCCGATCATGAAAAACTTCGGGCTGGAAGGATTGATTGCCACCGCAAAACGGGGCTGAAAGAGCTCCGGAACAATTGGTGAACAATTGAGATGAATTTGGACCTAGGACCCATGGCTGATTTTGAAGACATTACCGGCTGGCGGGAAGAGCTGGCCGCATTTGAGAAAACGGAAGAAGGCAGGGCCTTTTTCGACAAATACAGTTCGTGGAGCCCAACAAGACCCCGGGCACCCAAATTGCCATATGAAACAATCCTCCATTTCGCAGAGTTATTCCTCAGGCATCCGGAAGTTCTTGAGGCGCTGAAGAAATCAGGTGCTTGGCGCGATTATCTGAATGCCAATCCGGATTTTGGCCGGGATGATGAGGGGTTTGATGAGCTTTGCCCGTGGGCGGACAACGAAACCGTGTACGACTTCGAACGCTGGTATGCGATGAAAACGCAGATCCCCTATGACGGTAACCTCGATCCCGGCCGGCGCTTAGCCTACAGGGTTGCGATCGGAGAGCTTCCATCCCTGGCGGCTCCGGAGACCCGGGCTTACGCTGAAAAAGAGCATTCGACGGATATCGCCTTTTCAGACAAGGGGGCGAAATGAGAGAGAAGGTTATTTTTCCGGACGTAAGCAGACGCAGTGCTTCTGTCGTGTGCAAGAGTGTTTCGGAACAATTGATGAACATTTGGTATGGATTTGGACACAGGACCCATGGCGGATTTTGAAGATATTACCGGCTGGCGGGAAGAATTGCAGGCATATTACGAAGAAGGGGGGCAAGAGGCGGTCGATTATATCTATCGACATGATCCAGAGGTCTTCCTTGTGAGTACCAGGCTCTCCCAAGTGCAGCGTTTTGCTGAACTTCTGCTAAAAGACCCGGAACTTAGAGACGCGACTGCTCAGCAAATGGAGTGGTTGAAAGTTGTTGACGCCAATGGGGGAGCCGTTGGCAGGGGGGATCCGGAATGGGACAACCGGCCACTAGAGGCTCACATACTCATGGGAGACTTTTACGAATGGTACTGCCTGAAATCCGGGTATCCTCACGAAGCCAGGCACCTGTATAGTTTTGGTATGTTTACTGCCTGCGATGTCCTTGCGGGAAAATACGAATCTGTTCGGTCAAAGGCGTGTGTCGAATTTTTGCTAGATAGTGGTTACATCGAGCAAGACGAAGGAGGCTTGTGATGAGCAAGCAAACAGTCGTTGCACTCGACCATGCCAAGGTCGGGACGTTGCTCGCCTATACTGTCGAAAAAAAATTACCAAAAGAACAAATGAGGAACAAAGTATTTTCTGTTCTTGATGCCGTTGCTGGATTGGGCGACAAGGTTCTCTATGTACCAAGCGTTGGAACAACAGAACTCACAAACAATATTGCGATTGAATATCTGCCGCATTTCGATGGCTGGTTGAAAAAAAGAACTTACAACAACAAGATCCTCACAGCATCCGAGGTGAAATCCGAGCGGGCCAAGAAGAAATTCGATCCGGATAATAGGCGAAACTCGTCCAGAGGGGGGTATGAAGGCTGGGATATGGATGTCCGGCAGTTCATGCTGAATAGAAACAACAGAGAGAAGTACGATTTTCTCGTTATTAGTGCGGACGGTGCTTTTCTAGATAACAAATTCAATGCCGACAATGCACTTGAGCGCATGAAATTCAGACGGATGAGTTTCAAATCCCTGATGATCTCGATGCTCACCCATCCGGATGTACCGCTGACACCGCAACAGCACGACACAATTGTTCACGCAGCGAACTCGACTAGCCAAAAATTTGGTGCTTTTCACAATCTAGAGCAAAGTCACCCGAAGATTCCTGAAAGC
Organism: Labrenzia sp. THAF191a; assembly: GCF_009363335.1. Taxonomy (GTDB): domain Bacteria; phylum Pseudomonadota; class Alphaproteobacteria; order Rhizobiales; family Stappiaceae; genus Roseibium; species Roseibium algicola. Next base: position 3,168,876 of record NZ_CP045333.1, read on the forward strand.
TTCGAGGCAGCGCTCGAGATTAAGAACGCTCACCGACCGATTGAACTCAACGTTGGCAAGCGGTTTAAGAAGTTGGTCAAGAACGGCGCGCCGGTTTTCGTTCTTGGTCTTGCCGCGCCGGTGATATTCAACAAGGTTCAGGCACGTGCGGACGAGCGGAACATACCGTTTGCGCAGGCGGCAAGAGAGCTGGGGCTGGAGTTTACAGAGGACGATCTGAAGTCCATGGCGGCGGAGGCGGGCCTCGACCTGGCCGTTTCGCTGACGCCTGTCGGGCCGTTGAAAAAGGCCTGGGACGTTCTGGGCAATCTGGACGACATTATCGCCTTGACCCAGCTTTATGGCGAAGCCTATCCGGACAACCTGGTGATCCGGAAAATGGCGGAAATTGCTACAACTGTGGAAGGTTCGGAAGCATTTGGCGCCTATGTTTATGGCCGGGACGCGCTGACAGGCGCGGTGGGCAGCGCAATCGACTGGGCGTTTGCCGGCAGCGAGGATGAGGAAGAGGCCTTGCAGGCGCTGCAGGGGATACAGAACGCGCTTGAGGCCGGCGGAGCCGTGGAGCAGGCCGCAAGCCGCGGCGCAACACGCGAACAATTGACTGACACCCTGACGAGAGACGCAGAGCTGCGCCGTGGACAGGTCAGGCAACTGTTGTCGGCGGCCCCGATGGCGGCGACAGATGCGCCGCTTACGGCACCGCGGCTGGAGGATGACAGTCTTTCTTCTGAAACCATCCTGATGGATGGCGGGCAAGTGCCATTGGGCGAGAAGCCGGTTTTGCCAGGCTCTTCCGCCATTCTGGCCCCTGGTTTTGAGGAGGCGCGCCAAAACGGCGTGTCTGAGGGCAGCGTGTCTGGAGCCGGCGGAGTTGGGGCCGAAGTGGGCACGGGCAAGCTGGACGGCGTGAGTGCCACAACGGCGGCCGATGTTGCTGACGCCTCAGCCGGTTTGGCTGCATCTGCTGATCTGGCCCGGAAAAGTTCCTATGACCGATATCGGCAGATCGGCAGAACTGCCGCGGAAGAGGCGGAAGCGCTTGCGGATTACGAAAGGCTGTTCAGGCAAAGCTATGTCGAACTGGGCGGCCACAAGGAGGCTGCCAGGGACTATGCGATTTACCGGTTCAAGCAGATGTGGGGTCTTTCGGCCTTCGCGCCGGAGGCGGAAGGGACCGTATTGAAATATCCGGTCGAGACAGCCTATCCGGATCTTGGAAAAGACGGCCATGGTTACGTGCGCAAGGACGTTGAGGACCTGCTGAAAGCACAGGGTGTGCGCGCCGCGAAATGGCATCTGATGCCAAATGACAAGACCGGCCGGGACAGGCGGCAGGCCCCGGCGGACGAGGACGGCTACGGCCCGCGCATGACATTGACCTATGACGACGAGACCGGACAGCGCCATTTGCTGACGGAAGACTTTCAGGCAAATGTCGGCCGGGCTCGGGACAGGGCGTGGCAGACGTACGCCAAAAACAACAGCAGGCGGGCCGCGCGGCAGGCCCCTGCCGCACCGGCTGGAAACGTTCCGGCGGCGCTGGCTGCCGCAGCGCCCGGTAAAGCCGCGCCGCTGGATGGAGCTTCCACCGGGGCGCGGTGAAAAAACACCGCTTCGGGCGCACAACCGGGAAGCTTCAAAATGCCTTTGAGCGGCAAGAGCTTTCCGGAAATGCGTGTCTGAACAACAGGTTCAGACATCTGGCCTTGCTGGACGCTTCGTCAAAACAGGGCTAAAACAGACCTCATACCGGTACTTTGGAAAATTGCGGCTTGGCCGGCAGGAACGCTTTGGCGCTGCCGGATACGTCCGTTCGATCTTTTTCCGGCCGCCTGCGCGGACCGGCCTTGAGGCGCTGCCGCCGTGCCGGCAGGCGGCGCTGATTACACGTTTTCAAGACATTGAGAGAAAGGGACCACCCATGTGCATGTTTGGTGGGGGAGGCTCCAAGCAGCCGGACCCGGAACCGACACCGCCGCCGCCGCGCGAACCCGATCCGCAGCGGCAGGCGCGCAACCTGCAGGAAAACGGGCGCCGGCGCCGGGCCGCCGCCTATAACACCCGGGCCACCAACCTGACCGGCCCGCTGGGCGTTGCCGATTACGGCAGTGCCTCGCGGCCCGGTGTCACACTTTTGGGGCGTGCGTGATGGGGATTGTCGACGATCTGAAAACCGAGCTGCAATCGGCCCGTGCGGAACGCCAATGGGTGGAGGCGGACTGGCAGGACTATGTCACCTATACGGCGCCGGACATGGAGCGGGCCTTCAACCGGCCCGGCGGCGTGAGTGCCCGGGATGGCATGAGCGCCCTGCGCGGGTCTGCCGCCCGGGACCGGTCGCGCAAGCTGTACGACCCGACCGCCGTCTGGCTGCTGGACAGGCTTGCTTCCGGCATCGGCTCGCTGACCATGCCCGAAGGCTTTCCCTGGCATGGGGTCGGCTTCGGCGATCCGTTTGCGCCAGCGCCCAGCCAGGCGGACGAGGAGTTTTTCGAACTGGTGCGCGATCACCTGTTTCGTGTGCGGTATTCGGGGCGATCCGGCTTTGCGCTGGCCAATCGCTCGCGTCTGCTGTCCACCGTGAAACTGGGGACGGGTGTGCTGTTTCCGGTCGAAAACGAGGACAGCCTGGCGGATATCCGCACGCCGGTTCACTACCGCTATGTGCCACTTTACGAGATTTACCTGGTCATCGATGCCCAGGGCAACGATTGCGGGTTCTTTCGGGTGCGCACGCTGAAGGCGTGGCAGGCGGTGAAGGAATATGCCGGCAAGGTGTCGCCCAAGGTGAAGGAAGACGCGGCCGACGCGAAGCGCAAGAACACTGACTACACTTTCGTACATGCCTGCTTTCTGCGCGAAGGCGGCCACGCCCAGGCAACCGACACCAGGAAATCCCGGTTCGAGAGCATCCACTTCGAGGAAGACAGCGGGCATATCTGCCGGCGGGGCGGCTTCTTCGAATATCCGCTGGTGATCAGCCGGTGGGACCGGGACGGGCTGTCGCCCTATGGCTCGCCGCCGCAGGCAAAGCTGATGAGCGACATCAAGAGCCTGCAGAGCCTGGCGCGCGACGGGCTGATTGCCAGTTCGCAGGCGGTGCGCCCGCCGATCGCCACCCATGCGCAGGAGCGCCAGCTTGACCTCAACCCCGGCCGGATCAACCCCGGGCTGATCGACGAGCAGGGCCGGCCGCTGTTCCGGCCGATGATCGACACGGTGAACCCGGGCGCGGCGGATGCGCAGATCGAGACCATCCGCGAAAAGCTGCGGGTGGGGCTTTATGGCGACCTGTGGCAGACGCTGCTGGAAGGCAATGGCCGCACGGCAACGGAAGCCAATATCCGCCGCAAGGAAATGGCCGACATGATCGGGCCGTTCTCCACCAACATCATGGCCGGAAACGAGGCCTTGTTCGAACGGGAGATCGGCATTCTGGGACGAAGGGGCGCTTTTGCCCCCGGGTCGCCCCTTGCCCCGCCGCAAAGCGTGCTGGAGGGCGATGTGACCCTGACGCCGACGGCGCCCATCGACCAGATGCGCGAGGCCGGGCATTTCGAGGCGATCATGGGCTTCCAGGAGTATCTCGGCATCGCGGCTGGGGCCGATCCCTCCATTCTGGATCTGCACGACCGGGAAGCCGAATATGACCTGACTCGCCGCGCGCTGGGGCTGCCCGCCAAGCTGAGGCGGCGGCCGGAAGAGGTGGAAGCACTGCGGCAGGAACGGGCGGCCGAGCAGCAGCAACAGCAGCAGCTTGCGACCGGCGAAAGCATGGCGCGGATCGCCCGCGACGGGGCGCCGCTTCTGCAGGCCCTGGGCGGCGAGGGAGGGCTGGATGGTCTGGCGTAGCCTCAAACGAGCCGCCCGGCGGCGCCGGGAGCGGGCTGGAGTGCTGGAACGGGCCTATCGGTCCGTTTTTTTGTGTCCGGACGGCGAAATCGTGCTGGCGGACCTGGCTGCCGAATGCGGCATCTACCAGGCGCCGCCGGTGAACCTGGAGCCGAGGGCGGGCGGTTATCTGGACGGGCGCAAGGCACTTTATGCCCGCATCCTGTCCATGATCCGCATTCCGCCGGAAGAGCATGCCGCGCTGCAGGAAGCTGCCCGGCTGGAAATGCTGCCCGAGTTCGAAACTGACGAGGAATATTGACGATGTACGACGCGATTGAGCCGGCAGCAGGACCGGAGGCCGGCGGGCACGACGGTTCTGGACACGATGGTATGGGGCATCACCCTTCGGAGGGTGGAGGTTTCATCGACGGCCTGAGCGATGCCGACCGGGACATGGCCGCCAGCCATGGCTGGCGCGATGCTGCCGGCATTCTGGAAAGCTACCGCTCACTGGAAGACAGACTGTCCGGGGCGCTTCAGGTTCCGGGCGAGGATGCCGACAGCGAGGAGCAGGCGGCCTTTTATGCCGATGTTTCCAGCCGCTGGACGCCGAAGGACGGCTATCGCTTCAAAATGCCCGAGACGCTGCCGGAAAACTTTCCCTACGACCGGGCCTTTGCGCAGGAAGCCGGAGACTGGTTCAAGGAGGCGGGGCTTCACCCCGAGGCAGCGCAGAAGCTGCACGACCGGTGGGTGGGCAAGATGGCAGAGCAGTTTTCCGCCCATGAGGAAGCGGCTGATGACGCCGCGCAGAAACAGGGCGAGGCCGCCGAGGCTGCGCATCTTTCCCTGATCAGGGAATATGGCGAACCGGACAGCGACGGCTATCAGAACGCCATTGCCAAGGCCGACCGGGCGCTGAGCACCCTGAAGACGGCCGGGGTGGATCTGACGGGATGGTTCGCGGAAAAAGGCGCCCTGACCACGGCAGGCAGCGACGGTTTGCAGCAGGTGACGGACCCCGTGGCGGTGAAGCTGCTCGCCTTCATCCACGACAGCGCCTTTTCGGAAGACGGCCTGAACGGTTTCGGCGCGGGCGGGGAGGGCGGCAATCCCTTCGAGACCGGCAATCCGGACCTCAGGCAGCAGTCGGACCTTCTGGAAAACAGCCCCTTGCGGGCACGGCAGATGATCGTTGCGGCGGGGCGGGATCCACGGTTGTTCGGGCTTTGAACCTGTCCGAAACTGTTGAACGAATTTGTTTTCTCAGTAGAAAAAGTCGATTTCGTGCGTTTCGGAAATGAAAGATAGTGATGGATAAGTATTGGAAAAATGAACTCAAAAAGAGTTTCGTTGGATCCCGAGTTGATGGCGCTTTCGATCGTGCAAACAAGGGGTCACTAAACGAAAAGGTATATATCGATACGCGGCGCAAAGAAGCGGATGAAGTTGTCGCTGAGATCTTGGCTGAGCATGAGGCGCAGACGCAGAGGCGCGAAGAACTCAGGGAAATGCGAGACTACTTGTTTGACCACTACGGCTCGAGTGGCGTCGGCCTTGAAGGGATGCAGGATGCGCTTCAAGAATTTGGTCGCCAAAGTAAAGAGCACTACCTTGCTAAACAACTAATATCGGGTTTGCTAATATCGAACTCAACTAGAGCTGATAACACATTGAGCCAACTTGGCCTTGGTATGGTCGGTGCCGGTGAGCAAATAGGGATGATAGTAGCAGAAAGATTTGACGATGAAAAAACACGAGCACTTGCGAGACAGTTTCTCGGGCTGGAACAGAATATTTCTGTAAAGGCACGGGATAGTTCTACGGAAAATCCACGTAGTGCTAAGGGAGATCTCAAAATTTCGCCAAAGGTTTCCGGTCGAACTTTTCAGCCGGATAGAAGTGCCCCGCCCAACAGAACACAGTCGCTAAGTGCGCCAGACGTAAGTTCATTCGATGAGGCATTGACGCCAACTTCTACCGAGACTGCGTCGCGATTTTTGCTTCATGAACCAGGAAGGAAAAACGCACCCATACCAGCACCCCGTCCCCACACGGGTAAGAAGCAAGAAGCTTCAGAGGTTAACCCCTTCGACGTCAAGACACCCGACCTGAAATTGCAAGCCGCGCTCCTGGAACGTTCTCCGGTACTTGCGAAACAGTTGATCATATCTGCTAGGCGTGACCCAAAGATGTTCGGCCTATAGGTGTCTGGTATTTAGGATGCAGTTGAAATGGGCTTTAGGGCCAAAAAAGGCGCCCTGAGCACGGCAGGCAGCGACGGTTTGCAGCAGGTGACGGACCCCGTGGCGGTAAAGCTGCTCGCCTTCATCCACGACAGCGCCTTTACGGAAGACGGCCTGAACGGCTTCGGCGCGGGTGGCGAGGGAGGCAATCCCTCCGAGACCGGCAATCCGGACCTCAGGCAGCAGTCGGATCTTCTGGAAAACAGCCCCTTGCGGGCACGGCAGATGATCGTTGCGGCGGGGCGGGATCCACGGTTGTTCGGTCTCTGAAAAGGCCGCCGATTTCGGAAGAGGTTTTCGTGCCAATTTCAATTAAGGGTTGATCAGGAACAAATAATGAACATATTCTGATTGTTCAGCGTCTCGATGCCTTTGTTCGAGAGCGATGATATATAAAGGGATCCGGAATGAAAATGAACACCTTTCGTTTTATCAAAGGCTTTGGGGCAATTCTGAAAGTGTCGGGGGTTATTGCTCTGCCGTCGGTTTGCCTGGCCGCGGACGGTGCAGTCATCCCGTGGGAACAGCAACCTGAAGTTCTTCGGTCTGAAATAGAGGGCTATGTCAATTCAAGCCTCGATCCCGCAATGTTCAAGGTGCAGGTCGCGGAGGATGTCCGTGTGGTCTATCTGGGCTTTTCGCCCGAGGAAATCGAACAGAATGCGGAGCAGTTTCCGGACATTCCAGGCCATGGCATCTCGCATCTGCCCTATGGACGGAACGAGTATTACAGCACTCCGGTGGATGCGTTGGATTACCAGCTTTCCAATACGATTACCGTGCTCAATCTCGATCTGGACAAGAAGCCGGGATCGGATGGTGGCAGTGGCGAGAAGAGTACGGAATTGACTGAAATTCTTGCGCCACAAGGAGAATTCTTTCAATCGCTCGGGTTATCCATTTTTGATTTGATGAGGCTCAAGGATGGTCGGGGCACTCTCGTTGAGTTCGGCCCGCCAATGTCAGTGTTCGACGATTTCGAGTTTTCCTATCGGGACAAGATTCTAGAAACGCCTTGCACATCGGTTTTTGAGTTTGCAGGAACTGACGACGGTACACAGGAAAACACCATGGTTGTTTATTCCGGCGCCGAACCCGGCTCCGCCGATCAACTTCAGTGCCTGGAGATGCAGTCTTTGGTCTTCCTGCGGCCTGCGAGCCTACCACTTTCCACAGCGCTCGAAGAGAGATGAAACTCGCTGGCAGGTGTCGGTTTACTGCGCATTTCCATAAACCTGCACAAGCTGACACCTGCCTGCAAAGTCGTGCTGTGCCATGAGCAATCGTGCCAACTGATGCCAGCAATCCGTCTGTGGAGCAGGTCAGACACCCCGGCAGAAAAATCTGGCGATCTTTTCAGTCTCCGGTGCGAAGGCCTGGTTCTCTAACCGGATGCAATTAAAGGTTTTTTGGAACATATCATGAACAATATACCGGTATCAAAAGATCAAAATCGGAGAGTTCGATTGTGAAACTATCAAGACTATCGGGCATTTTGTTGGGCCTGTTTCTCGTTGCCTGCGCGTCAGATGAAGAGAGAAATTTATCAGGTGCAAACGGGAAAACGGTGGTTTCGGCCTGTGATCCCGGACCGATTTTCGAACGGCTTGAGAAAGAAATGAAAACCGGTCTTGCTGGCGCGGATCAGGAGAGGATTTCTCGCGTATACAACGAATATTTTCGAATAGTGAGAATTTGCGACAAAACTCAAGATATGACTTATGTCGTGAAGCAAGAATATGCCGACAAAAGAACCGCCGCATTTCTCGGTTTTCCACCGCCTCCCCCGTATATTTATACGCAAAAAAAATCCCGAAAAGGTGAGCTTTGCCTCAGTCGGGAGGGCTCGGAAAGTTCGTTGATTTCCGCACCGAAATGGTATTGCGAAAAGGGCGGTTGGTCTGACAACATTTAGATAAGGGCCAAGTAATGGATAATCACGGACAGCAAACGATACGTATCGGTGAGTACAAGCTGTTTGGAGTTGCCTCACATATTGTCATCACAGCTCATGATGAAACCGGCAAGCAGATCTGGGAAGTCAACGGACTTTCACATGACAGGCAAAATAATATAATTCCAATAGGAAAACCCTGGGACGGAAGCGATACGATCAAAGGTCACTTGGATAATTTTTCAAGGATGGGGCATCTCGTCGACAACCAGACAACAATTATCGCGGGGACGCCGGCTGAAATCGAGGCATACAGGATAAGAGCTCGCAGCGCTATTGATCGGATCAATGCTCAAAACCTTGATTACAGAATCGACAACCAAAATAGCAACAGCGTGGCGGGGACGGTCCTGAAGTCTTTCGGGATTTCGCCACAGGAATTGCTGAATTCAACAAGGCATCAATTTGAAAAACCAGTCCCAGGCTTTACCGAAGATCTGATCGGCAACAAAGATGTCTTACCTGCAGGATCGGCGCAGTCAGATCCTGAATTGGATGGTCAGTCGGCGCATGGCAACAGATTACGAAACCATGTTTCTGCTCCGTTTCCGATGCCGAGACCTCATTTGGCAGCGGATGACAACCGTTCGAGGGATAGTCAGCCCGCGTTGCGTGGCGAAAGTGATATTCCGCCGCCATCCTTGAGCGAACCGAAGAGCGGTGAGGCTTTTGAGAACGGTCCCATTCCGAGCGCCAAACCGAGTAGAGCTCGCTCTATGCTCCAGCCTGATAATCTGAAGAATGCAAATCCATTCGACGTGAGAAAACCCGACCTCAAACAGCAGGCCTTCCTTTTGGACCATCAGCCGACGAAGGCGAAGCAGCTTATCCTTTCTGCTGGACGAAACCCGGAGTTGTTCGGGTTCAAGGGTGTTGTCGTTTAACTGAACGACCCCTCAAATTTACGTGGTCCGATGCATTACCTCACAAATCGGATCCATCAGACGCCAGATCCTTGCTCACTTGCGAAGTCCTTTGTGCGCTTTGCCGTCAAAGCAACTCAGGCCTGTGACTGTCATCGCGATATTGCCACCTCGGCTGAGCGATCTTACCCGCTTTGAGCGATTTCTGCCCCGTTAATCGAGGAAACGGAAGTCCTCCAAAACTGCGTATTTCTTTTTTCAACCGGAACGTTGCTTCAGCTACTTCAAAATTGGAAGGGGCGACTTTTTGGCAAATTGCCTGCGGCCATGGCGAGGAAACGTGCGTCATCGACAGCAGTCCGTTAGAGCCGGAAAATTGTCAAAATCAAAGGAAATTCAATGACATCTCAAATTTCAGACATCGTCGTCCCGCGTGTGTTCACCCCCTATATGGCGGAGAACAAGCCGGCCAAGCTGATCATGCTGGAAAAATCCGGCATTCTGGCCGGTCCGGCACCGGAAATCGGCAAGCGCTTCAAGGCCGGTGGCAACCAGATTGAAGTGCCGTACTGGGAAGACCTTGATGATGCCGAGCCGACGGTGATCGACGACAGCGACAACAAGATCGGTGTCAGCAAGATTACCGCCAGCGACATGAAGGCCTACAAGCACCGCCTGGCCAAGAAATACGGTGCCAAGACGGTGGCAAGCTATGCCGCAACGGGCCGGGGCGACAGCGCCATGAACCGGGTGGCCGAACGGATCAGCGCCTATTGGGGACGCCGCAAGGAAGAGCGCATCATTGCGACGGCTGAAGGCGTGATCGCCGACAATGTCGCCAATGACAGCGGCGACATGGTCTATTCCATCTATTCCGATGTCGGTTCGCCGACGGCCGCCAACCGCATCAGCTATCAGGCGATCAACCGGGCCCGGCTGACCATGGGTGAGAACCTGGACGACCTGCGCGTGATCGCCATGCACAGCTTCGTCTATGGCACGCTTCTGGACGACGAAAAGATCGAGTTCAAGAAACCGTCCGAAGCGCCGTTCGAGGTGCCTTATTATGCCGGGATGATGGTGGTGCATTCGGAAATGATGCCGGTGACGGCCGGGGCCAATTCGGACGAATACTCCTGCTTCCTGTTCGCACCGGGCGCATTCATGCATATCGACGAAGTGCCGAACCGCTCGACGATCTACGGCAACGAGGGCACCGAAATCACTCGTGATCCGGACATCGGCGACGGTGGTGGCGCCGACTATCTGACCACCCGCCGTTTCGAGCTGATCCATCCGGCCGGAATGGATTTCACGGCGTCTTCTCTTGCCAAATCCCAGGGCGCGAGCCTGGCCGAACTGCGCAACGCGGCCAACTGGGACCGGAAATACAACCGCAAGAACGTGAAGCTGGCCTGCCTGAAGGTGAACATCTGACGGCGTACCCTTGGGGCAGTCTGGAGGCGAGCGACCGCAGACATCCACCCCAACGTTTTTGGACCGATCGACCTTTCTGCCCGTAGCCTTTCCTGCGGGCTTTTTGCTTGGTCGGTTCGACCTCTCACGGGCCTGATCAAGTCAGGGCCTGCCAAACTTCTTCGGGCGGCGTTTGCCGCCCTTTTTCATTTTCTCGAAAAAGAGGCCAGACATGGACGAGATCATCATGCGCCGCTTGCGGCATCTCCAGCGCCTGGAAGAACAACACGAAGCCGATTTTCTGGCCCGTTGTGCCCCGGCCAAAACCGAGGTCGAAAAGCGGCAGGAACACCTGGCGGATGCGCTGGCCGCGGACTGGAACCGCAAGCAAAGGGCGGCAAGGCAGCCACAGGCCGAAAAGCCGCTGCCCAAAGGCTGGCGCAAGGAGCACTGGAAGACCCAGCAGGCCATGGCCGCGGATTATGCCGGCGTAAAAGCCGCCAACAAATACGAGGCCGTTCAGGCGCTTGCCGCCTATGAGGCCAAAGCCGGCGATCTTGCCGCCGCCTGATCCTTTCAAGGAAACTATTTCATGTCGGGAACCGTCAAAACAGCCGTTGAGATGGCGAACCTTGCGCTTGCGCATCTGAAGGAAGCGCCCATCCGCGACTTCGATTTTTCCTCCGTGGCGTCGCGCTGGTTCAGGAACCACTATGCGGCGCACCGGGATGCCTATCTTGCCATGCACGACTGGGACTTCGCCATCGAGCTGGTGAACCTGCCTGCGGAAACCGAAAAACCGCCGTTTCGCTGGGCCTACCAGTACAAGCTGCCGGCCGACACGCTTCGCATTCCACAGCAGAGTGTTGGTGGATCGCCGGGAGGGACGATCATTCCCTTCGAAGTGGTGGGCCAGCGCATCATGTCGGATCATCCGCCGCCGTTTCCGCTCCGCCATGTGCACCGGGTGGTGCGGGAGGCCGAATTCGCGCCGCTGTTCGTGAACGGGTTCGCCCTGTTTCTGGCGGCAGGCTGCGCCCATTCGATCACCGGAAAGAACAGCCGTGCTGAAGCCCTGCGCCAGGCGGCGCGGGAAGCCTTCGACCAGGCCGGAACATCCGACGCCCTGCAGGGCACACCGCTGCCCATGATTGACCTGGATATCATTACAAACAGATGAGCTATCACCTTCAAGCCACGTTCAGCCGGGGCGAACTCGACCCGGAGCTGATCTATCGTTCGGACCTGGAACTGTTCCGGTCCTCCCTGGCCGAATGCCGGAATTTTCTGACACTGAAACGCGGCGGCCTGCGCCGGCGCGGCGGCACCAAATTCATTGCGGAACTCAAGGACAGCAGTCGGCAAGGCTGGTTGATCCCGTTCGAGTTCGGAAACGGTCAATATTACATGCTTGAGTTCGGCCACCACATGTTCCGGGTGTTCACCAGCGAGGGGCGGGTCGGTACTGTTGAGGTGGCGACGCCCTATTCCTCCGAGGTTTTGCCACGGCTGAAATTCGTGCAGTCAACCGACACACTGTTCATCGCCGGTGGCGGCGTTGCACCACAGGCCCTCAAGCGATTATCGGAGCTTTCCTGGGCGATCGAGCCGATGTCGTTCAGGGATGGTCCCTATCTGGACGTCAATATCTCGCCGACGAACCTGAAACCGGCCGGCACGGGCAATGCGGTTCCGAAAATGACGTCGAACACAGCCCCAAGCGGGACGGTGTCTGCCTCCAACGGCAGCGCTTCGGCGTGGCAGGTTTTCAACCGCTCGGAGGGCAAGACAGTGCTTTCATCCGGGGCAACGGGTTGGGTGCAATACCAGTTCCCCGGCAGTGTCGTGATCGACGCCTACATGCTGCAGGCGCCGAACGACAACAGCCAAAATGACGACATGCCCTGGCAGTGGAACATCGAGGCGTCGAACAACGGCTCCGACTGGACAATTCTGGATACGCAGGACGGTCAGGATACCTGGGCCTCCAACGAATGGCGGGAATATGATTTTCACAACGAAACCGCCTTTACTCATTACCGGCTGAGCTTCACGCAAGGAGGCGGATCTGCTTCGGACAATTCCGCCATCGGGCAACTGGTGTTTCACCAGGCAGGTGGCGATCAGAGCCCTTTCACGCTGACCGCATCAGGCACTGCGGGGATCAATGGCGGTGCCGGCTTTCAGGCGTCTGACGTGGGGCGGCATATCCGGTTTCGCGGGTCGGACGGGTTCTGGCGCTGGTTCCGGATCTACAGCCGCCAGTCGGCAACCTCGGTCAAGGTGCAGCTTTTCGGCCAGGCACTGCAGGACACGAAGGCACAAAGCATCTGGCGGCTGGGGGCATGGTCCGGCACGACGGGATGGCCGGAAACGATCGGCTGGCACAAGAACAGGCTCGCCTTCGCGGGCACCAGCGAGGAACCGCAGAAGATCTGGGAAAGCCAGACGGAGGACTTCACCAACTTTTCCGTCTCCCATGTTCTGAAGGCATCCGACGCGGTGACCGCGGGCATTCTTTCCGGACAGGTGAACCGGATCCAGTGGCTGGTCGACGATAACGACCTGATTGTCGGCACGACCCGCGCGGTGCGTGCCGTCGGCAAGGCGACCGATCAGGACCCTTACGGGCCGGAGAATGTCGACCAGAAGCCCGAGACGAATTTCGGCGCCAATGACGTCAGCCCGATCAAGGTGGGGTCGGTGCTGATCTACTACGGCCCTTATGGAACCGACATGCGCGAAATGGCTTATGACTTCGGCTCCGATGGCCGGGTGTCTCAGGCGGTGAGCGAGGTGCAGTCGCATCTGTTTCAAAGCGGTATTTCCGGGGCCTGCTACCAGCAATATCCCGATAGCGTCATCTGGCAGTGGGACCAGAAAGGCCGTGGGATCGGTTTCACCTATGAACGCCAGCAGCAGGTCTATGGCATGCAGCGCCACGATTTCGGTGGTGTGGTGGAATGTATGGCGGACCTTTCGGGCGCTGGAGCGGACACCGTCTGGATGATCGTGAAACGGACCATCGACGGACAGACAAGGCGGTACATCGAAATCATGCAGCGGCCGTTTCCAGGTGGAATGATCGAGGATGCGTGGCATCTCGATTGCGGCGCGCGCTACGAAGGCCTGCCGGCAAACTCGGTCTCGGGACTTCAGCATCTGGAAGGCGAAGAGGTGATCCTTTATGCCGATGGGACCGACTATCCGGCAACTGTGACCGCCGGAGAAGCGAGCCTGCCGAATGGCCAGACAGCGGAAAAGATCCTGGTCGGGCTGAATGTTTCGGCGAGGGCGAAGACCTTGCCGTTTCCCGTTAATGCGCAGGATGGTTCGGCCATGGGCCGCAAGATGCGCGTGGACAATTGCAGCATCGCGGTTCTGGACACCGGAACCCTGAAAGCCGGGTCAGACGAAACCTTTCTGGACGAGCTGATCTACTACCGTGCGGGTGACACCGCCGGAGAGCCGGCGCCCTTGCGCACTGGCGTGCTCGACCAGCCAATCGAAACGCGATGGGAAGACGGGGGGCAGCTTACGCTGGCAGCCAGCGGCGGCAAACCCTGCACCATCCTGGCCGTCAATTTCGGCCGAGACGCGGAGCCTTAATTCATGTGTCACCCAGCAATATTGGCTGCGGTCTCCGTTGCGGGATCGCTGGCCGGCGGCGCTGTGCAAGCGCAGGGCGCGCGCCAGCAGGCAGATGCCCAGGCAAAGGCGGAAGAGCGCCGTGCAGAACTGGCTGACCGCCAGAAGGCGGTCAACCAGACCCAGGCTTCTTTTGAGCGAAAACGAACCCTGGACAAATACGAAAGGGCGCTCGGCTTCAACCGGGCTGCCGGAGCCGAACGGGGCCTATCGCAAACCGGTTCGCTAAACGATGTCGCGGACGACAATGCCTTCGAAGCTGCTCAGAACATCGAAGCGATCCGGTATGGCGCGGAAGGCAAGCGGGACAATCTGACCTTCGAGGCGAGAACAGCCCGGGAGCGGGCACATTCGAGCCGCCGCGCTGGGCGTATCAGCGCCACCGGCGCCATGCTTGGTGGTGTTACCCAGGCTTTCACGACGCTTGGCAATGCCGCCTACAACGGCGCTTTCAAATTCAGGTGACAAAACGGTTCTGACAATGGCGAGATTGCAGAAATTCAATGGTGCCGACAGCCTTCCGGGCGTTGGTAGTCCGCAAGTTGTCGCGGACACCGCAGTTGGAGAAGCGGCGGCAGGGCTGGGACAACAAATCCGCCGCTCGGCTGGGGCTTTCGGTGATCTTGCCGAGACCGCTGCTCAAAGACGCAGGCGAATTGAGGACTTTCAAGTTCAAATGGCGCAACGGGAATTTGACGCCAGGTTGAAGGAAAGGGCTGCGGAGGAACAGCGGCAGGCGCAACCAGGAGGCTTCGGCTTCACCGAGGCCATGATGGCGCATCTTGAAAGGTCGAAGGAGCAGGCGCTCAAGGAACTGCCGGAGAGTTCAAGGCCTGCTTTCGATCAGCATGTCGAGGCGCAGCGGGACCGCTATGTCAACGGCTTTGCCGCAATCGAGGCAGGGGAAAACGAACGCTATTTCCAGCAGGGTTTGGAAGAAGAAGGCATCCGGTTGGCATCAGAGGTGCGCGAGAACCCGGATGGTCTCGCAGAAGCATTCGAACAGGCAAGAACGTTGCTGAGGGCTGCTCCCTTGCCGGCCGAAGGCAAAAAGGCAGCCTATGCGAAAATAAGCGAGACACTGGCAGAGGCCTGGGCTGAGACAAGACCACTTGAAGAACTGCTACCAGCAATCGGCGACGAACTTGCAAGGCGAGAGTTTGCAGGACCGGAAGGTTTAGGAAGTGATCTCGAACAGGTGGGTGAGACCGTCCATGGCCCCGACGGGCCGGAGGCAGTTGCGGACGAAAGCCAGGTACTGGCAGAGCGGCTGAAACTGCTGCCTGGTGAAACGCTGGGCCGAATGCAGGTAAATGCCGTTAAAAGCAGAGCGGCGATTGCTGCTGGGGAAGTCGGCAAGATCGAACGCCGCATCGAGGCGAGTTTTGGCCAGTTGGACAAATCCGAGATCGAAGCAAACGGTTTGCTTGACCCAAGGCAGAAAACACGACTGATCGGTCAGCTTGAAGTCGCAAAAAAGGAGCATATCGCGAACATTGAAGCTGCGAACTGGCTCTTGTCTACTGAAATAGAGGATCGGGGACCGCAGCGCCAGAAGAACGCAGACCGGGCGTTCACCTTTCTGGATAATGGCGAAATCGACCGGGACACACTTGCACTCAAGATTGTGGAAACGAAGGGCTTTGTTCCGGAGGGGTATGCCGCCGCCTTGAGCAAGGGAACGCGGAGTAGCGAACCCGAGGTCATTGTACGAGCATTCGAAAACCTCGCAAAGGTTCTTGCGCTGGTACCGCAGTCGGCTGTGTTGGCAAAAAGAGATCGCAATCTTGTCGACAGGTTTGAAAAGTGGACCCTTTTGACAAAAGGCTATGGACTGAGCCCTGAGGAAGCCGCGGTGACGCTGGCAAAAGGCAATGATCCTCGTTCTGGGTATAGTCTGGAGGAGGCTTTTGACCGGCAGTTTCCCGGTTGGGAAGGGAAAGACCTCGATAGCCAGAGTTTGAAAGAGTTGCTGACATCTGCAGATACAAGATTTCCAGAAGGATCTGGCGGATAAACGCAACAGGTTCAATCCGGCGAGAGCCCTTTCGAGCCGCCAATGTGACCGTGGCTCAATTTCTGATCTCAATTTTTACAGGGAACTCCATGACAGTAGCAGCCTTGACCGAAGGCCGCGCCCAGATCACGGGCGACGGCGTGACGGATCGTGTCGACTTGCCTTTCCAGTTTGTCGATCAAAACAACCTGCAGGTATCGCACCGGACTGCAACCGGCGTGATTACCGTTTGGCAGTATCAGCAAAGCCCGGGCAACTGGCACTTTACCGGCGGCAACTTCGGCACCGGTACCGTGCACTTTGACGCCAGCGCATTGCAGGCAGGGGAAACGCTGACGGTTTTGCTGGTGAGCAAATACGATCAGCCTTACAGCCTGGCGGGTGGTGAGATTGACCCGGCGGTCATGGAACGCGCCATGGACCGGACGGCGATCAACATGCAGTCGGTCGCCACTCGGGCGCTGATCGAGGTCAACGGCGGCTTTGACCTGAAAGGCCGGCGGATGATCAACGCGCTTGATGCGGCCGACAATCAGGACCTGCCGACGCTGCAGCAGGTTCTTGAAATCGCCTCACTGCCAGGCGCGCAAGGGCCGAAAGGCCCGGTCGGCAACCAAGGCCCCACGGGTCCGGCCGGTCCGCAAGGCCCTGCAGGTCCGCAGGGGCCACAGGGGGAACGCGGCCCGCTCGGCTATGAAGGTCCGCGAGGCCCAACCGGCTATCAAGGTCCGGAAGGCCCGCGCGGTCCTGAAGGGCCATCCGGTCCGACTGGCTCACAAGGTCCGATTGGGCCGCAGGGTCCGCAGGGGCCAGAGGGGCCGATTGGCAAGTCATTTGACCCGGATTACACCGGCTTGACCGCCGACCGTGCGGCCTATGACGCTGAACCCAAAGACACGTCCTTTCTCGATACCGAGGCCGGGATTGTTTATTGGAAGCTCTCCAACGCGGTCGGCGCCTGGTCGACGGGCGTCAACTTCGGGCGCGGGCCGCAGGGTTTGCAGGGGCCGCAGGGCATTCAAGGCCCGGCCGGTCCTGTCGGGCTGAACCACCGTGGAACGTGGAACGTGGCAACCGCTTACGTTGAACGGGATACGGTCAGCCATGACGGGTCTTACTTCATCTGCGTGGCGGCTCATACCGGCGTCACCCCGGAAGATGCTGCGGCAGAATGGGACATTGTCACCGCCAAAGGCGAACGCGGCCTGCAGGGTTTGCAAGGCATTCAGGGACCGGAAGGGCCGCAGGGTGTGCAAGGCCCGGAAGGCATCCAAGGCCCGAAAGGCGATACTGGTGCGCAGGGGCCGACGGGTGCGGAAGGTCCGCAAGGCCCGCAGGGTGACCCCGGGTTGAGCTATCGCGGTGTCTGGACTTCGGGCGAAACTTACAATTCTGACGAAACGGTCACCTATAACGGATCATCCTATATCTCATTGCGGGTGAATATCGGTCAAAACCCGAGCATATCGCCGGATGATTGGGGCTTGCTGGCGGCCAAGGGCGACGTGGGGCCGGTGGGGGCCACGGGGCCAGAAGGGCCGCAGGGTTCAACCAGCTACGACGCCGGGACCGTCGGCGGTCTGACGTCGGGCCAGCTTCTGCGGTCTGATATCAGCGGAACGATAAGTGGCAACCTCACGGCAACCGGGCAGCTTCTGTCGAACAACCATATTTATCTTGGCCGTGCCGGGGCCGGTGATAACTGGCTGATTTTCCGAGACGCGAACAGCAATACGGACAGGTACTTTGGATGGGATGACAGTGCCAACGCTCTCGTCGCAGAAGAGAACGACGGTGGGTTTCATAAGGTTGGGATGGTCTACGACGGCTCAAGTGTAAACGAAACCAACTTTCCAATTGGGCACATCATCTGGGCATCTGCACCCGCCGGGATCAACAGAAACGCTTCACGAGCCTGCTATTTGCACACAGCGTCAACGGGCTATGCCGACAGTTCGGACGGTAACAGATCATCCGGCCTATCGGGCACGTGGCGATGCCGAGGGCAAGCCGGTGCTGTCGCCATCTATCAGCGTGTCGCGTGAGGAAAAGGAATGACCGAAATCAACGTCAAGACAACCGTCATCACCAATTTCCATGGCTTCTTTCCAAGCCACGAAACCGACCACACTCTAACCGATATGTCCAAGATCGTCGGCGCGTGCTCCTATGATGTGCAACACGCAAATGGGTACACGGAAACACTCGAAACCGGCTTGCGGCCAGGTGAAAACTTCGGGTGGAGCATCAAGGTAATCCAGGCAGCGCAGGCCTGGCGAAACTCCGGTGGGGTCATTCCGGAATGGGTTCCGCCTACGTCTGAATAAACTCGGCCAAACCGACCGAAACACACACCGCCCTTGAGGCGGTTATTTTATGCCTGAAAGGCACTCCAATGAAACTGGTTTCAGACTGGCGCGCAGTCCTGCAAAGGGCTTGGAGCGTGCGCCTTATGCTGCTTGCTGCACTGCTCTCTGGCGCGGAAGTAGCGCTGCCCTTCCTGGGTGACTTCATTGCGCCGGGCTTACTCGCTGCCCTGTCGGCGCTCACAGTGTCGGCCGCGTTCGTGGCCCGACTTCTCGCACAAAGGAATATGAACGATGGGACGTAAAACCCGCCTTGCCGGCGGCATTGGTGCGGTTGCGATTGCGCTGGTCGGTGCCTGGGAAGGTCTGCGCTTGACGGCATACCGGGACGTTGTAGGCGTTCCAACCGTCTGTTAAGGCGAAACGCTCGGCGTCAAGCTTGGGGACAAGCACACAAAGGCCGAGTGTGACGCAATGCTATTGGCCGCGTTGCAGCGGCATGAAGCCGGAATGAGAAAGTGCCTCATGCGGCCGGATGCCATTCCCGCAAAGTCCTATGTCGCGTTCGTCAGTCTCACCTATAACATCGGGGTAGGGGGCTTTTGCCGGTCGACAGCGCGCAAGCGTCTCGACGCCGGGGATGTGCGCGGGGCTTGTAACGCAGCCAAGTGGTTTAACAAGGCAGGCGGCCGGACGATCCGGGGACTTGTAAACCGCCGGGCGGCCGAGCATTCGCTATGCCTGGAAGGGCTGCAGGAATGCCGGTGATCGCCTGGATACTCCAAAGCCGCGCCGCGTGTGCTGCCCTCGCCATTGCCGCCGTTCTGGGCGGCTTTTTTGTTTGGCACAAGGTCGACAAGTCGAGCGCGGTTCGCCGGGCCGTTGTCGAGTATGTGGCCGACGCGGAATTGACCGCAGCCCGGGTGCAGCTTGAAGAACTGAAACGCCGGAAGGTTGTCACGGAACGGGCAAATCGGCGTTTCCTCTCCCTTATCGATCAGGCCAACGCGGAAGCGGAAGCCGCAGCACAGGAGTTGGACCACTATGTTTCGACCGTTGGGGATGGCTGCACTTTGCAGCCTGATCTTTTTGAGCGCTTGCGCAACCAATGACGAGCGGTTGCGAACTGCCGCCGCACTCTCGGCGCAGGCGGAAGCCTCGAAAGAGTTGCCGGGTTATCCGGAAGACTGCCGGCGGAAAGAAGCGTCCAGCGTTCGGATCGGGGAGCCACTGGATGTTGCCTTGATCCGGACAGACCAGGCACTTGGCCGCGCCAATGCCCGCGTGGTGCGGTGCGGCCGATGGTACGACGAAATCAAACAGGGCTACGCAGGAGGCGTGCAGTGAACGAAGATCAGATGTGGGAAATTGCCTGCGAAGGTGGCAAAGAAGGCGGCCGGGAGGCTGCCCAAGAAGTGCTCAAAGCGCTCGGTGTTGATATCGAGAACACCATCGAAGCGCAGAAGGACATGCACTTTCTGCGTGATCTGCGAAAAGGAACCTCCAGCGTTAAAGGCAAGGTGATCAATACCGTTGTGGGGGCGTTGGCGCTGGCTGGCCTCTACAAGCTTCTGTCGGGAATAAGGTGGGGGGCTTGAACTCTCCAAAAGGCATTGTGCGTTAACTTGACATACTGTTCACTATTTCAATGCTAGTTATCCGATAATATCAAAACTATCTCCAAAAAATGAACAAACACCGATGCCGGGTTTGAAACTTTGGAGATCAAGATGTCGTCACCGTTGAAATCAATTCTGCATATCAATGCCTCAGCACGTACCGCCGGTTCAGTGACGCGTGACCTTGGGCAGACTTTCGTGACACGTTTGCTGGCAAAATCACCAGACGCAAAAGTCATTATTCGCGATGTTTCCCAAGGGGTACCCTTCCTGAATGAAGAGTGGATCGGCGCGACTTTTACAGATCCTGCTGCACGGAGCGCAGAACAAAAAATGGTGCTTGCTCTGTCCGATACGCTTGTTGGGGAATTGAAGGAGGCAGACACAATCGTAATTGGGACGCCTGTTTACAACTTCTCTATTCCGGCTACGCTAAAAGCCTGGGTTGATATGGTCGCGCGAGCAAGAGAGACGTTCCAGTACACTGAGAACGGACCGGTCGGTCTGCTTCAGGGTAAAAAGGCGTATGTCATCATTGCCTCTGGTGGAACCAAAATAGGATCAGAGATCGACTTTGCCGGAAACTACCTGAAGCATATTCTTGGCTTTATCGGCATCTCCGATGTGACGATGATCGCGGCAGATCAATTAATGATCGATCCAGAAAACCGTGACGCAGCATTGGCTCAAACGATAGAGTTGGCCGCATGAGCGGAACCTGTGTTGGGACCTAATATACCAGTGTTTGAAATTGCGGAATGCAACTGGCTTCCTACGGAGTAAAATTTTTGGTTGTGTTTGGACGGCAGCGGCAATTGCCCAGTCTTCAGTAAGTTGAGGCGCTATTTCTCCCCTTCGACACCTGTACGGCGATCAATTCTGGAATCAGCGCAGCGTCTTTGGCGGCTGCACCTTCTGGTGCAGCCGACTACGCCGGGGATCTAAAATTGTTTGTTGAATTGTCCTGCTGTCTGCTCGGCGCAGCTCGTTTTCTTTGATTTCTTGCCGTTTGGTTCAGATTGCACCAACTACAATTGCAGCCAAAAACGCAAAGGCTGCTAGGAAGGCAATCATGTTCAGGTTCCGTACAAGTGTCATATGTCCGCTCCCGATTACCTCTTTCTGACGGGCTGATACTAAGTCAGCATAATGCCGAAGCGAAGCAAAAAAGATGCTGCAGCGCAGCGGAGAATTGCATTCCAGGGTTGTGTTTGTTGAGGAAGCATTAAGTAAAGCCTTGATTGGAAACGTTCACTGCCTTTTGCGAAAAAAACAGAACTAATTTGTCCTGGAGGCACGATCGAGGGTTGCAAGGAATTATTTGGCGCGTCGAATTATTTGTCGGGCGGCCTTCCTGCTGCAGGCCGTTTCTCCAGGTTATCCGGCGATCAACGGTAGCTTAATGTTAAGGGCCTGCTGATAATGTCGAGGCTTACGCGACTGTCGCGCCGGAGTGTCGATGATCAATCTTGCAAAACTTGCTGATCTGGCGAGGGACACAAGTGCTGGAGGGCGCAAAAGCCTGGTCAGTATGCTGACGGACCTGTTCGTGAACTCCGGTGACGACCGTGACGAGCAGATCAGCCTGCTATTTGGCGACATCGTTCTCAAAGTTCTCGGACAGCTGGAGGAAGAAACCAGGATCATACTGTCCAAACGAGTTTGCAAGGAGAAAGATGCTCCTCGTGAACTGATGGTGAAGCTGGCACAGGATGAATTTCCGGTTGCCGGCCCTGTTCTGGAAAACTCACCTGCACTCACCTCAGAAGACCTAGTCGAGATAGCATGTTCCGCGTCGATGGAGCATCTGGGGGCAATTGCCGGGCGTGAAACCGTCGATATGGCAGTTACCACTGTCTTGGTGGATCGGGGGGATACGGCGGTTTTAAGTAAAGTCGCTGAAAACCAGGGTGCAGAGTTCGCTGATGCATCCTTCCTGAAATTGGTGGAAAAAGCCCGATCGAGTGAAGCAATCCAGGCTGCCTTGATCAACCGCACCGACTTGCCTGACGCAGCTGCTCATGCCTTGCTGCCTTTCTTGACAGAAGAGTTGAAAGAAAGGGTGAGTGCACTCGGTGCCGACAGCACGCTTGTTCAGCTCCTGGCTGAACGTGCTGCTACCGAAGTGGCCGCTCGTGCGCACAAGCTTGAAGAGGCTCGTGAACAATCCAACGCATTGATCCGTGACGTGGTCAGCAAGAAGACCAAAATCGATGATGCCGTGACCTTGTTCGCCCGTTCGGATCGAACAGCGGAGCTGGGGATGTTGCTTGCCAAGGTAAGCAATCTGCCGCCCAGTGCAGTATCCCAGCTCTTGTTCAGCTCAAGCGACAAGCCCTTGATAATCCTTTGCAAGGCGAACGGCGTTACAGCCGAAGCTTACAAGGATATTCTCACGATGAGGGCCAGGCGGTTGCGCATTGGCGGATTGGAGCTGAATGCTGCCATCCAGCGATATGCAGCGCTAAGTGAAGATGGCGCCCGCAGATCACTTGAAACCTTGAAGCAATCCGGTGCTAATTTCGGTTTGAAAACCGAAGAAGAAAAAACCGAAGCGGAAGCCGTGCGGTCGAAAAAGAACATTCCCTTCGCATCAAGCCGCTGATTTTTTTCAGTTCGCAGATCTCTGCAATGTTGCCGTCATCGCAGCAGCGGAGATCAGGAATGCGCCGCCCACCTTGTTTACCAGTCTAAGCAGGGAAGGACTTCTCAGCTTTTGACCAAGGGCTGCTGCTGCATAGGCGTAAACAGCAGCATTCAAAACACCCAACGCGACGAAGGTTGTTCCCAGAAGTGCGAGCTGCGGGACAACTGGGGCCTGAGGTGCGATGAAGTGTGGCAGGAAAGCCATAAAGAAAACAATGCCTTTTGGATTGAGCGCTGTGACCACATATGCATGCCAAAATATTTTTCTGGGGGGAACATCGGCAACCTGATGCGGCCCAAGTGCAGTTGGCCGGCTTCTCCACATCTTCAGACCAAGCCAGACCAGGTAGATCGCCCCTACCCATTTGAGCAGGGTGAATGCTGTTGCAGATGTCGCCAGAATGGCACCGAGACCCATCAGCGACGCAGCTGCTGCTGTCGCGTCCCCCAAGCCAACACCCAATACGCTGGCAACCGCAGACTTGCGTCCCTGGGTCAATGCATAGCTGACAACAAGCATGATCGTCGGACCCGGGATGGCGAGGACGATCAATGTGGCAATCACATAGGCGAAAAAGAGTTCTAAAGTCATCGGGAACCATTCACTTTTTGGGTCATGCAACCATAGACGCAGGACAAACGTTGATCAATCATGAGGGTAGCTGGCAAGTACAATGTGCGGAGTTGGGAATGCACTTAAACGTCGTGTCGATTTGTACTTCTCTCGCGTTGTGTTGCCTGCCGTCTTTAGATGTTTACGCAAATCCTCCATTGCCACAGGAAAAGCCGCTTCCAGGCCTCGGTACTTCGCGATTCATCGAGGGGGTTGATGTGCCGGCGATCAAACCAGAAACTCTTCCGGAAGAGTTTTTGGAAGGGCCGGACGACGGTGGCAGGAAAGCTTCTGCGCTCGAATCCTCCACACCGGCAACTTGCGATATTCCGGGTGCTACATTTGAACAACTTGCTCCCATGCAAGGGGATCAAGCTGATGAGGACTGTGGGATCACCGTACCTGTCAACCTTTCTGGGTTCCGTGGCGAGGATGCCGAAGTGACCTTCCCGATGAAAGCCACGCTATCATGTGGTTTTGCGACGTCACTTACTGCGTGGGTGATTGAAGATGTCTTGCCCATTGCACAAGCACAGTTCGGGAAACCAGTGTCCGAGTTTCTAACAGGCCCTGGTTACCAGTGTCGCCGACGAAACAATCTTCCAGATGGAAAGCTTTCCGAACATGCGCTTGGCAAAGCCATTGATATTGTGGCCTTCCGATTAAGTGACGGTACCGAGATTTCAGTTGAAAAGGATTGGGCGCGCAACACGCAGAGCGGAAGCTTCCTGTCCGCCATACACAAGGCTGCCTGTAAAAGGTTTACCACCGTACTCGGCCCCGATGCAGACCCAAATCACAAGTCTCACTTCCATCTCGATATCGGATGCCACGGCAAGAGCTGTAATTACATTATCTGCCAATAACCCAATCCCGGCTTGCAAATCAGCCTCAAGCTTGTTCCTTTCTATTCGATGACTTCTAACGCCGGAAGGACTGATGGAACGTTATAAAACAGCTATTGACGCCGCCTTGGATCTTCGTCCCGATCAGCCTGTGTATTGTTTCCGGCCGGACGTGCTGAGGCATGACGCACAGCAATTCCAGTCGCTCTTCCCCGGCAAGACGGCTTACGCGGTCAAGACGAATGGCGAGCCATTTGTCCTTGAGGCATTGGCAAAGGCCGGGATCAGTTGTTTCGATGTCGCATCGCCTGCAGAGTTCGCCGCGGTGAAAGAGGCTGCGCCAAAGGCTGAGATGCTTTACATGCATCCTATCAAGGCGCAGTCAGACATTCGGCTAGCGTTGGAAACCTACGGTATTCGAACCCTTTCACTCGACCACGAAGACGAAGTCGCGAAGATCCTGCGTGTGGTTAGGGCCCTTGATATAGATCCTGGGACGATCACACTCTTCGTTCGTATCGCCACCAAGGGGCATGCTGCTTACGAGTTGTCGAAGAAGTTTGGCGCGGCTCCAGGTCACGCCGTTGAGTTGCTGCAACGGATCGACCGTATTGGGTTCAAATGCGGATTGTGTTTCCACGTTGGAAGCCAGATCGAAGAACCGGAGACCTATGAGCGAGCGCTGGCTTCAGCCGATTGGATCAGGTCACGTGCTGGTGTTCCCGTTGTGGAGCTTGATGTCGGGGGAGGGTTTCCGGCCGTTTATGGTCACGATCCGCGCCGCAAGGCACCTGAGATGCCCTCGCTCGTGGAATTGATGGGGCAGTTGAAAGCCGATATCGCTGATTGGCAATTCGATGACCTGCCTCTTGTCGCCGAGCCAGGCAGAGTGATTGTGGCCCGATCGATCTCTCTCATTGTCAGAGTGCTGTTGAAGAAGGGGCGGCGCCTTTACATCAATGATGGCATCTGGGCGTCTCTTTCCGACAGTTGGACCGGAAAGATCACGCTGCCGGCTCGTTTCATTCCGGACCCGGCTCGCAAAACACGGGCTGGTCAGCCCGACAAGATTGTTCCCTTCAAGGTCTGCGGCGCAACCTGCGACAGCGTCGATATTCTTTCCAGGCCTTTCTGGCTACCAGAGACTGTCGACACGGGAGACTGGATCGAGATTGGCCATATCGGTGCCTACAGCTTGTCGCTTCGTACAAGGTTCAATGGTTTTTATCCCGACAAGGTCATTGTGGTCGACACGCCGTTCGATTTCGGTGCTGCGCCGGAAGGCTTCGCTTCAATAGAAACCATGGCGGATTGATTCAAACAGGCAGATTGAACGAAACACCCCTGGTTGCACTGTTCCAACGAAGCTGTTCAGTTCCCTTGGGGCACGACTCTTCTGAAAAGAATGACAACAAACGGGTGACCGGTTCGGCCGGTCGGTCGTTTGTTGCCACGAGTTCTTCAGTACCACCAGGCGGGCGCAAGCTTATTGGCAGAAACGCTGTTCACCCTGGTAGGTGGTATAGGTACCGGTCGACGGGTTGAACGACCGGTATTTCGAAGAGCAGTACTGGTACCAGGCTGGGCTCCACGGCTGATAACCGATGGCGGTGTTGACGCGACCAGGATAAGGAGCCGGCGGATAGTGATTTACCGGCGGCGGGCCTGCGTAGGCCGGCTGGCGGGTCGCTCCCAGCAGAATTGCTCCTGCAGCGAGGCCGATGACACCTGCCGCGACAGCCGCGCCGAGATTATCATTGTTTTTGTGTCGGTTATGATTTCGATTATTGTGTCTCTGGTTATGGTGGTGGCCGCCACGGTGGTCACGCCAACCGTTGCGCGAGCCGGCTTCAGCAGCCGCGAAGGTCGGCAAAAGAAGGGCGCCCGTGAGGGCGGCGGCAACAAGACGTTTGCTCATGGTCTTCATTGGTTTTCTCCAAAGGCAGGCGCTGTTCTCGATTGGCGCCGTATCTGATGGTGAGACAATCGCATAGGCGCCCTGAACCGGTTCTGAGATGTCTGTTCATCTGACGTTCAGAATTCGGGTGAAGGCGAAAACCGTGGAATGCAACTTGTCTGCGCCGACAGAAAACAGAACTTGGAGGGGCCGTGAGCCTGGAAAAAGAACCGAAATCAGTAATCCGGCCGACGGATGATCAAGCCAGAAGATTGGCCAAGGAATTGATCAGAACCGCGAGGTTTGGTGCTTTGGCGGTGCTCGAAGCCGCAACGCGGCATCCACTTGCCAGTCGGGTTGCAGTGGCGACCGATTTGGATGGTGCGCCTGTCATCCTCACAAGTACATTGTCCGGACACACAGCGGCAATTCTGGAGAACCCTTCATGTTCGCTGTTGTTGGGTGAACCTGGGAAAGGCGATCCGCTCGCTCATCCGAGAATTTCTCTTTTCTGCAAGGCAGTGAAGATATCGAGAGGAAGTTCAGATCATGAGCGGTTGCGCAACCGTTACCTCTCTCGTCATCCCAAAGCCGAACTTTATGTCGATTTCGGAGACTTTTCCTTTTTCAGGTTGGAGCTCTCCAGGGCAAGCCTGAATGGAGGCTTTGGCAAGGCTTTTGAATTGGAGACAGAGGACTTGTTGGCAACAGTAAGTTCGCCTGGTGACTGGTCTTCAATGGAAGCCGGAGCGGTTGCGCATATGAACGCAGACCATAGGGATGCGGTGAAACTTTACGCGCAGAATTTGCTGAAGGCCGGAGAGGCCAATTGGCGGCTTGCCTGTCTGGATCCCGAAGGCGTTGATCTTGTGGCTGGAGATAAGGTTGAACGTCTCTGGTTTGCAGATCCATTGCAAGATCCGTCCGAACTGAGGCCTGCATTGGTCGCTCTGGCTTTGCAGGCGCGCAACACCTGAGCACAATTCGAACGACGTCCCGTCGAAACTCCAAGTTGAGCTTGCTTGTCATTTTCGTAAGCGTTATCGAGACTCATCTGTTTCAATTTGGACGTTTGTTTTGCCAACACTCTGACCGGTCATCGATCCCGCCATGCATTCGCTCGAATGCGTCATGAACTTTGTTCGTCCTGGCGGCGGATCGGGGCCGGTGTGGCTTGGCCATGCGCATCTGATCCTGTTTCGGTTCACTGCATACATTTCGAAAAAGCTTCCAGCCAGACTGAGTGCCGATAGCTGACGCTGTCCGGCCGTCCCGACTGCCTGTGACGGACTTCCCGTGCGAGGAAGACCCACGGAATGTCGTCTATATTGAACATGGAATGGTCCGTTGTCCGTTCTCAGACACCTAGAATAAAGCGTCCCTGCCAACGATGCGGATTTGTGAAACCTTTTGGTTCGACTGGCAAATTCCGGTTGAACGCGAATGGAAGCCAGCTTGACGCCTGGTTAATCTATCGTTGTGATGATTGTGGAAGCAGATGGAACAGGGCCATTTTTGAACGTCGAGCCGTGAGCAGCCTATCGGCAGAACTCATGGAAGCCCTGCAGCGGAACGATGAGGGAGTGGCGTTCAGCTTCGCCTGCAACACCACTGGGAGAGGTGGAGGCAAGGGGGACGCTGATTTCAGCCTGAAACGACGAATGGTTGCCGGTGATTGTGCAGATGCCTGCAAAGTGGCGCTGACAATCCTGAATTCGGATCACGTCCAGGTTCGTCTGGATAAGGTCCTTGCAAAAGGGCTTGGTCTCTCGCGCAACCGCGTTCTGCTCCTGGTGGAGCAAGGATCGCTGAAATTTCCCATGAACAACGGGAAGATCTTGAAGAGACGGGTTCCCGATAAGCTCTGTATCGAGCTTTGCATTGGTCTGGCAAGCGACAGATCGGTCTTTTGGAATTATCTGGTCTCCACGGATTAACCGCAGGAGCGGGAGTTGAAAATCGGATGGCTCCAGATCCCCGTGTCCGCGTTGCGGGCACGGGGCAACGATCAGTCGTTTTGGCCGGTGTTCCGGAGCGAGGCGAGCAGTTGTCAAGCTGCGCGCAGGTGACCGAGAAAATCGCCTAACCCGTCGCGAATTGTCGTTATCTGGGAGGAAATGTTCTGAATGCCTCCCACGACTTCTTGCACCCTGTCGCCGGATACCTGCGCTGCCTGGTTCACTTCGGAGATATTGAAGGTAATGTCAGCACTGCCTTGCGCAACCTGATGCGCGTTTTTGGCTATCTCTGACGTAACTGCGTTTTGCTCTTCAATCGCAGAGGCAATTCCGGAAATCTGTTCGCGAATTTCCATCATGGCTTTGACAACCGTGGTAATTGCATCAGAACAGGTTGCTGCCCCGGACTGGACCCCGCTCAGCTGTGAACCAATCTGATCGGTCGCCTGTCCGGTTTGCGTGGCTAGCGCCTTTACTTCGGAAGCCACGACGGCAAATCCCTTGCCTGCTTCACCCGCTCTCGCTGCTTCGATCGTTGCGTTCAAGGCCAACAGGTTGGTCTGGGCAGCAATGTCGCTGATCAGTTTCAGGACATCCGTGATCTCCTCTGCCGATGTAGACAGTTTTCCGACTGTCTCTCCGGAAACTTCGGCCTGTTCAGATGTACGAGAGGTGGAGGAATTCGCGAGTGTAATCTGGCGGCTGATTTCGTGAATTGAACTCGCCAGTTCCTCAGACGCAGATGCAACAGATTGGACCGATGCTGTGGCCTGTTCGGCTGCCGCGGCAACCGTGTTGGACCTTTCAATGGTCTCATGACTGTTGCGGGCCAATTCGTCGGCACCGGATGCAAGTTCGCTCAATGCGGAAACTGCTGCGTCACAGCTGGTCATCAGGAGCCTTTCAAGCTCGTCCGCCAGTCGCAATCTTGTGTCCCGACGATCCGCTTCTGCCTGCATCTCCTCTTCGCGAGCCTGATCCTGCAGGCGCTTCATCTCTATGGTGTTTTCACGAAAGGTTTCGAATGCGCTTGCCACCTGACCGATTTCGTCCCTTGTTCGCACATTGACTTCGACTTCCGTGTTGCCTCTCGCCAACTCCAGAAGGCCTGCCGAAACCTGATGCAAAGGACGGGAAATCAGATATCTGGCGAATAGCACCGAGCCGACCAGACACAAAACCAAGGTCAGCGCCGCGGTGATCACGATCTGCTGAAAGGCTTGTTTCTCATGATTTTCCGCGGATGTTGCAGCCGCTTGCGTAAAGCTCTCTATCTCGGCAAGCAGCGTCACCAATTCATGGTCCAGCCGGCTTTGTTCCTTTTCCAGCTCCATGACCAATTTGCTCGCATCCGACAGATCGTTCTGTTCAATTTTCTGCAAGATGGCAGCTATCTCGGCTGAGTATATTTCATATTCGCTTTCGATGCGTTTAAGCTGCTCCAGCGTTTTGGAAAACTCGTTGCGCTCCAATACGCTGGAAGATTTTTCCAGCGCCGAAACGGCTAGCTCCTCCGCCTTCCGGATTTCATCGGAAACCTGATCGTTCAATGTAGTCAAAGTAGACTTCAATGCGGTCGCTGCAGCGGCGTCTTCTGCAGAGGTTAGGCCGGATATGCGCATTATGCGCTCAATAACTGCTGCCTGTTGCAGTTGATGGCTGGCCACCTGACTGATCGCTTGCGTGAGTGGAATATCCTTTTCCGCAATGTTTTGAAGTTCCTTCCCGATCATTCCCATCTGAATGATGGCAACTGCGGCCACAACAAGCAGGCCAAGACTAAGGAAGGCAACCAATGCTAGAATTTTCGCCGCAACCGAAGTTGCAATGGGATTTGATGCAAACATTTCTCAAAAGCCCGAGTTTCTCGGCGCCATAGGCAGCGCAAGAGTTAAAGTTGTGTCAGTTTAGGCGGACTCAGATTGAAAAAACGGTAAACTTTGTCCCTGAGAGAAAGAATAATTCTCGTATAGGTAGAAGTAACGATGTGCTTATCAGCAGCGGAATAACAAAAAAACGGCCACCCAATCAGATGGCCGTTCTTTTTCTTCGATCTACTGAATATTTGGCTCAGGTGTGACCCCAACCACCTGCCGTCGGCGTGATCACGGTGACCGCTTCTCCGGCCTCAAGAACCGTCTGATCACAGCCCTCCAGTTGTTGGATCTCGCCATTCAGCCGCCGAACTTCGGTGCGGCCGAGTTCGCCGTTGCTGCCACCATCCAATCCTTTCGGCGGAACGGTACGGTGGGACGCAAGGATCGCGCAGTCCATTTTCTCAAGGAAACGCAAGGTCCGCTTGGTGCCGTCACCCGCTGACCACTTGCCTTTGCCACCGGACCCCTTGCGGATATGGAAATCCTCCAGGAGAACCGGGAAACGGAACTCCAATACTTCGGGATCAGTTAGGCGCGAGTTGGTCATGTGGGTATGGACACCATCCGTGCCATTGAAGCCAGGCCCTGCCGGAGAGCCGGAACAGATGGTTTCATAGTACTGATACGTGTTGTTGCCAAATGTCAGGTTGTTCATCGTTCCCTGAGCATTGGCCATGGCACCAAGAGCTGCGAAGACGGCATTGGTGACATGCTGGGACGTTTCCACGTTACCCGCCACGACCGCAGCCGGATAGGAAGGCCGCAACATGCAGTCATCCGGAATGATGATGTTGATCGGTTTGAGACAGCCGGCGTTCATCGGAATGTCGCCGTCTACCATCACCCGGAAGCAATAAAGGATTGCCGCACGGGTCACAGGTTCCGGCGCATTGAAGTTGTTCGGTTTGACGCCTGAGGTCCCGGTAAAGTCGACCGTTGCCTCGCGCTTTGATTTGTCGACGGTAATCTTGACCTTGATCACGGAGCCCTGGTCAGTCGGATACTCGTATTCGGAGTCCTTCAGCGCCTCGATCACGCGGCGAACGCTTTCTTCTGCGTTGTCCTGAACGTGCCCCATATAGGCCTGGACCACGTCCAGTCCGAAGTGGGTGACCATCTTCCGAAGTTCCTGGATACCCTTTTCGTTTGCGGCGATCTGTGCAGACAAATCGGCGACGTTCTGATGCGGGTTGCGGGCGGGGTAGGGATGGTTGGTCAGAAGCTCAACCAGTTCCTGTTCGCAGAAACGTCCTTCGTCGACGATCTTGAAGTTGTCGAACAGAACACCTTCCTCGTCCACGTTGGTTGCGCGCGGCGTCATGGAGCCTGGGGCGGAGCCGCCGACATCAGCATGGTGGCCACGGGACGCCGACCAGAAAAGGATCTCCTTGCCTTCGTCATCGAAGACCGGCGACACAACTGTGATATCGGGTAAGTGCGTGCCACCGTTGTACGGGGCGTTCAATGCAAACACATCGCCCGGCTTGATCTTGCCCTTGTTGAGCTTGATGACCGTTTCCACCGAACGGTCCATGGACCCGAGATGAACCGGCATGTGTGGTGCGTTGGCAACCAAGGCACCGTCTGCGTCGAAGACGGCACAAGAGAAATCAAGACGTTCCTTGATGTTGACCGAGTATGCGGTGTTCTGAAGGGTGACCCCCATCTGTTCCGCGATAGACATGAACAGGTTGTTGAACACTTCCAGCATGACAGGGTCGGCGTGCGTTCCGATGGCTTCTGCGCGTTTCAACGGCACGATACGCTTCAGGATCACGTGATCCTTTGAATTGATCTCTGCCTGCCAGCCATCTTCAACAGCGATCGTGGCATGTGGTTCGATGATCACCGCAGGTCCGGTCACCTTCATGCCCGGTTTCAGCACTTCGCGTTTGAAGATACCGGCCTTGTGCCAGGTGCCTTCGGAGTAAATGCTTGTAGAGGTTGCCGGGGAGGGCGTCCCTGTGGCCAATGTCAGATCCGGCTCGGTGAGACCGGCGCCGCCACCGGCCGTTTCGACTTCCAGTGCTTCAACGACGACCGGCTTTTTCTCATAGGCAAAGCCGAACTGTTTCTTGTGTGCATCCTCGAAGGCTGCCCGCATTTCAGAGACGGACCCGAGGGGGACCGGTAGCGGGGTGTCAGTGCCGTCGTAACGCAAGTGCGCGGTTGCGGTCGTGCGGCGCGCCTCCGCAGTGATCGACTGCCTGTCGAGTTCCGCTTCCGTCTGGCTGGCAAGCTGATCACGAAGAGCCTGCAGTTCAGGGATCAAATCGTCCGTAAGTGTCTTGACGACGGCCTGTTGCCGGTCTGCGCGGATATCGGCCAGTCCCATGCCATATGCCGACAGGATGCCCGAGAACGGGTGCAGAATGACGGTCTTCATGCCGAGACTGTCAGCAACGCGGCACCCGGTCTGACCACCAGCGCCACCGAAGCAGGTCAACGCGTATTCGGTCACGTCGTAGCCGCGTTGGACCGAAATCTTCTTGATGGCATTGGCCATGTTCTCGACGGCGATTTTCAAAAAGCCGTCTGCAACATCTTCCGGGGTGCGTCCATCTCCAATACGCACAGCCAGATCCGTGAAACGTTTGCGAACAACGTCGCCGTCAAGCGGCTGATCCTGGTCCGGACCAAAGATCTTCGGAAAGAATTCCGGTGCCAGTTTGCCTGTCATCAGGTTGGCGTCGGTAACGGTGAGAGGCCCGCCGCGTCGGTAACAGGCCGGTCCCGGATTTGCCCCGGCTGAATCGGGGCCTACCTGAAAGCGGCCGTCGGCATAATGAAGGATCGAACCGCCGCCTGCTGCAACCGTATGGATCATCATCATCGGAGCGCGCATGCGCACACCGGCGACTTCCGTTTCGAATGCGCGTTCGTAGTCGCCGTCGTAGTGGCAGACGTCTGTAGACGTGCCGCCCATGTCAAAACCGATGATCTTTTCGAACCCCGCCATGCGTGAGGTCTCGACTGCGCCGACAACACCTCCGGCGGGGCCGGACAGAATTGCGTCCTTGCCCTGGAAGAGGTCTGCAGCGGTGAGACCTCCGGAAGACTGCATGAACATCAGCCGCGGACCTTCACCCAGTTCTTCCTGTACCTGGTTCACATAGCGGCGCAGGATGGGTGACAGATAGGCGTCGACCACAGTGGTGTCGCCGCGTCCCACCAGCTTCATCAGCGGTGACACTTCATGGGACACAGAGATCTGCGGGAAGCCGATGTCTTCAGCAATCTTTTTCAGAAGTTGTTCATGGGCCGGATAGGCGTAAGCGTGCATCAGCACGATTGCGATGGAGCGAATGCCGTCATCCCATGCGGCCTGCATTGCGCTGCGGGCCTGTCCTTCGTCCAGCGCGAGTTCCAGTTCGCCATCGGCGCGGACACGTTCGACGATCTCGTGGACGCTCTCATAGAGCAGCTCAGGCTTTATGATTTCCTTGGCAAAAATATGCGGTCGCGCCTGGTAGCCGATCTCGAGCGCATCCCGAAAGCCTTTCGTGATGAACAGAGCCGTTCGCTCACCCTTGCGCTCCAGAAGTGCATTGGTGGCAACGGTCGTGCCCATCTTGACGGTCGCGATCTTGTCCGAGGGAATAGTCGCGCCTTTTTCCACGCCAAGCAACTCCCGGATGCCTTGAATGGCGGCATCGCGATAGGCTTCCGGATTTTCGGAGAGCACCTTGTGCGGATGCAGCGTGCCGTCCGGTGACCTGCCGACGATGTCGGTAAAGGTGCCGCCACGGTCGATCCAGAAATCCCACTTGGCTGTCATGATCTTCCCTCTGATGCTGCCGGCTTTAAGGAATACGCGATTCCATGCCGATAATTAGCGTTTTGATAGCAAGTGAATTTATGCTGACATTTTATCGATAAAATGTCGATGAAAAAATCTGAATGGGTTGTTATTTGATCTTTTTATCGCTTGCGGTACCCCCATATGACCTTGTGGTAAAAGGGAAAACTGAAAGCTGCCGATGTCGGAAAACGATAAATCAGAAGAACGGGATCCGTTTCTGCTGCGTCTGGCGGAGGCTGTCGACTTCACAATCAGTATACTGACAGCAGACCTCTGGTTCGTTGGCATTTTCCTGCTTGTCGCCCTGCTTCTCGGCGCTTCCCTGCTTGGGCTTTTGCTGGAATTTGCAATTGGTGCAGGGGTATTTGCGGCTGTAGTTGTCTGTTTCTGGTTGTTTTTCGACTAGCATCCAGGCGAGTGAGTTTATTCGACAGGGGCTCGCTCCAAAAGTGTCAGGCCACTTGCTCCCCAGCCAAAGCGCCTGGCTGCCGGAGTGCCTTCCCGAGGGGCAAAGGCCTCTTGCGCTTCGCTAAGTTCCTCACTGCTTGTGTGGACGATCAATAGCCATCGGGCATCAGCGGTGCCTTTGTTTATATCGGCAATTGTCTCAACTGCCGTGAAGGTGCTGGGGTCGCGCAAGTAATAAGACAGGGCCGGTGCGGCAAATCCCTTGAACAGCAAGAGATGATCGCCATCGGCTTTCTGTGCCAGATAGTCCTGTGCGATCAGACGCCATTCGGGGCGTATTCTCTCCAGCAGCGTGAATTTCAATTCGGGAAAACTCAACCATATCGCGGCTGCAAACAGCGCGATCGGTGCAACCTGTGGCGCCAGGCGCTGGGCTGTTACCGAGGCGAGCAGGATAAGCCCTGGCCATGCCGCGATCAGGTAACGATCAAAAAGGATCGGCTGCACGCTTATGGAATAGAGATAGGCCAAAAGCGGCGGACCAACGGTGTAGGCAAAGCAGACGAGGATTGCGTCCGCACTTTGCGGTTTGCCGAAGTACCTGCCTGGCAGGTGAACGATGGTCAGGAGACTGGCGACGGCCAAACCTGCCAGCATCCAGAACAATGGCAGCGACCCGGCAATACTGAAGGCGATGTTGATGAGAAACGTCGGATCAGGATAAGCAATCCAGAAGCCTTCTTCGGCCACCGACCTTGCTCGCATCGCCAGGATGATCAGCCAGGGTAAAAAGGCAAGCGCGCTTGCTGCCATTGCAAGGCAGACAAGAACCGCATTGGTGAGACTGATGCGGCCGGATTTCAAGATGCCGGTCAATGCCAGTATGACGCAGACCATACCAACGGATGCGAAGCCCAGAAGGGCGTAGATGTGACTGTAGAGGAACAGGGCTCCAGCCGCTCCAAGCGCTACCAACCGCCAGGCCGATGGCCTTTCAAGGTTTTTCAGAACCAGGAGCAGAAAGGCGAGCCCGCATGTTGCCAGCAGGGCATACATGCGGGCTTCTGTCGAATACCAGATGTGGAACGGAGAGACGGTCAGGAGAGCTGCAGCAAGCAGGCCAGTGGTGTTTCCGGCCAGCGTTTTCCCAGTCAGATAGATAAGCCAGACGGCAAGAACACCCAACAGCACGGATGGCAAGCGTAATGCTGTTTCACTGTCACCTGCCACGGGCATCGTCAGCCAGAGCAAAATATTATGCAGCGGCGGATAATTGTCAGCTGCAACAGCGGTCAACAGCTCGGCGATGGTTCCCCTGGACTGGCTCCAGCTGACGGCTTCATCATACCAAAGGCTCGTCCTGTCCAGGTTCTGAAAGCGTAACAAGGCTGCCACTGCCAAAATGAGCGCCAAAATCAGGCGGTTGGCGCTATTGCCAGTCAAGAGGCGTTGGTTGGTGTTTGACACGAATTCAGGTTTCCAGGTTGTCTGGCCGGAACGCTAGCCAATCCTTTTCGCGGAGGGAAGGACGCTTTGGATTTGAAGATGACAATCACAATTTATCGATAAATTGTTGATGTTGACGGTTTTTGAGTCTAGTGTTTGTGAAGATGTGCTCCACAAGGTGTTCGAAGAATGCACCTCGAGCAGCATCCCGACGGGTAATCCCCGCTTCCTAGAGGAGAAAATCATGCTGCAATCTCGTTCCCTGACACGTGCCGGAATCCATCTGGCTGCTGCCGCCGCATTCGGCCTTGCGGGTTTCACTGTTGCTTCCGCTGAAACCAAGTGGGACATGCCGACACCTTATGGTGACAGCAACTTTCACACACAGAACATTGCTGCCTTCGCTGAAGAAGTGAAGGAAAAGACTGACGGCTCGCTGGTTATTCAGATCCACTCT
The DNA here is from genome assembly GCF_009363335.1 of Labrenzia sp. THAF191a. Lineage (GTDB taxonomy): Bacteria > Pseudomonadota > Alphaproteobacteria > Rhizobiales > Stappiaceae > Roseibium > Roseibium algicola. Next base: position 3,204,731 of record NZ_CP045333.1, read on the forward strand.
GCGGGATCGTTGTTCAAGCATCCGGAAATCAAGAACTCGGTCCGCAAGGGGCTTGCCCCGATCGGCGAAATTCTGGTGTCCCGCCTTTCCAACGAAGATGCGGTCTTCGGAGTGGATTCCGTACCTTTCCTGGCTCCGTCCTATGACCAGGCCTGGAAGCTTTACCAGGCGTCGAAGCCTGCACTGGAAGAAAAGCTCGGCGAGCAGGGGCTGCAACTGCTTTATGCCGTGCCGTGGCCACCCCAGGGTATCTATGCCAAAAAGGAAATCACCAAGGGTGACGATCTCAAGGGTCTGAAATTCCGTGCCTACAACACAGCGACCGAACGCCTGGCCCAGCTGGCTGGCGCCGTGCCGACGCAGGTTGAAGTGCCGGATATTCCGACCGCCTTTTCCACCGGTCGTGTCGAAGCCATGATCACGTCACCGTCCACCGGTGCGAATTCCAAGGCATGGGACTTCCTGAGCCACTATCATGACACCCAGGCCTGGTTGCCGAAAAACATGGTGTTCGTCAACAAGGGTGCTTTCGACGCCCTGAGCGACGACGAAAAGGCAGCTGTCCTTGAAGCCGCAGACGTTGCTGAGAAGCGTGGCTGGGAAGCTTCCAAGGTAGAAACCAAGACGCAGACCCAGGTTCTGGTCGACAACGGCATCACTGTCGTTGAGCCGAGCAGCCAGCTGATCCAGGATCTCGCAGCAATCGGCGAGACGATGGCTGCCGAATGGCAAGAGGAAGCCGGTGAAACCGGCCAAGCCGTTCTCGAAGCCTATAAAAACTAAACAGCTTAAGAAGCGCCGGACCTAACAAGTCCGGCGTTTTTTAATATCAGCTGCACATCCGGTAGGGGAAGCCGATGCGAAAGGCTTTGAATACGCTTTATCAAGCGTCAACGGCTATGGCTGCGTGTTGTCTCGTTGTCATTGCCAGTCTCGTTGTTCTTCAGGTGTTTGGGCGCATATTCGACTGGTCTCGAACGGTCTTTGGTCTTGAGCCACTCGGGCTGCAGGTTCCTTCACTTGCTGAAATTGCAGGTTTTCTGCTGGTGGGGGCATCCTTTCTTGCCCTATCCGGGACGCTGCGAAATGGTGATCACATCAGGGTCGCGATCCTGCTGCAGTCCGTGCCCAAAGCCGGAGCACGCATCCTGAATGTCTGGGCGGTCGCGGTCGCTCTTGCGCTGGCGGCATTCTTTACGTGGAACGCCGGACAGCTTGTGCTCGACAGCTTCAAATTCAACGAAACCTCCTACGGCGTCATTCCGATCCCGCTCGTCTTTCCGCAGTCGGTGATGACTTTCGGACTGCTGGTGTTCTCAATCGCTTTGCTGGACGACCTGATCATGGCGCTCACTGGCAAGGCGCCGAGTTTTGAATCGGTCGTTAAGGCCGATCCGATAGAAGGGAAAGAATAATGGATCTCTCCCTTGTCGCCCTCCTGCTCGGCATTGGAATGCTGGCGGCGCTTGCAACCGGTATCTGGGTGGCCGTTGCGCTGTTTGCCGTCGCGCTTGCTGCAATGATGGTTCTTGTGTCCGCGCCGGCCGGTCCCGTTCTGGCAACGACGGTTTGGGGCGCATCGAATTCCTGGGATCTGACGGCGCTACCCATGTTCATCTGGATGGGTGAAATCCTGTTCCGATCTCGTCTGTCGGAGGACATGTTCGCTGGTCTTTCGCCCTGGATGCGCAATCTGCCGGGCCGGCTGCTGCATGTGAACATTCTCGGGTGCGGCATCTTTGCTGCCGTGTCGGGTTCTTCAGCCGCTACCACCGCCACCATCGGTCGTATGTCTCTGCCTGAATTGAAGCAGCGCGGATATGACGAACGCATGGCGATCGGCACACTGGCAGGGTCGGGTACGCTGGGCCTGCTCATTCCGCCATCGATCATCCTGATCGTTTATGGCGCGGCAACAGAGCAGTCGATTGCCCGGTTGTTCATGGCAGGCGTTCTGCCGGGGGCAATGCTTTGCCTCCTGTTCATGGGCTATGTCGCGATCTGGGCACTGCTGAACCAGGACAAGATGCCTGCGAAGGAGGAAGTCATTCCCTTCATCGAGCGACTTCTTGCAACGCGCAGGCTGTTTCCGGTGATCGGTCTGATCGTGGGTGTGATCGGCTCGATCTATGCGGGTCTTGCTTCGCCCACAGAGGCGGCGGCCATCGGCGTCATGCTTGCATTGCTTCTGTCCTGGGTAAGCGGAACGTTGAGCCGCAAGAGCTTTGCTGAAGCGTTGATGGGCGCAACGCGGACATCCTGCATGATCGCGTTCATTCTGGCTGGCGCAGCATTCCTGACCGTTGCCATGGGGTACACCGGCATCCCGCGTGAGTTGGCTGCCTGGATCGGGTCGCTGAACCTGTCACCCTACGCGCTCCTCATTGCCCTGACGCTGTTCTTCGTGGTGCTCGGGTGTTTTCTGGATGGCATTTCGGTGGTGGTTCTGACGACCTCCGTGATCCTTCCGATGGTGGAGCAGGCAGGCCTCGATCTTATCTGGTTCGGTATTTACCTGGTGCTGGTTGTCGAAATGAGCCAGATCACGCCACCAGTCGGGTTCAATCTGTTCGTTCTGCAGGGCATGACCGGGTACAACATCTTCAAGGTTGCCCGCATGGCCTTGCCGTTCTTCCTGTTGATGATCCTGGCAATCGTCTTGATTGTGGCCTTTCCGGGCTTGGCTCTTTGGTTGCCGCAGACGATGTTGAGCAACTAGTGCATTCCTTCCCGTGAACGAACAGGGGCGGATGTACACACACTTTTGAAACGATCAGAAAAGGGCCTTCAACCGGATTCGGCTGGAGGCCCGCTGAAAAACCAAAATGTGCCGGAGATCAGATGTGACGGATAATCCCGACTCCAGAAGCGATGCCCCCATCGGGCCTGTTGTCTCTGCAGCGCATCTTGCCTCCGGTGCAATGCCTGCGCTTTCGGAGATCGAATTTGCTGTGACCATGATGGTCAATGCCTATCACCGATGGATGGTACGCTGTATGGCGGCCAGCGGGTCGCAGGGGCTTGGTCCTCTGGATGTGCTTGTGCTTCATTCGGTCAATCACCGCGGCCGAGCCAAGACACTGTCAGACATCTGTCTTGTGCTGAACATCGAAGACACTCACACGGTTACCTATGCGCTGAAGAAGCTTGAAAAGGCTGGCCTCATTTCATCTGGCCGTCGGGGCAAGGAAAAGACCGCCGAAATCACGAAATCAGGCGAAACTGCCTGTCTTGAGTACCGGCGTCTGCGCGAGGCTCTCCTGGTCAAGCCAATGAAGGCGCTGGGCCTCGACGAAAACGAACTCTCCAAACTTGCCGCCACATTGCGACTGGTGTCCGGCAATTACGATCAGGCCGCTCGCGCCGCTGCAGCCATGTGATATCGCACACAGGGGGACGTTCGCTTTCATTTGTTGAATGTTCCAAAATTTCTTGTAGTATCGAATTATGGAAGATCAGGAAGCAGTCTCTGCATTGGGCGCCTTGGCACAGGAAGACCGGCTGGCGGCGTTCCGGTTGCTGATGACGGTTGGGCCAGATGGCTTGCCGTCCGGCTCGGTTGCTGAGCGGCTGGACATACAGCCAACCAGGATGTCGTTTCATCTGACCACGTTGGAACGGGCCGGGCTGCTGACGACCCGCCGGGAGGGCAGGCATATTCTTTATGCTGTCGACTATGACCGCATGCGGAACCTTTTGGGTTTTCTGATGGAAGATTGCTGCGGCAACGATCCCGCTGTCTGCTGTTTTCCGGCAGCCGATTTTAAGAAACCTTCGGGACTTTGACAGGACGATACCTCACATGAGCATGACGATTTATCACAACCCGAAATGCGGCACGTCCCGCAACACGCTGGAAATGATCCGTAAATCCGGCGTCGAGCCGCAGGTGATCGAATATCTGAAAACGCCGCCGAGCCGGGAAGAACTCGTTGACCTGATCAAGCGCACCGGTCTTCCGGTGCGGGACATCCTTCGCCAGAAGGGAACGCCCTATGATGAATTGGGTCTCGGTGAGGACAGGTGGACGGACGATCAACTGATCGATTTCATGATGGAACATCCGATCCTGATCAACAGGCCGATCGTGGTGTCGGAAAAAGGCGTCCGCCTGTGCCGTCCGTCCGAGAAGGTGCTGGATCTGTTGCCAAAGGATATCGGGTCTTTCACCAAGGAAGACGGCGAAGTGGTTTCGTCCGGAGCGTCAGATGCCTGAGGCGAAAAGTTCGCATGCAGACTTGAAGAACGTGACGGCGGCAGACTTTGAGATAATCGACCGGGAAAAGTTGCAGGTTCCAACAGGGCCGTCGCATCCACCTCGGATATTGCTGCTCTACGGTTCCCTGCGCGAGCGGTCCTACAGCCGCTTCCTCGTACACGAAGCACAAAGGCTGCTGCAGGCTTATGGTGCGGAGACCCGGATCTACGATCCATCAGGTCTGCCGCTGCCCGATGACAGTGGTGCCGATCATCCCAAAGTCACTGAACTGAGAAATCTATGCGCCTGGTCCGAAGGGCAGGTCTGGTGCTCTCCCGAACGACATGGGGCAATGACCGGTGTACTCAAGTCGCAGATTGACTGGATCCCGCTGAGTTTTGGCGCTATCCGGCCGACACAGGGCAAGACACTGGCCTTGATGCAGGTCTCGGGAGGTTCGCAGTCTTTCAATGCGGTCAACCAGATGCGTGTCCTCGGCCGCTGGATGCGGATGGTTACCATCCCCAATCAGTCGTCGGTGCCCAAGGCCTACCAGGAATTTGACGACGATGGCCGGATGAAACCATCAGCCCTTTACGACCGGGTGGTCGATGTCATGGAAGAGCTCGTCAAGTTCACGCTGCTGGTTCGTGGCCGATCGGACTATCTTGTCGATCGTTACTCCGAACGCAAGGCAGACCGCGAGCGGCAGTCGGCCGCTCAGGATGCCGCAGCCGTTGTCAGCCTCTGAAAACCTGCAATCGCGGTTTCAGCCTGCAGTCTGCAAGGGGACCTGCTCAATCTGCGACGTCGGGTCCTCGCTTTCCCCTCCGATAGCGGGTTGCGGGCCAGCGGGCCTCACGCTCTTGGCAAGTTTGGGGGCAAGGCGAATGCGCGGTGGCACCTGGGCCGGCGTCGCTTGTTGCTGCATTCGGGGGAACCAGCGTCTACCGGCTGGGCTGAGTGGAAACACCGGATACGCGGCCTCGTGTTTTGCAACGGTATCAGGCTTGCCGAACAGGAAACCCTGGACGAGATCGCATCCGGCTGCGCTCAGCAGTATGGCCTGTTCCTCGGTTTCGACACCTTCCGCGGTAATCGTGACATCCAGCGAGCGGCCCAGGCCAACGATCGATGTCACGATCGCGTCGGTACTGGCATCCTTGCCGAGGTTCTGGATGAAGGCCTTGTCGATCTTGATCTTGTCGAAAGGAAACAGGCTCAGGTAGCTCAGCGATGAGTAGCCGGTTCCGAAATCGTCCATGGCGATAGAAACACCCATGTCGCGGATCTGCTGAAGTGTCTCGATGACTGCGTCCGTGTTCGAAATCAGCAGGCTCTCGGTGATTTCAATTTCAAGCCGCTTGGGGTCTAGACGGGAATTCTGAAGCGCCTGGGCAACGCGCTTCTGGGTTTCGCCGGCAATGAACTGAGCGGGAGAAACATTGACTGCGACCTTGCGCGAGCGGTCCTGCCATAACGCTGCTTCGCGGCAGGCGTGGTTGAGGACCCATGTTCCGATTTCCTCGATAAGGCCCGTGTCTTCTGCAATCGGGATGAAATCGTCCGGCCGGATGATACCCTTGGAAGGATGGTCCCAGCGGATCAGGGCCTCATAGCCTTTCAGTGCTCCGTCCTTCAGCGCATATTGCGGTTGATAGAGCAACTTGAACTGGTTGAACTTGAGCGCTTTGGCGAGTCCTTCTTCCACTTCCTTGCGTTTCTGTGCCTCTGCATCAAGGCTTTGTGTGTACCACGAGAAGGTGGAACGCCCGCTGTGTTTGGCCCGATACAGAGCAAGGTCCGCACAATGAAGCAAACGAGAGGAGCGCCAGGAGCCGTCGGTTGCCCTTGCTAGACCAATGGACAGCGAAATCCTGATGTCCTTGCCGTCGATCGTGCAGGGCGCTTCAGTGGCCGCAATCATGTCCGTTGCAAGTCGGGTCATGCGGGCGGGGTCGGACAAGGATGTCAGCATGACCGCAAATTCATCGCCTGAAAGGCGGGCAACCAGGTGGTTTCCGAAAACCGCCTTCAGGCGTTCCCCCACGATCTGAAGAAAAACGTCGCCGATGCCATGACCGTAGGTGTCGTTGATTTCCTTGAACTTGTCGACGTCGATCAGCATGACGCCGATATTGGAGGCCTTGGCCTGTGCAAGGCGCAGCGCCTCGGTCAGGCGCGCGTTGAAGACGGCACGGTTCGGCAAACCGGTCAACGTGTCGTGATGTGCCAGATACTGAATGTCTCTGCTGGTCTGGAGCTGGTCATAGAAGCGCAGCCAGAGGAGAATACCAGCAAACATGAAAGAGGCCAGGCAGAGACCGCCAATCGCGGCACTGATCAACCAGATCAGCGGGGTAAGGCCGTTCAGGATTTCCGACTGGGTCACCAACAGCAAAAGCCCCGGAAAGTCCGGGGAGGCTCCTTCGGGACGGTAGGCAATCAGCGCATTTGTCCCAAACGTTCCGTGCCACGACATGTCCGGAATGGCAACGAGCGGACTGTTGCCGTTCAGAGCGGCCTTTGCCTGCGAGATCGTATTGCTGGTACGAAGCTGCCCTTCGCTGTGCCAGAGAATTTGCACCGGTGAGGGGCGCTGGAGGCTGGATCCGGTTGGCGCAGGGAAGATCGCGACCGCGTCCAGCACCTTGGATGTGTCCAGAGCCTGACCGGCATTGCGTTGCAATTCGCCAACCAGGTCGTTCGACCTGCGGCTGTCGGCAGAAGCCTCTTCAGTCAGCCGCAATGCGGACAAGTCGGCTGCCGGTTCGGTTTCGATCCGGCTCGCCAATGCCTGCAGGATCGAGTTGAAAGTCTTTTCCTGCGGCAGGAAAGCTTGCTCAAGACTTCGGACGACCAGCCAGTGCGTTAGAAGACGATTGCTCGCGTAGACACCCAGCGCCAGCGTCAGCACCAGCGACATGGAAATGAAAAAAATGACAATGTTGCTTCTTCCCAGGGGGACTGCCATCCGGCGAGGAACCATCTTGCGAACACGAGTCGCGAAAGGCTAAGCGTAATTCCTTTAACCATCATGAATCACAAGGTTGCTCAAACCCAAGGGAAACCCGCGGAAAATGGTGGGGTAGGCTTGACTGTCCGCAATCTGGGAAGCTGCGTTGCAGTGGTCCATTCGAAGGTCAAAAACATTGGCGCTCGGGAACTCGGATTCCGCTCGTCCAGGGGCGCGACCAGCTGAAGCACCAATGAGGACAGGCGAGCGTTGATCTGGTCAAATCCGGCCCATGCCGATAAGAGTCTGCAACGCATCGATTCATGCGGTTCACGGCAAGCTTTCCTGCCTGCCTTTTCCCACCGGCCCAGCGGGAGCTGAAGTGTGAGTGTCTGGAGTAGCCTCGGCGCTATTGTGAGTTCGATCGGAACAGGAGGGGCGCAGATCGTCGACCGCCTGGTCCAGCTCGTGCTTGCGCGGCCGGAGGGGACCAACAGTGTCGGCTTCACCGTTGCGATGATTGCACTGTCGGCCAAGATGGCCAAGGCCGATGGTGTGGTGACAACCGATGAAATTATCGCTTTCCGCGAACTTTTCGATGTACCGCCCAACGAGGAACGCAATGTCGCCCGCCTGTTCAATCTGGCGCAGGAAGACATTGCCGGCTTCGAGGTCTATGCCAAGAAACTGGCGGATCTGTTCCCTTACGACCGCAAGACGCTGCTCGACATTCTGGATGGGCTTTTTCACATTGCGAAAGCTGACGGCGTCGTCCACGAAAGCGAAATAGGCTACCTTTCCAGAGTGGCGGAGGTCTTCGGGATCGATGACCGGGAGTTTTCCAGGATACTCGCCAGACATGTGCGCAATGATGGCAACCCCTACGAGGTGCTGGGTTTGGGGCCGGAGGCAAGTGACGGGGAACTCAAGTCCCATTACCGCCGCGAGGTCCAGGAAACCCATCCCGACCGGCTGATCGCAAGAGGTGTTCCGGAGGAGTTCGTGAGGATTGCGAATGATCGTCTTGCGGCGCTGAACGAAGCCTGGGCGAAGATCTGCGCGGAAAGAGGCATATGAGCGTTGCGACTGATACCGGTGTGAAGGCCAGGGTCCATCCGTCTCCCAACCACGGACAACGGGCGCAGGGGGCCCCTGTGGATATGGTCGTGCTCCATTACACCGGCATGCCGACCGGCGAAGAAGCCTTGCAGCGCCTGTGTGATCCTCGCTCGGAAGTCTCCGCCCACTATGTCGTCAACGAGGATGGCAGCATCCTGCAATGCGTGCCGGAATCCCGCAGGGCCTGGCATGCGGGGCGTAGCTTCTGGAAAGGCGAGACCGACATCAATTCCCGATCGATCGGCGTCGAGATCGTCAATCCGGGGCATGAGCACGGCTATCAACCGTTTCCGGAGCCACAGATCGAAGCCGTTGTCGCGCTTGTTGGCGATATCTGTGCCCGTCACGGGATCCATCCGTGGATGGTCCTGGCGCATTCGGATATTGCTCCAGCCCGAAAGGAAGACCCGGGTGAACTGTTCCCATGGGATCGCCTTTCAGAAGCCGGCATCGGTCTATATGTAAAACCGTTTCCACTCGGGGCGGGTCTGCTGATGCAGGAAGGCGATAGCGGCCAGCCTGTTGAAGCGGTGCAGTCAATGCTCGCACTCTATGGTTACGAGCTGGACATCACCGGCGACTTCGACTTGAAGACACGCCAGGTGGTTGCCGCGTTTCAACGCCATTTCCGGCCAGAAAAGGTTGACGGTGTCGTCGATCAATCGACCATCGAGACGTTGCATGCGCTGCTGCGCAAGCTGCCTTCCCTGTCGGCCTGATCGAACGGTCGGTTTGGTTTCTTTGTGCGGTTACGAGTTCGGACCAACGAAATAAACGCGCAGTCAACAAAATTAGTTCCCGCAACGCAGCATTTTTAGGCGGCTCTGCGCCACGAGTGGTCACAGAATTTCTTCTGATGGCCCATCCATTGCCGAATTGCTTGCTAATTTTGGCCACAAACTACAGAAAATGACTAAGAACAGCATTAAATTCCTGTAATTTTATGTAATAATTTGAAATAATTCGTGATGTATTAGCGCCCATTTTCGTCCAATAGCTCCGGCATTTCTCCCGCCTGATTTCAACGCAACGAAAACCAAAAGGGCTGGACTGAATGTTACGGTCATTCAAGACACTTACTGGGGCGCTGTGCCTTTTCGCCTATGCAACCACTCTTGCAGCACCGGCTGCAATGGCAAAAGGTACGGGTTCCGGGTCGGAGCCGATCCTCCATATCATCGACCCGGACAAGAAGAGCGAACCTGCCGAAGCCAAGCCGTCGGTCGGCTCTGGTTCCAAACCGATCCTGCACATCATTGAATCGAGCAAGCAGGAAACGCAGGAAAAACCTGCCAAGAAGACAAGAACTGCAAGCCTGACGCGCAAGGTGTCCCCAAAGCGGACGGCTGTTGTCAGCAACGACAAATACGCCAAGCTCATCCGCAAGGCCGCCGCCAAACATGGTGTGCCGGTCAAGATCGCCAAGGCAGTGGTCCAGGTGGAGAGCAACTTCAATCCGCGTGCACGCGGCAGCGCCGGTGAAGTCGGTCTGATGCAGATCAAGCCGGCAACCGCACGTGGCATCGGCTACCGCGGGTCGACCAAGGCGCTCTATGACCCCGAAACCAATCTGGAATGGGGCATGAAGTACCTTGCCGGCGCGCACAAGAAGGCGGGCGGCGACGTTTGTGGCACCATCTTGCGCTACAACGCCGGTCATTTCGCAAAACGGATGAACCCGGTCAGCAAGCGCTACTGTTCCAAGGTCAAGCGGATCCTGGCCTCCAGCTAAAAGCAGCAGGGCGGTCAGCCGTGGGCAAACTGAAAACCCCGCCGGGATTTCCGGCGGGGTTTTCTTTTTGTGTGCTGAAGGCTGTCAGCTTATGCGAACTTCTTGCGGGCGGCTGGAACCGAGGCGGGAACCGGCGTTTCGGCAGGCACATCAGGTGCCGAGAGGGGCTGGCCGAGTGCGGTCACCACAGGCACCACACCAGCCCATATATCGGTCCCGAGATCTTCCTTGTCGTCCACCGGTCCGCCGGTGCGGACCTTCGTGCTGACATGGTCGATATCCATGACAAGCACACCGGTTGCCTTGTGTTCCTTCGGCATCATTTCGCGGCATTCATCCCAGCGGCCAGGCAGAAGATGATCGGTGATAGCAGCCAGGGCTTCGATCTGTTCCTGTTCGCTTTCGACAAGCCTCGCCGTGCCATGCACGATCGCACATCGATAGTTCATGGAATGATGAAAAGCCGAACGCGCGACCACCAGACCATCTACTAGTGTCACGGTAAGGCTCGCCGGTACGCCTTCCGCGTTTGACTTGATAATGCGGGTGGTGCTCGCTCCATGAATATAGATGCGGTCGTCGATCCGGGCATATGCCATCGGGATCACCATCGGTCGGTCTTCGTGAATGAAGCCGCAATGGGCGACAAGGCCCGCATCCAGGATGTCGTAGGCAACGGTGCTGTCGTATCCGCCGCGGTTCATCTGGCGGATCTTGGCATAACGGGGCAGATCCGCTGCCTGGCGTTTCTCCAGAGTGGACATGGTCTCGTCTCCAATTGACTGTTTGTCTTGTGTTGTGCTGTTTGTCCGATAAATTGGCTCCAAAGAAGATCCGGTTTTTGGAAAATGACAGAACCAGTTTTTCCTGAAGGCATCCTGTCTCTTGAGCGGTCGGCAGACGTGCCACTGGCGGAACAGATCTATCGCGGCTTTCGTGACGCCGTGCGCACAGGCTTGCTGCGCTCGGGAACAAAGTTGCCATCCACGCGGCGGTTGGCAGCGTCGCTCAACGTTGGACGCAACACCGTCAACACGGCTTATGATCTACTGCAAGCCGAAGGCGTGATCACCGTGCGCACCGGCGCTGCTCCCCGCATTACCGAAGGGCTGGTGCTGGAAGGTGTGCAGGCGCAGCGCAAGGTGGAAGCATTCGGGCTGAAGCTGTCGCAACGAGGCAGGACACTGAGTGCCAACTTGCGCGGCGAGGGGTGGGCCTATCGCCAGGGAGGCTTGCAACCGGGTGCGCCGGCACTTGATCTGTTTCCCTACGAGGAATGGGCAAGATCACTGCGCAGGGCCGCCCGGCTCGAGCGCAGCGCGGATCTCCACTATCAGAATTTTGCCGGTCTTGAGGCGCTCAAGCGGCAGATCGCCCGGCACCTTGCGGCTGAACGCGGGGTTCGGGCTGACCCTCATCGAATTCTTGTCACCAGCTCAACACAGGCCAGTCTGACGATGCTCAGCCAGGTGCTCACTGATCCGGGCGACGACGTCTGGCTGGAGGAACCCGGCTACCTCGGCGCGCGGACGGCCTTTTCCGGGGCAGGTCTGACGATCCGGCCGCTGCCGACCGACGGCGAGGGTGCGGACGCGTCGAAGATGGCTCATCTGGATCAGCCGCCGAAGCTGATCTATGTCACACCGTCCCATCACTATCCCCTGGGGGCACGCATGCCTTTGGCGAGGCGGCTGATGCTTCTTGATGTTGCCCGCACCTGCGGCGCTGTGATCCTGGAAGACGACTATGACAGCGAGTTCCTGTTCGAGGGGCGGCCTGTGGCTGCGCTGCACGGATTGGCGGATGAGGGACAGGTTGTCTACATGGGCACGTTCGCGAAGAGCCTGCTCCCCGGGCTCCGGATTGCCTATTGCGTCGTGCCAGAGGTTCTTGTGGCCCCACTCACCCAGACCATGCGCAACATCGGCTGTTCTGCCAATGTTCAGGCTCAGGCTGCACTCGCCCACTTCATGGATAGCGGAGCCTATCAGAAGCACCTGAAACAGATCCGCCCGGTCTATCTGGAGCGGGGGACGATGCTCGCCGGCGCGTTACGGCAGAGGCTGGGCAATCGTGTTGAAGTTGCGCCTCTTACAGGCAATGTGCAGTTGACGGTCATGTTCCGGGAGCCCGTCAACGATATTGCACTTGCAGTTGCCATGCAGGACCGTGGCTTTGCCGTTTCACCACTCAGCAATTGTTATCTGACCGAAGGAGGGCGGCCGGGGCTTATTGTCGGCTTTGCCGGTGCGAATGCACGGCAGATCGAGGAGGGCGTGGACACCCTTGCCGGTTTGCTTGGTACTGGACACGCGTGTTGTCCAGTCTTCCTTCAAAGCCGCATGGTCGGGACGTCCCCGTGAACGATCAGTGAGGCTTCTGTTGCGGAGATGACATCATCGACACTCAGGCCGGGGCCCGTTTCTCGAAGGACGAGGCCGTCGTCCGTCGGTTCGATCACGGCCATTTCGGTCACGATCAGGCTGACACGACGGCGAGCTGTCAGGGGAAGTGTGCATTCCTTCAGGATCTTGGGGTGGCCCTTGGCCGTGTGAACCATTGCGACGATCACCTGTTTGGCGCCGGCTACAAGATCCATTGCACCGCCCATGCCTGGAACCATCTTGCCCGGGATCATCCAGTTCGCGAGATAGCCACGTTCATCCACCTGCAGGCCACCGAGAACGGTCATATCCAGATGTCCGCCGCGGATCAGGCCGAAGCTCATGGCGCTGTCGATGGAGGCAGCTCCCGGAACGGCGGTCACAAAACCGCCACCGGCATCGGTGAGGTCGGGGTCTTCCATCCCTTCCGGCGGGCGGGCGCCAAGGCCGATTACACCGTTTTCGGCCTGAAAGAAGACATGTACTTCCTTCGGCAGGTAGTTGGCCACCAGTGACGGCAGGCCGATGCCGAGATTGACCAGCGTACCGGCCTTGATTTCCTGTGCAACGCGGCGGGCGATGATTTCCTTGTCGTCCATCAGGCTGCCCTTTCCAGAAGATGATCGACGAGAATGCCGGGCGTTTTCACGCTATCTGGCGAAATCACACCCACGGGTACGATCGTGTGCGGTTCCGCGATTACGGTCTTGCCTGCCAGTGCCATGATCGGGTTGAAATTGTGGGCGGTGAGGGAATACTCCAGATTGCCGACGTAGTCCGCCCGGTAGGCGGCCAGAAGGGCGAAATCGCCATGGATGGGCGTTTCCAGAAGATATTCCTTGCCGTCGACGGTAATCTTCTGCTTGCCTTCCTCAACGAGCGTGCCAATGCCGGTCGGGGTCAGTATGCCACCCAGACCGACGCCGGCCGCCCGGATGCGTTCGACCAGGGTCCCCTGGGGAACCAGTTCGACATCAATCTCGCCGGATATCATCTTCTGCTGGGTTTCCGGGTTGAGGCCGATGTGAGAAGCGATCACCCTTGAAACCGAACCCGCGCTGACAAGCTTGCCGATGCCGCGACCCGGCATGGCCGTGTCATTGGCCACAATCGTCAGGTTTCTGGTGCCTTTCGCCACTATGGCGTCAATCAACCGGTGGGGTGAGCCCACCCCCATGAAACCTCCCACCAGCAGGGTGGCTCCGTCTGGAATGAGGTCCGCAGCTTCCTGCGTCTTGATCGCGTGTTTCACGAAAACTTCCCCCGGAATGAAATCCTAAGGGGACGTTAGCCGCTGGCGTCGCACAAGAGAAATGAAGTTTGTGCGACGCAGTATTTTTACCGAGGCCGTGAAACCCGTTACAGGGCTCGATCAAGGCTGGTTACGCTGCCCGTACCTTGGCCAGGAAGTCCTGCATGGCGTGGCGCAGTGTATTGGACTGTTCATGCAATTCGCCGACAGCCGCATTCATGTCCGAGCTCAGGTTTGCCGTTTCGCTGGCAGCGCCGCTGACCTCGGAAATGGATCTCGAAACACTTTCGGTACCCTGTGCGGCTTCGGAGACGCTGCTGGCGATTTCGGTCGTTGCCAGGTTCTGTTCTTCCGCTGCACCGGACATGGCGTGCGTGTTTTCCGAAATCTTCTGGACGAGACCGGCAACAGACTCGGTTGCTTCTGTCGACGCATCCGCGGCCTGGCGCATTTCGGTGATCTGCCGGTCGATTTCCTCCGTCGCCTTGGATGTCTGTTCCGCGAGTGCCTTGACCTCGGATGCAACAACGGCAAAGCCCTTTCCGGCCTCGCCGGCACGGGCAGCTTCAATGGTCGCGTTGAGGGCGAGCAGGTTGGTCTGTTCGGCAATATCGGTGATCAGCTTCGTAACGTCGCCGATGCGCGAAACCACCTGCTGTACCGTTGCCACGGCTTCGTTGGACCGCCCAACTTCGTTTTCCGCTTCCTGAGCGATTTGCGAAGAGGAACGCACCTGGTCCGTGATCGCACGGATGGAGGCGGAAAGTTCCTCTGTCGCGCTGGCCACGGTATTCACGTTGGCGGTGGCTTGCTCGGCGGCTGCAGAAACGGCCAGCGCCTGGTCCGTGGTGTTGTTGGCAATTGTCGACAGCGACCCGGCGGAACTGGTCAGTGCATCGAGCCTGGAAATCATGCTGTCGCAGATGTTGAGGACCGTTGCTTCGAAATCGCTGGCGAACTTCTCCATTTCCTCGTGCTTGACCCGTTCGGCGTTAATCCGTTCGGCTTCGGTCTGTTCCTCGAGTTCGCGCGTGCGGATCAGGTTTTCACGGAAGACGCCCAATGCGCGGCCGAGAAGGCCGATTTCGTCCCCCCGATCGCTGACATCAACCGTGAGCGACGTGTCACCTGCAGACAGTTTGTCGGTAACAGCCGACAATCTGGAAAGCGGGGCAGAAATGGTAAAGTGATTGATGAAGCCAAGGATCATCGCCAGCACTGTCAGGATCAGTGTGCTGGAAAGAGAAACGATCTCGACCGTGTTCAGAGCCTGGTTTTGCGCGACAACCGATTTCTGCCGTTCCGCATCAACTGCGTCGGCAAGCTGTCGGCTTTGCTGCTGTACAGCTGTCAAAAGACCCGAGCTTTCCGGTGTCAGGTCAATTGCACGCGCCATGTCGACCGTTTCCGGTGTGCGCATCAGATCGATCTGGCGCGCGGCAATCTGGCTGTACCAGGTTTCCCAGCTTGATTTCAGTTCGGAGAGATGAGTTTGGAAATCAGGCAGGTTCGCGTCGACAAGTGAGCCGACTTCCGAAAATCCTGTCTGAATTTCATCGTTCAGATCCTGGGACCGGGTGAGAAGATCACGGTTGCCGGTAAGCAGGAAGGATTTCACCGACAAAGCCTGCGCTGCGATCTTTTCCGTGAGTTCGGCCGTTTCCGCGTTGAGATCCGACAGGTTGTTTGCGGCCTTGACTTCATTCAGAGCCGAATGCGTCTGATAGGCACTCATGCCACCGGCTACTGCACCGACCAATGCGAGCGTCAGGAACCCTGCGGCGATCTTTTTGCTGACGGAGAGATTTTTGAACATGGTATTTCCCGCTTAAGATCCCGTACCTTGACGACGCATCAGTTCGGTCAGGTTGAATTCGACTGTGGCGGCCCCGATGGCTTTCTTGGTTTCGGGGTCGGTGATCGTCATGTTGAGCTGGGCGCGCCAGATCTTGCTGCCGTCATCCCATTCCGGTTCGTCGATGAAAACGGTTTCAGGGCCGTTCGGGAAGGTTTTCTGGAACTTGGCCTCGTCTCCTTGCCAGTAATCGCTTGTGATCGCACTTTGCCCGACGTTCAGACCGTTCGCGTCCATAACGAAGATTTCTGGATAGAGGCCGAGGGAGCCTGCCTGAACTCGCAGGAGGTAGATCGACAAGGGGGCGGACAAGGTCGCGGAAATCAGGGGTTTGTCCGCTGCCTCGCGTTCCTGTCGCCATTGGGTGTCCAGTGCGTCGATGTCTGCCTGTGAAAGTGACCCGCGCAAATTGTTTTGTGCGTTGATCGACAAGGCCACGATCGGGTTGGAAAGCCATTCGGCAACGGCTTCCACAATCTCAGGTTGGATCAACGCTTTCGCATCGGGCGGTGTTTCTGCAGCCTGGGCTGCAGTTGCCAGCATGATCGCAGGCAGGAAGACGCACAGTTGACGCATTTTTAGCTCCATGTTTGTTCCCATTACCTTCCGTCACATGGGTTTCTCATTGCTTAATATTTGGGCAATGACGGGAAAAAGTTTTTATCTTTCGAGGGTCTGGTAAAAATTTATATTGGTATTTTTTACAATGATTAGAAATGCTTTCCTCTTGTGTCGTTCCGGGGTGCCGCAGGCTTTTGGCTGCCTGGCCCGATGGCACCTTGACAGTTTTGCCAGCCTCTAGCCCTGCAAGAGCTAGCTTGTGTGAGGATTGTGAAGCGTGCGAACGGGTGAGGAGGGGTGCAAAGTCGCAGCCGCCGGTGGACGGCAGGTTGGCGGAATGACACAGGACCGGGACGCTATCCCGGGAATTCGCGCAGCACGGTATCGACTGTCGCTTGACCTCGTCCGCAAAGCCTCCTAAGTCCCATGCGCCAGTCGGTCGGACAGCCGCTGCCGCAAGTGCCGAAAGGCCGCGGGGGAGGAAAGTCCGGGCTCCATGGAAACACGGTGCCGGGTAACGCCCGGCGAGGGCGACCTTAGGGAAAGTGCCACAGAAAGCAAACCGCCCCGGACAGATCGAGAGATTTACCCGGGGTAAGGGTGAAAGGGTGGGGTAAGAGCCCACCGCGCAACTGGCAACAGCGGCGGCATGGTAAACCCCACCGGGAGCAAAACCGAATAGGGACAGCGCGAACCGGAGCGATCCGGTTCAGGCCGGTTTCCAGGCCAGTTGTCCGGGTTGGTTGCGATAGGCGTCTGGCAACAGACGTCACAGATGAATGGCTGTCACGTCCGCGTCAGGTCTCGTATCTGGCCGGGCCATACAGAACCCGGCTTACAGGCCGGCTGGCTCTTAACCTTCCCTGTTCAGCCCGCTGCATATTGCGGCGTGCTGCCAAGAAATGTTCCGTAAGCTTCTGCGTTCGGGTAGGAGAACTGCTCCGCCAACGGGTTCGCGCGTTTTCGCTTGGCAGCCCCCATATCCGCCAGCAGTTCGTCGAAGTGCCGGAAGTGAAAAGGGGCAGAGCAAAGGCCGCCATAGACCTGGGCAGCCGGCCGTTCCCGCCGCCGCCAGTGGAGCATCTGGTCGATGTTGCTGCGCATTTCCCTATCCGTCGGTTGATGGGCCAGTTGCCCGTCGGCATAGCGAACCAGCCAGTTGGCAATCATTTCCGCCGACAGCACGGTGCAAAAACTGGAGTTGAAGCCGACAAAGCCCATGTCGGGCAGGTCCGGGTTCACAGACAGACGGTAGACCCTGTATTGCCCGTCGGCCTCTATCAGTTTGTCCCGGTATTCCTTCGCCAGGTAGGGAATGCCGAGTTTCCAGCCGACGGCCAGCACAGCCAGATCACAGGGCAGTGCTTCTCCCGTGGATAGGATGACATTGCCATTCTCATAGCGCTCGAAGGTTCCCCGAACCGGGCGGATGCTGCCCGCTTCAAAACCTTCGAAAAGCCCCGGTGTCACGATCGGCAGCGAACAGGAGGCGTCTTTTTCGATCGGGATATCCGGAACCATGTCCCATTTCTTCAACTTGAGCTGAAACTTGAGCAGGGTTTCCAGCCCTCTGAAATTTGCCCAGATCAACGGCTTGAAGACAGCAGAGACCGCTTTTGCAAGGCCGGTCCGGCCCCAGCCGTTGAACTGCTGTTCCTGGGCGCGCATGTAGAGCAGGCGTTTGAAATTGATGCCACCGACAAAATAGGGCACGCGCCAGACCGGTTCCCGGTAAACCAGCGTCACCGATTTCGTACCGTTTCTGGCGGCATTGACCACCAGGTCGGTCGCGGATTTGGAGCCGCCGAGAACGATCACATGTTTGCCCTGCGCCATGCTGCTGTCGGTATAGTCCGAGCTGTGCAGCACCTGGCCACCGGCGGCCTCGAAGGCTTCTTGCCCAGGGTGGGAAATGACGTTCTTGTCCGAAAACTGACCGGTGCAGATGGCGACGAAGTCGAAATCTTCGAACCAGGTTCTTCCGGCCGCCTCAAGTGTCAGTGTCCAGCCCGGATTGCCATCCTTGCGGCGATCCATGGACAGGACATTGGTGTTCAGCCGGAACAGGCGGCCGAGTTGGTGTTTTGTCGCATAGGCATGCAAATAGGCATGTACCTGAGGCCCTTTTGGCCATTCAGGATAGTCGTCCGGCATGGGCAGGTCGGTGAAGCGGTAAAGGTCCTTGGGCGACTGGGTCTGCACGTCCGGGTAGGACCGCGAAAGTTCCCAGACACCACCGAAATCGTGGCTTCGCTCGAAGCCCATCACCCTGTGTCCGCGTTCGTCGAAGGCTTTTGCAGCCGCAAGCCCGCTCACGCCGCCGCCGATTACGGCGACAGTCTTGCGTTTCGTCATTCTCGATGTCCTTTCGCCTCAGGGGTGGCCGGCAGTGTGGTATCTGCCGGCAATCCACCCCGTCACGTCAAAAGCTGGATCTGGCCGTGTCGGCTCAGGCCTGATCGGGAGGCGGCAGAAAGTCGACCTCGTGCAAGGCGGAAAGCCGGACCAGTTCAGCCGGATCTGTCACGCCGTCGAGCGCGCCGAAGAGTTCGAAGAGTTTACGGGACGGCGCAACGCCGAAGACACAGGTGGCCGTCTTGCCGGACCTGTTGAAGATGCCGTGGGCTTCCCCCATCGGCATGCGGATCGTGTCGCCCGCCTTTGCCTTGTGGGTCTGACCACCCATTTCGACTTCCAGCTCTCCTTCCAGCATCACGATCCATTCGTCCTGGGTCGGATGTATGTGAGGCGGGACAAAGGTCTCTGCCGGAATGAGCGCATGCCAGATGAAGGCATTGCCGCTCAGGAGTTTCGGCGTATAGGTGTGCCCGACCACATTCCAGCTGATATTGTCCAGTCCCGCGTTAGCTGCGGTAATGCCTGCGCCATCTTGCATGATTGTTCCCCTCATCGCTCATTTGGTGCGCTTAGGTCTTTCGACAGGAGAAAGGCTAAGCGCGGCTCGATGGATTTCTTTATCCAGAAAGCGAAATTACTTGGCCGGATGCAGTAAAATGACGCATGGCACACAAGGTGGCGCTTGAACGGGCCTCGCAGCAGCGGCATGCTTCCACAATGTTGTCTCAGGCAAAAAGCAAAACACCGCTCGATCGCTTCAAATGCTTCGAAACCACGGATGTGGACGAAGCCAGGGAAATCGTTGCCCGTCACTTCTGCAATCATCGCCTGGGCCGTTTTTCGGCATCCGACAGGTTTGATGCCTGCCAGAACCGGGTGCGTGGGCAGCATCTTTCTCTCAACTACCTGCGGTATGGCGCTGATGTGGCGATCGAGCCGGGAGAACTTGCCGAGTTCTACCTTATCCAGCTGCCGATTGCCGGCACGGCTGAGGTCCGCAATGGTTGCCGTTCCATGGTGTCCACGCCGAGGGTTGCCTCCATTCTCAATCCGGACCGGCACACAGCCATGCGCTGGCATGCCGGCTGCCAGCAGATCCTTCTTCAGATCGAGACCGGTTTCCTGCAGGAAGTTGCAAGCAGAATGGCCGGTGTGAGTGTCGGTCAGGTTCGCTTTGAACCCGAATTCAATCTTCTGTCTCGCGCTGGCGCTGCCTGGCGCCGTCGCTTGCGCGGTGTTCTTGGCGCAGTCGAAGAGCGTCGGGTTTTTCAGGGGGAAGGGAGCCCGGAACAACGCCACCTGGAAGAAGCCCTTGTCGGAGCGCTGCTGGAATTTCAGCCGAACACCGCGTCGCCGCTGCTGGAAAGGCGGGAGACCGGCAGGTCACCGGCCATCCTGAAGCGTGCGGTCAGCCTGATCGGCGAGCGTTTTGCCGACGACATCAGTCTTCTGGATATCAGTACCCACGCAGGAACCTCGCCCCGGAACCTTCAATTGCAGTTCCGGCAGGAATACGGCTGTACGCCGCTTCAGTACCTACAGGACGTCCGGCTGAGTTACGCACGGCACCTGTTGTTGTCGGAGGGGCGCAGCCTGCCCGTGGCAGAGGTGGCCTACCGGTCCGGCCACCGGCACCTGGGCCGGTTCTCGGTTGCCTACCGAGAGCGGTTCGGCGAGACACCAGGGGCCACGGGGCGGGCGCTCAGGTTCGGTTGAGACACTCGCCACAAAGGCGGTTTTCTTTCTCCACAAGTCTTTCCAGATAGGCAGAAATTGCCGGTTTTCCGGGCTTCGGTGCGGAAAACCTCCGTATTCCTGCGAATCCGATTCTCCAATTGTGTCAAGGCTTCATTAAGCATGTTTGGCTTAAGGTCATTCGACGGGGTCGTGTGCGATCAAATCGAGCCGGAATCCATGAGATTCCATTGACCGCCCATGATTTCCCATGGTATCCCATAAATACCCAGAATGGGGAGCGCGGGCCCATCTCAGTAGGGTCATGGACATCGATTTAACGGTTCTGAAAGTGCCGTTTTTGCAAATTGCGTGTCCGGGCAAGTTGCCGGCCTTCCTCTCATTTACGGGTGAACTTGGGATTTGAACGGGTGGGGACCCGTTTCGAGGGGATGAATGGCCGGCTTTGTTTCTCACTTTACCAACCGGCTGGATGCCAAGGGTCGCGTGTCGATCCCGGCGCCCTTCCGTACGGTATTGGCGAGAGATGGATTTGAAGGCCTTTATTGCATTGCTTCTTCACACTGCGCGGCTGTCGACGCGGGCGGAAACGATCTGCTTGCTGAAATCAACAAGCGCTCGGAAGCCTTTGCAAAGCTCTCTCCCGATCATGATGCACTGGCGATCGCCCTGTTCGGTGCCAGTGAAAACCCGAGGATCGATGGGGACGGCCGCATGACCATTTCCGACATGATCCGCGAACACACCGGAATTACCGACCAGGTCACCTTCGTCGGCATGAATTACAAGTTCCAGATCTGGGAACCTGAAAAGTTTCGCGAGTACCGCGCAGAGGCCCAACGGCGTGCGCTCGCGATGCTGTCGGGGCAAAGCTCCGCATCCTCTCAGGGAGAGCCGGTATGATGGCGCTCGGCGACAGAGACGTTGCTCCTGACGCTGGCGGACCCGAGCGCCATGTGCCGGTTCTCCTGAAAGAGGTTCTGGAGTGGCTTGCGCCGCAGCCCGGCGAGGTGATTGTCGACGGTACCTTCGGTGCCGGCGGTTATTCCCGCGCAATTCTGGAGCGTGGTGCCCATGTGATCGGTATCGACCGGGATCCTGACGCGATTGCCGGCGGGCAGGAGCTTGTGGAGGCTTCCGAAGGCCGGCTGATGCTCGTGCCGGGTCAATTTGCGGGTCTTGAAACGCATGCCCGCGGTTGCGGTTTCGATGGTGTCGACGGAGTTGTTCTCGATCTTGGCGTTTCTTCCATGC
Organism: Labrenzia sp. THAF191a; assembly: GCF_009363335.1. Classification (GTDB taxonomy): domain Bacteria; phylum Pseudomonadota; class Alphaproteobacteria; order Rhizobiales; family Stappiaceae; genus Roseibium; species Roseibium algicola. The sequence goes on from NZ_CP045333.1 coordinate 3,226,095, forward strand.
AGCTTGATGAGGCTGATCGCGGCTTTTCATTCCTGCGCGATGGACCCTTGGACATGCGTATGGAGCAGGCCGGGCCATCGGCTGCGGATGTCGTCAATGAGCTGCCAGTGAAGGATCTGATCCGCGTCATCGGTCTGTTGGGCGAGGAAAAGCGGGCGACGACAGTTGCGCACGCCATCGACAGGGCCCGCAAGGAAAAGCCATTCACCCGGACCCTGGAGCTGGCGAACCTGATCGAAAAGGTGCTTGGCCGGTCGCCCAAGAAGGCGCAGATCCATCCGGCAACGCGAACCTTCCAGGCGCTGCGGATCTACGTGAACGGCGAGTTGCATCAGGCGGCTGAAGCGCTGGGCGCGGCCGAGCGGATCCTGAAGCCGGGCGGACGCCTTGTGCTGGTGAGTTTCCATTCCCTCGAAGATCGTATCGTCAAGCGGTTCTTCCAGGATCGGACCCGGACCCGCGGTGGCGGATCACGACATATGCCGGAGGAAGACGTGCCTCCGGCGACATTCGAATTGTTGACGCGCAAGGCGGTGGAAGCTGCCGACGCTGAAACGGACATCAATCCGCGGGCAAGATCCGCGAAGCTTCGGGCCGGGCGGCGGACCGAAGCTGAGGCGCGAGAGCTGGACATCCATCAGGCGGGTGTCCCACGTCTCGCAGCCTTCCATGGGCTAGGGGGCTAATATGGTTCGAACGCTGAACATCGTGTTCATACTGGCGGTCGTGATCGGCGCGGCGACGGTCTATGACATGAAGCTCGCAGCGACGAAGTCTGCGGAGAAGGTGGCCGATCTGAAACGGCAGATCGACGAGGAGCGCGACTCCATCCGTCATCTGAAGGCGGAGTGGAGCCTTCTCAACAAGCCGGACCGGCTGCAGTCCCTTGTCGAACGCTATAACGATTATCTTCTTCTTGAACCGCTTGATGTGAAGCAGATCGTGACGACGGAAGATCTTCCGGCGCGTCCTGTGATGCTGGAGCCAATCGGTGGCAGTCAGATGGGCGGCTATGCCGGCTCGTCTGCTGTGATCCAGTGAGGGCGCGGTCATGACGATGGTTAGCGAACCGGCCAGCTTCCTTCAGGTAAGACGGGCTCATCCGCGGGCGACAAGGGACTCCGTCTCCGCCAGCGCGGTCAAATCCCGTGTCTATGTGGCCATGCTTGCCTTTGCCTGCGTCTATGTTGCGATCGCGGGCCGGCTGGTAATGCTGGCGCAAATGGAAGAGGCGCCGTCCCATGCCTGGATTTCGGCGCAGGATTCCGTTGCCGCCTCCCGTCCGGACCTGATCGACAGGAACGGCGAGATCCTTGCTACCGACATCAAGACGGCATCGCTTTACGCTGAGCCGCGCCGCATCATGGATGTGGACGAGGCAGTCGAGGGGTTGATCCGCATCGTGCCGGATCTGAACGAGGGTCTCGTGCGTCGCCGTCTGGAAAGCGGCGCCGGCTTCGTCTGGCTGAAGCGTGAAATGACACCGCAGCAGGCCGAAAGAGTTCACAATCTCGGCCTGCCGGGTATCGGCTTCCTTTCGGAAAATCAGCGTTTCTATCCGGGTGGGCCGACCGCGGGCCATATCGTTGGTTCCGTCAACGTCGACAATCAGGGCCTCGCCGGCATCGAAAAATACATCGATGACTCCTGGCTGAGGGACCTACAGTCGCTTGGCTTCACGTCGGACCGTACGATGGAGCCGGTGAAGCTGTCCGTCGACCTGCGCGTCCAGCATGTCGTTCGCGATGAGCTCGTGAAGGCGATGGAACGCTACAAGGCGATCGCCGCGGCCGGTATCGTTCTGGATGTGAAGACCGGCGAAGTGGTCGCCATGTCCTCCCTGCCGGACTACGATCCGAACGACCGGGCCCAGGCCCTGGAAAAGGACCGCTTGAACCGGGCAACCGGTGGTGTCTTTGAAATGGGGTCGGTCTTCAAGACCTTCACCACCGCAATGGCACTGGATTCGGGGGCTGTTTCGATCAATGACAGCTTCGATGCAACCCGTCCGATCAGGGCAGGCGGCCGTACGATTTCGGATTTCCACGGGAAACACCGCATCCTGTCGGTGCCTGAAATCTTCATCTATTCATCCAACATCGGCACCGCAAAAATGATGCTGGCGACCGGTATTGCGCGCCAGCAGGACTTCCTGAAGCGCCTGCATCTGACTGATCGTCTGCAGACCGAGTTGCCGGAAAATGCGGCGCCGCTGCTGCCGCCGAAATGGAACGAACTGGCGGCGATGACCATCTCGTTCGGGCACGGTATCTCGGTAACGCCGATGCAGACCGCCGTTGCCGCCGCAGCGCTGGTGAATGGTGGCGTCCTGCTTCCGCCAACCTTCCTGCCGAGAAGCCCCGAAGACGTGCAAAAGCTTGGCAAACAAGTCGTTTCTCCGGAGACGAGCCGCATGATGCGCTATCTCTTCAGGCTGAACGTGCTCTCCGGTTCGGGCCGCCGGGCCGATGTCCCGGGGTATACGGTCGGTGGCAAGACGGGCACCGCGGAGAAGATCGAGAACGGACGATATGTCAACAACAAGCGCCGCAACTCGTTCCTGTCGGCCTTCCCGATGGACGACCCGCGCTACGTGGTTCTGGTCGTTATCGACGAGCCGAAACCGGAACGCGACGGCATTGGTGCGACGGCCGGTCTGAACGCCGCGCCGATGGTTGGCGCAATCGTTCGCCGCTCGGCTCCCATGCTTGGTGTGATGCCGCGGTTCAGCAAAGGGGATGAACCAATCGAGATTTCCTATTAAGGAGACGAGTTGAGCCTGGAAAACCGGCGGGGTCGCAGCCGAAATCCGGTTTTCCGAAAAAGCTCATTAAAGACGACGCACAAACCGGATGATCGGGTGAAATGGATCTTGAGTATTTAGCTGCCGGGCTGACCTTGCCCGAAGCGGCAGGGGCTCGGAAAATTACGGGGCTGACGGCTGATAGCCGCAAAGTTCAGCCGGGCTTCTTGTTCGCCGCCTTCAAGGGGGCTTCCGTCGACGGGACAAAATTCGCCCCGGACGCAGCAGCGGCCGGGGCAATTGCCATTTTGTGTGCTGAAGAGGCTGCAGATGCAGTGCGTGCACAGGTGCCGGAGACGGTTGCCGTTGTCAGTGCTGCAGAGCCTCGTCAGGTTTTCGCAAGAATGGCAGCCCGTTTCTACGGCGCTCAACCCGACACAATCGTTGCCGTCACCGGAACTGCTGGCAAGACATCCGTTGCTCATTTCGCCCGCCAGATCTTCCAGGCCGCCGGTCACCCAGCGGCAAGTCTTGGTACACTGGGCGTTATCAAGCCGGATGGAGAAAGCTACGGCGGCCTGACAACGCCGGACCCGGTTGCCTTGCACAAGCAGTTGGCAGAGCTGGAAGAAGAAGGCGTCAATCATGCTGCGCTTGAAGCCTCTTCGCACGGTCTCGATCAGTACCGGCTGGACGGTGTGCGGCTGACGGCAGCCGCCTTCACCAACCTTGGCCGCGATCACATGGACTATCATCCGACGATCGAGCACTACCTGAATGCAAAGCTTCGCCTGTTCAAGGAGTTGCTTCCGTCAGGCGGCACAGTGGTCTGCGATCCGGGTGAGAAATATGCTGACCGGGTCATGGCAGTCGCGCAGGAGCGAGGGCTGCCGTTCTTCACGGTCGGAGAAACCGGCCGCAACCTCACCCTGACCGGCCTGAAGCCGATGGGGGCAGGGCAGGAACTGACGATCCAGAGTGCGCGCGGCGAATACAAGGTGACGCTGCCGCTGATCGGTCGCTTCCAGGTTTCCAACGCACTCATTGCTGCCGGTCTCGCGATTGCCGCTGGCATCGACACGGGAACTGCCTTGCGGGCCCTTGAAAACCTGAAGGGGGCTCCAGGCCGTCTTGAACTTGCCGGCAAGACGCCAGCAGGCGGGCTGGTTTTTGTCGATTACGCCCACAAGCCGGACGCGCTTGATAACGCCCTTGCGGCCTTGAAGCCGTTTGCCCGTGGCAAGCTGTCCGTGATTATTGGCGCCGGTGGCGACAGGGACCCCGGAAAACGCGAGCTGATGGGGGAAGTCGCGGCTCGCAGGGCCGATCTGGTTATCGTCACGGATGACAACCCGCGCTCGGAAGATCCGGCGACCATTCGCAAGGCTGTGTTGGGTGGCGCACCCGATGCAATGGAGATTGGCGACCGGTATGAAGCGATCGCAGAGGGAGTTCGCCGCCTAAAGGATGGCGATATCCTGTGTGTGGCCGGAAAAGGTCACGAAACGGGCCAGATTGTTGGCGACACAGTGATTCCCTTTTCCGATCACGAAGCCGTAAAGCGCGCCATCAGTCTTGAAGGAAACACATGAGCGACCCGCTTTGGACCCTTGATGCCTTTGTTGAAGCTGCCGGTGGCCGCCTTCAGGGTGATGCTGGCGCTGAAATCACCGGTATATCCATAGACAGCCGGACGCTGGAGCCGGGTGATGCATTCGTCGCGATCACCGGTGACCGTCTGGACGGGCACGATTATGTTGCCGCAGCACTGGAAGCCGGCGCATCGGTTGCGATGGTTGGCGAGGATCGCTTGTCCGACCTGCCCGAAGATGGCCGCTACGTGGTTGTGGACGATCCGCTTGAAGCCATGCGCAAGCTCGGTGTTGCAGCGCGGGCCCGCAGCAATGCCCGAATTGTCGCGGTCACCGGTTCTGTCGGCAAGACCGGCACGAAGGAAGCGCTGCGCCTGACCCTGGCAGAATCCGGCAAGGTTCATGCCTCGGTTGCCTCCTTCAACAACCATTGGGGCGTACCGCTGACATTGGCACGCATGCCCGCCGACACGGATTTCGGTGTCTTCGAGATCGGCATGAACCATGCGGGCGAAATCTCGCCGCTGGTAAAGATGGTGCGCCCGCACGTGGTGATCATCACCACCGTTCAGCCGGTACACCTGGAATTCTTCGACAGCGTCGAGCAGATAGCCAAGGCAAAGGCCGAAATTTTCGACGGACTGGAGCCTGGTGGAATTGCGATCCTGAACAAGGACAATCTGCAATTCGACCTGCTGAAGTTTCTGGCGGCTGCTGCCGGCGTTTCCAAAATCCAAACCTTTGGCGAAGACCCTTCGGCGGACAGCCATCTCCAGAAGGCAGTCTCCTATCCGGCCGGATCGAGTGTCGACGCCAGCGTTCTAGGCCAGGAAATCACGTACAAGATCGGGGCGTCGGGCAAACACCACGTCAAGAACAGCCTGGCAGTCCTGACCGCGGTCGTGGATCTGGGGGCGGATCTTGCAAAAGCGGGACTGGCACTCGATTCCATGCGCGCACCCAAGGGGCGCGGCGAGGTGACCCGTCTGCCCATGCAGAAGGGCGAGTTCAACCTTATCGACGAGAGCTACAACGCCAATCCCGCCTCGATGAAGGCTGCACTTGCCGTGCTGGGCGAGGCGCCTGTCACAAGGCCGGGTCGCCGCATTGCCGTCATTGGAGACATGCGCGAACTGGGGACCGATGCCGACCGTTTGCACGCGGAGCTGCTCCAGCCGATTACCGACGCCGATATCGACGCGGTCTATTGCGCGGGCCCGCACATGCATGCGCTCTGGAAGCTGCTGCCGCATGACCTGCGCGGACACTACTGCGAAGAAGCAAAAGATCTGGAAGACGTGCTTTTGGGCGACGTGCGTTCCGGTGATGTTGTTATGATCAAGGGATCGCTCGGGACCCGGATGGGCCCGCTTGTCGAGGCCTTGAAAAAAGAATATCCGCCAGCGGACGACACCGCAGCGGCGTAAGGGGCATTGGATGTTTTATTTCTTGGGGCAATTCGCGGATCAGATTTCAGCGCTGAACGTGTTCCGTTACATCACTTTCCGAACCGGTGGCGCGATCATGACCGCGCTGTTTTTCGTTTTCCTGTTCGGACCGAAAATCATCGCCAGTCTCCGGATCCGGCAAGGGCACGGGCAGCCGATCCGCGCCGACGGACCTGAAAGTCATCTCCTGACCAAGAAAGGCACGCCCACGATGGGGGGGCTGATGATCCTGTCAGGAGCCCTGGTCGCGGCATTGCTTTGGTCGGATCTTTCCAACCCTTACGTCTGGGTGGTCATCGGCGTTACCCTCGGGTTCGGCGGTATCGGTTTTTATGATGACTATCTGAAGGTCACCAAGTCCTCGCACAAGGGATTTGGCGGCAAGGCCCGGTTGGGCCTGGAATTCCTGATCGCCGGCGGCGCGGCCTTCGCGGTTACCCTTCTGGATGTGTCCGAATACTCGGAAGCGATCACTTTTCCCTTCATCAAGGATCTGACGCTCAATCTCGGTCTTTTCTTCATTCCCTTCGCAGCCTTCGTGATGGTTGGCGCGGGGAATGCGGTCAACCTGACCGACGGTCTCGATGGCCTTGCAATCGTACCGGTGATGATCGCCTGCGCTTCCTTCGGCCTGATTGCCTATCTTTCCGGTAACGCGGTGTTTGCCAGCTATCTCCAGATCCACCACGTTGCCGGCACTGGTGAACTTGCCGTCATCTGCGGTGCCGTGATTGGCGCGGGCCTCGGCTTCCTGTGGTTCAACGCTCCCCCGGCCGCCATCTTCATGGGAGACACCGGATCACTTGCTCTCGGCGGCATGATCGGCGCAATCGCGGTTGCCACCAAGCACGAGATTGTTCTGGCCATCATTGGAGGCCTCTTCGTGCTCGAAGCCGTGTCGGTCATCGTGCAGGTGTTTTCCTTCAAGCTGACCGGCAAGCGGGTCTTCCGCATGGCGCCGATCCACCATCATTTCGAGATCATGGGCTGGACCGAAAGCCAGGTGGTGATCCGCTTCTGGATCATTTCCGTCGTGCTTGCCCTGCTCGGCCTCGCAACCTTGAAGCTGAGGTAGGCGCATGATCCCGGTCACCACATTCGACGGCAGAAAGGTTGCCCTGTTCGGGCTCGGCGGGTCCGGGCTTGCAACGGCGCGCGCGCTGAAGGCGGGTGGTGCGGATGTGGTCTGTTTCGACGATAACGAAGCCCGGGTCGCACAAGCTGCTGGCGAGGGGCTTGCAACGCAAGATCTTCGGGACCTCGACTGGTCGGACGTTGCCGCACTGGTTCTTGCTCCCGGTGTACCACTGACCCATCCGGTGCCGCACTGGTCGGTAGATCTGGCGCGTGATGCCGGCGTCGAGATTGTCGGCGATGTCGAGCTTTTCTGCCGTGAGCGGCGCAAACTATGTCCGTCCGCGCCGCTGATTGCGATTACCGGTACCAATGGCAAGTCGACGACCACCGCCCTGATCGCGCATCTCCTGAAGGCCCTCGGCCGGGACGTGCAACTCGGCGGCAACATCGGGACGCCGGTTCTGGAGCTGGATCCTCCGCAACCCGGTCGGCACTATGTGGTGGAGTGCTCTTCCTACCAGATCGATCTGGCGCCGACCCTGGATGCAACGGTCGGCATTCACATGAACCTGTCGCCGGATCATCTCGATCGTCACGGGTCCATGGAAAACTACGCCGCTATCAAGGAGCGACTTGTCGCCGGTGCCAAGGTCGCGGTTGTGGGAGTTGACGACCGGTTGTCCTCAGCAATCGCCGACAGACTTGAACTTGCACGCAAGCCCGTGTGCCGGATCGCTGGTGAAAAGGAACTCACCAACGGTATTTACGCTCGCCACGGGCGATTGATCGAGGCGCATGACGGCAGCCAGATCGAAGTGGCGCTGCTTGGCGGGATCGACAGTCTCCGCGGCGACCACAACGGACAGAATGCGGCGGCTGCCTTCGCGGCTCTACGTGCGCTGGAAATTCCGGCAGCGCAGATCGCAGAAGCCCTCAAGACCTTCCCTGGACTTCATCACCGTATGGAAGTGGTGGAGAAGAAAGGCCGGGTTCTTTACATCAACGATTCCAAGGCGACCAACGCGGACGCTGCGGCCAGAGCATTGGCAAGTTTCGACCGGATCTACTGGATCGCGGGTGGCCGGGCCAAGGCGGGCGGTATTTCCTCGCTGGACGAATATTTCCCGAAGATCGCCAAGACCTTCCTGATCGGAGAGGCGGCGCAGGATTTTGCCAAGACGCTGGATGGCCGCGTGCCCTTCAAGATCAGCGGAACGCTGACCCAGGCCGTGCAGGACGCCGCTGCCGAGGCGGCGGAGGACGATGCGGGGGAAATCGCCATACTTTTGTCGCCCGCCTGTGCGAGCTTCGACCAATTCCCGAATTTTGAACTGCGGGGCGCTGCTTTTGTAGATGCGGTGCGTGCCTTGCCCAATTCCGGCAATACCCAGGAGGTCGCCTGATATGGTTTCGCGCGCCGATCGCAGCCGCTTTGCGGAATGGCTCTGGACAGTGGATCACTATCTGCTTGCCGCCTTCAGCCTGCTGATGGTTGGCGGTGTGGTCCTTTCGTTCGCAGCCAGTCCACCGGTTGCCGAACGCATCGGCGTTGAAACCTTCTATTTCGTCAAGCGACAGGCCATGTTCCTGATCCCGGCCCTGACGATCATGCTTGCCGGCTCGCTGATGACGCCGCGCATGGTCCGGCGGGCGGCGCTCATCCTGTTCATCGTGTCGCTGGTGATGATGGTCGCCACCCTGTTCCTGGGGTTTGAGGCCAAGGGTGCGCGGCGCTGGATCTATATTGCCGGGCTGTCGATACAGCCGTCCGAATTCCTGAAGCCTGCCTTCGTGATCCTGATTGCATTCCTTTTGTCGGAAAGCGGTCGCCGGCGCGAGGTGCCTGGAGTGCTCTTCGCCTTCGTGCTCTTTGCGGTTTGCGCGGCTCTCCTGATCGCCCAGCCGGACTTCGGTCAAACCATGCTGCTCGGCCTGGTCTGGGCAGGGTTGTTCTTCCTGAACGGCATTTCCTGGCTCATCATCATGGCGCTTGGCGTCATCGGGATCGTCGGCCTGTTTGCCGCCTATGCCTTCCTGCCGCACGTGACCACCCGCGTGGACCGGTTCCTGGACCCGAGCTCCGGTGACACCTTCCAGATCGATACGGCCAAGGATTCCTTTCTTGCCGGTGGGTGGCTGGGCCGTGGTCCGGGGGAGGGCACCGTCAAGCGGATCCTGCCTGACAGCCACACCGACTTCATCTTCGCTGTTGTCGGCGAGGAGTTCGGCGTGATCGCCTGTCTGCTGCTCGTTTCCGTCTTTGCATTCATCGTCTTGAGAGGCCTGCGTCACGCCAGCCGTGATCAGGATGCCTTCAGTCGTCTTGCCACAGCAGGACTGACCGTGCTGTTCGGCCTGCAGGCCACGATCAATCTCGCGGTGAACCTTCACCTCATTCCGTCCAAGGGCATGACCCTGCCTTTCGTTTCTTACGGCGGGTCGTCGCTCTTGTCGTCCGCCATGACCGCTGGTGCCATTCTGGCGCTCACGCGCAGGCGGCCGCAGCCGTCGCGCGGTGATGTCGTCACGGTGAGCCGGCTTTCACCCTCTTCCCTGATGTAAGGCCCCAAGCCGCACTCATGAGCAAAACTGTTTTACTGACGGCCGGCGGAACGGGCGGCCACCTCTTCCCCGCACAGGCGCTGGCCAGCGAGTTGATCCGGCGCGGCTGGACCGTGGAACTTGCAACCGACGAACGGGCCGACAAATACGGCAGCGCCTTTCCCGCTCGCAAGGTTCACATCATCGCCTCGGAGACCATCCGGGGGCGCAATCCCTTCCTGCTGGCGAAGACTGCAGTGAAACTGTTTCTTGGAACGCTGCAGGCACGCAAGGTGATCAAGGCCTTGAAGCCGGATGTCGTGGCCGGGTTTGGTGGTTATCCGACGTTTCCCCCTATGTATGCTGCCCGGCTCACGGGCACGCCCTCAATCCTGCACGAAGCAAACGGCGTCATGGGGCGGGCCAACCGCCTGTTGGCGAAGGGCGTGACCGCCATTGCCACAAGCGTTCCGATCGAAGATCTGCCGGCGGATTTTAAGGCCAAGCTCACTGAAACGGGCAACCCTGTTCGGGACGCCGTACTCGCGGCTGCGGAGTTGCCCTACTCGGCACCGCTCGCCGGGGGAACGTTCAACCTGCTGGTCTTCGGCGGATCCCAGGGTGCGCGCTTCTTTTCCGATCTGTTGCCGCCGGCACTTGAAAAACTGCCCGCCGACGTCTGCGCCCGTTTGCGCATCGTGCAGCAGTGCCGTCCGGAGGACATGGGGCGGGTACAGGCGGTTTACGACAGTCTGGGCGTTCAGGCCGAATGCGCACCGTTCTTCCAGGACATGCCGCAACGAATTGCAGAGGCGCATCTGGTGATCTGCCGGTCCGGTGCGTCGTCGGTCAGCGAGCTCAGTGTGCTTGGCCGCCCTTCCATTCTGGTACCGTTGCCCGGAGCCATCGATCAGGACCAGGCTGCCAATGCCAAGGTGCTTGAAAAGGCAGGTGGGGCCTGGCCGATCCGTCAGGTCGACCTTTATCCGGAGCGGCTGGCCCAGGAAATCACCCGATTCATGAATGCACCCGAAATGCTGGGCGAAGCAGCGCAAAAGGCGCGCAGCGTCGCCAGGCCTGACGCGGTGAAAAGACTTGCCGACCTCGTCGAGAAGGTCGCAGCAAAACAAGGAGAACGGCCATGAAGATGCCGCAGGACATCGGACCGGTTCATTTTGTCGGCATCGGCGGTATCGGCATGAGCGGGATTGCCGAAGTGCTGAAGACCCTCGGCTACACGGTGCAAGGTTCGGACATGGCGGAAAACGCCAATGTTCAGCGCCTGCGTGACAACGGCATCAAGGTTTCCATTGGCCATGCCGCAGAAAACCTGGGCGATGCCGAGGTGCTGGTCGTGTCTTCCGCCATCAAGAAGGACAACCCGGAACTGGTCGCAGCCCGTGAAAAGCTGATTCCGGTGGTGCGGCGGGCGGAAATGCTGGCCGAGTTGATGCGCTTCAAGCAGGCCATCGCCGTTGGCGGCACACACGGCAAGACCACGACCACGTCGATGGTAGCAGCCCTTCTCGATGCCGGCGGTCTGGATCCGACGGTGATCAACGGCGGTATCATCAATGCCTATGGCACCAATGCCCGCATGGGCGAGGGTGACTGGATGGTTGTCGAGGCAGACGAGAGCGACGGCACCTTCGTCAAGCTGCCGGCTGATGTTGCCATCGTCACAAACATCGATCCGGAGCATCTGGATCACTACGGCGACTTCGCCGGCGTACGCGCTGCCTTCCGGCAGTTCGTTGAAAATGTGCCCTTCTACGGCTTTGCCGTCATGTGTCTCGACCATCCCGAAGTCCAGACGATGATCGGGACCATCGAGGACCGGCGTGTCGTCACCTATGGCGCCAATCCGCAGGCCGACGTTCGCTACACCGATGTGTCGATGGATGGTGGCAAGTCGATCTTCTCCGTCACCCTTCGTGACCGCCGCAGCGGGCAGGTGATCGAACTGAACGACCTGACGCTGCCGATGCCGGGCCTTCACAATGTTTCGAATGCTACCGCGGCAATCGCGGTTGCCTCGCAGCTGGGTGTCGAGGCGGACGACCTCAGAAAAGGCATTGCCGCCTTTGGCGGCGTCAAGCGACGCTTCACGCACACTGGCACGGTGGGCGGCGTTCAGATATTCGACGATTACGGCCACCACCCTGTTGAAATCAAGGCCGTGCTCCACGCGGCGCGCGAGTCGACAAAAGGCAAGGTAATCGCGGTGATGCAGCCGCATCGCTATTCGCGCCTGCACAGCCTGTTCGATGATTTCTCCAACTGCTTCAACGATGCGGACGCGGTGATTATCGCTCCTGTCTACGCCGCGGGGGAGCAGCCCATCGAGGGAGCGGCACATACCGATCTCGTCTCGGGCATGAAGACCCGCGGTCACAGGAACGTTCGAGCGATCGAGGGCCCGGAAGAGCTGCCGGCGCTTGTCAAGGAACTGGCCGAGCCGGGCGACTTCGTGGTTTGCCTCGGGGCCGGCAACATCACCCAGTGGGCATACGCGCTGCCGAAACAGCTGGAAGAGCTTTAAGGAGGACGTCACATGGCGTTTCCCGATCTGCTGGAGCAGTATCCGGAGCTTGCCGAAGGTATCGGCGGCAAGCTGACGGCCAACCAGCCGCTGTCTGCGGTCACGTGGTTCCGCACTGGTGGTCCCGCACAGTTGATGTTCCAGCCGGCGGATGAAGACGACCTTGCTGCCTTCCTGAAAAAGCTGCCGAAAGATGTTCCGGTGCTGCCGGTCGGGCTTGGTTCCAACCTGCTGATCCGTGACGGCGGCCTGAAGGGTGTTGTCATCCGACTGAGTGCAAAGGGCTTCGGTTCAATTGAGGAAGTCGGCGGCAACAGGTTGAAGGCAGGGGCAGCCGTGCCGGACAAGCGTCTGGCGGAAGCTGCGGCCAGGGCCGGTCTCGGCGGTTTTGCGTTTTACACAGGTATTCCTGGCGGTCTGGGCGGTGCGCTGCGCATGAATGCGGGCGCTCACGGCACGGAAACCCGCGAGCGCATGGTGGAGCTGACCGCGGTTGACCGGGACGGTAACCGCCACGTTCTGACGAATGAGGACATGGGCTATGCCTATCGCCACTCGGAGGCTTCAAAAGACCTGATCTTTACCTCCGCCGTCTTTGAAGGCGTGCCGCAGGACGAAGCCTCGATCCGGCAGGAAATGGCCGACGTTGTCGCCCACCGCGAGCGGGCGCAGCCGATCCGTGAAAAGACCGGCGGATCCACCTTCAAGAACCCGCCCGGAACGTCGGCATGGAAAGAGGTCGACGCTGCAGGCTGCCGTGGCCTGACCGTCGGTGGAGCGCAAATGTCCGAAATGCATTGCAACTTCATGATCAATACCGGAACGGCCACCGGTCACGATCTCGAACTGCTGGGGGAAACAGTGCGCTCACGCGTGCTGGCGCACAGCGGCATCCGCCTGGAGTGGGAGATCAAGCGCCTGGGTGAATTCGGTGCACAGGGGGCTATCGAGCCATTTCTGGGCAAGGAAGGGGAGGCTGCCTGATGGCAAGCAAACATGTCGCTGTTTTGATGGGGGGCTGGGTTAACGAGCGTCCTGTAAGCCTCGCCAGCGGCAAGGGCTGCGCCGATGCGCTGGAAGAAGCCGGCTACCGGGTCACCAGGGTCGATGTTGACCGCAATATTTCCGCTGTTCTCAAAGATTTGAAGCCCGATGTGGTCTTTAACGCTCTTCACGGTCCCTTCGGTGAGGATGGCTGCGTTCAGGGAATATTAGAAGTTCTTAACATCCCGTACACACATTCCGGTGTGCTCGCCTCGAGCCTTGCAATGAACAAGGTGAAGGCAAAAGCGGTGATGAATGCAGCCGGAATTCCGGTCACGGAACACCTTGTTGTCAACCGCAGGGAGATCACCCGCGAGCATCCGATGAAGCCGCCATATGTGCTGAAACCCATCAACGAGGGATCGAGCTTCGGAGTGCTGATTGTCAAGGAAGATCAAGAGTTTCCGCCACAGGAACTGGGTCGGGAGGACTGGCCTTACCCTGACGTGCTGATGTGCGAAAAGTTCATCAGCGGGCGGGAGCTGACCTGTGCCGTCATGGACGATACGGCCCTGGGCGTCATCGACATAGTGCCGTTAGGTCACGGCTTCTACGATTACGACGCAAAATATGCACAAGGCGGTTCAAAACACATTCTTCCTGCAAAAATTTCACCGATTGTTTACCAAACCATAGAGACACTAGCAGTTAAGGCGCATCAGGCTCTGGGTTGCCGCGGTGTTTCCCGCGCGGACTTCCGATTCGATGAGAAGGAAGACGGATCCGGAGAACTGATTTGCCTAGAAGTGAACACGCAGCCAGGCATGACGCCGACTTCTCTTGTGCCCGAAATGGCGGCCCACAAGGGGATGAGTTTCAAGGACCTGGTCAGCTGGATGGTTGAGGACGCGAGTTGCTGTCGATAAGGCGCAAACATTACCGGGACACGATGACCCCGCTGGAGGCCGAACTGGCTCCGCGCGGGCGCGGTGTGCCGCGTTTGCACCGCCAGCCGGTGTGGCGTTCGGCCGGGCGCCTGGCAGATCTGCCACGCTGGTCCGGATCTGCTGCTGCACTGACTTTCTTAACCTTAACAATTGGTTATGGAATAGTCATAGGGGGGCACGGCCGGCTTGTTGCCGACAGTCTCCTGTCCGCTGCTGGTTTCGGCATCGAGGCCGTCAAGCTGTCCGGCCAGCGTGAAATCAACGAGTTCCAGATCCTGGAAGCACTGGAAATTCACGAGGGTTCCTCGCTCGCCCTGTTCGACGCCAATAGCGCTCGCGAGCGTCTTAACGAGATGGCCTGGGTGAAGAGCGCTTCGGTGATGAAGCTCTATCCGAGCACGCTGCAGATCAACATCGAGGAACGGGTGCCCTATGCGCTGTGGCAGCGCGGCGACATGGTCTCGATCGTAAACGAATCAGGTGACGTGATCACCGACGAGGTGGATGGGCGTTATGCCAATCTGCTGCTTGTCGTGAACCACGGTGCTCAGCGCAGGGCATCCGAGATCAACACCGCGCTGGAGAAGGTCCCGGGCCTGCGTCCGCGCGTGCGCGCGGCGTTCCTGATCAGCGATCGCCGCTGGGACCTGCAGCTTGAGAATGGGATTTCTATCCGCTTGCCCCAAGACAACATCGACGCCGCCTTGGCAGATCTGGTGAAAATGGATGAAGAAAGCGGGCTTCTGTCCCGGGATATCGTTGCCATCGACATGCGTCTGGCAGACCGCGTGACCGTGCGCCTCTCCGACGAGGCTGCCGAACAGCGCAAGGTCATGACGGGCGGCAAGGGCCGCTCAGGCAAAAAGGAGCGTGACACATGAGCCGCTCCGACAACAACCTCTACCTGCCGAAGATGCGGCCGCTGCCGAGCCGTCGTGCCGTCATCATGTCGGTTCTGGACGTGGGCTCCACGAAGGTCTGCTGCCTGATCGCCAAACTGGTGCCGCAGGAAGAAAAGGCAATTCTCTCCAGTCGCTCCCACAAGGTGGAAGTGCTGGGGTACGGTTATCAGCGCTCGCGCGGGATCAAGTCCGGCGTCGTTGTCGACATGGATGCTGCCGAACAGGCCATCCGTCTGGCAGTCGACAGTGCCGAGCGCATGGCCGGCGTGACGGTCGAGTCGCTGATCGCCAACATCAGCTGCGGACGCCTGCAGAGCGAGATCTACAGCGCCAACGTTCCGCTGGCAGGCGATAGCGTGTCTGAAGCCGATATCCAGCGGGTGCTTTCCGCCGGTTCCAGCCACTCGGTGACCGATGGCCGGGCCGTCACACACGCCTTGCCGATCTCCTATTCGCTGGACGGCAGCCGCGGCATCCGCGATCCGCGTGGCATGATGGGCCACAAGCTGGGCGTCGACATGCAGGTGGTGACGGCGGAAGTTCCGCCTGTGCGCAATCTGGAACTGTGCATCAACCGCGGTCACCTTCATGTGGAAACCATGGTAGCGACGCCGTTTGCCAGTGGCCTGTCCACAATCGTCGATGACGAAGCCGAACTTGGTGTTGCCTGCATCGACATGGGCGGCGGCACGACGACACTGTCGGTCTTCGTCGATGGCCACATGGTGCACCTGGATGCGATTGCCGTTGGCGGCAATCACGTCACCACCGATATCGCCCGCGCTTTTGCAACCCGTCTGCAGGATGCGGAGCGTTTGAAAACCCTTTACGGCTCGCCGCTGGCGTCCAGCTCGGACGATCGTGACATGCTCACGGTACCGCCGCTGGAAAGCGACAGCGACCTGCCGAACCAGATCCCACGCTCGGCGTTGACCCGGGTTATCCGGCCGCGCGTGGAAGAAATCCTTGAACTCGTGAGGGATCGGCTTACGGCGTCCGGCTTTGCCGGGCGTGTCGGTAAGCAGATCGTTCTGACCGGGGGCGCAAGTCAGCTCACGGGTCTTGGAGAAGTTGCGCGTCACATCCTGGGGCGCAACGTCCGTCTTGGCCGGCCTCTAGGCGTCGCCGGTCTTCCCGAGGCTGCCAAAGGTCCGGCTTTTGCCGCCGCTGTCGGTCTCTTGATTTATCCGCAGGTCGCTCAGATCGAACAGTTCGAACACAAGAACCGGAGATCAGGGTGGGGCGGGCAATCTGGTTACCTGGCCCGCGTGGGCCAATGGATCAGGGAAAGCTTCTGACGACATGAGCCAAGAAGACGACATCCAGGAAGTTGAGCTGCCAGAAATGGCAGAGGAGATTAGGGAAGAAGAGGCTACTCCCGTACCGGGGGCGCCAGTGGGTCGCGAGGATAATATGACCATCAACCTGAAGATGCCCGACATTCAGGAGCTGAAGCCACGCATTACGGTCTTCGGCGTCGGCGGCGCGGGCGGAAACGCCGTCAATAACATGATCACTGCAGGTCTCCAGGGCTGCGACTTCGTCGTTGCCAACACGGATGCCCAGGCACTGGCCATGAACCATTCAGACAGGCTCGTCCAGATGGGCGTGGCCGTGACTGAAGGTCTTGGTGCAGGCTCCCAGCCGGAAGTCGGCTGCGCGGCTGCCGAGGAAGTGATCGACGAAATCAACGATCACCTGTCCGGATCGCACATGGTGTTCATCACCGCCGGCATGGGCGGTGGAACCGGCACCGGTGCCGCACCCGTTATCGCACGGGCGGCACGCGAGCAGGGTATACTGACGGTAGGTGTGGTGACCAAACCGTTCCAGTTCGAAGGCGCTCGCCGTATGCGGATCGCCGATTCCGGTATCGAGGAACTGCAGCGGAGTGTCGACACACTGATCGTCATTCCGAACCAGAACCTGTTCCGGATTGCCAATGCCCAGACCACCTTCGCCGACGCATTCGCGATGGCCGACCAGGTGCTCTACTCGGGCGTTGCCTGCATCACCGACCTGATGGTGAAGGAAGGTCTCATCAACCTCGACTTCGCCGACGTTCGCTCCGTGATGCGCGGCATGGGCAAGGCCATGATGGGCACCGGTGAAGCCAGCGGTGAAAAGCGTGCACAGCAGGCGGCGGAAGCTGCCATTGCCAACCCGCTGCTCGACGAATCCTCGATGAAGGGCGCAAGAGGCCTGCTCATCTCCATTACGGGCGGCAACGATCTGACGCTGTTCGAAGTGGATGAAGCGGCAACCCGCATCCGTGAGGAAGTTGACGCCGACGCCAACATCATTCTGGGCGCGACCTTCGACGAGACGCTGGATGGTCTCATCCGCGTGTCCGTCGTTGCAACCGGCATTGACAGGGAGGAAGGCCTTGCGGCCAACACGTTTCCCGGAACAGCATCTCAGCCTGTGAAGGCGGAAGCTCCGGCAGCAAGCCGGACGCCGGAAATCAACACTCAGCGCCCGGCCGCTCTGGCTGAAAAGGCTCACGCCGAAAACGCCGCTGCGAAGGCCGTTGCCAATCTGGAACGGGAACTTGCCATTCCGGATCCGCAGCCGGTCGCCGTTGCAAGCGATCCGGCAGTCGAGATCAAGAAGGTGCAGCCGGCAGCAGGTTCGCTTGCAGCCAAGCCGCAGATGCTCGACATCGAAGACGAAGCCCGGGCACCTGTTGCAGAAGACATGCCGGTCAGCCAGCCTTACATTCCGCCGGTTGCCGCCGAGCATAACCCTGCACCGCGCATGCCGCGGGTGGAGGATTTCCCGCCGATCGCTCAGCGTGAAATCCAGGCAAAGCAGCAGACTGCAAATGTAGCCCAGCCTCAGCAGGCCGTTGCCCAGCAGCGTCCTCAGCAGCCTGCTCCGGCACCGAGCTATGAAGAGCACGTCGAAGACGACCGCCGCCCGATGGGGCTGCTGCGTCGCCTTGCAAGCGGCCTTGGCCGCCATCACGAAGAAGATCAGGAACATGACATGGCTGCCGCACCGGTTGCCCGTCCTGCTCCGCAGATGCAGCCGGCTCAGCAGGCCGCTCCGCGTGCTCCTCAGCAACGTCCCGCAGCCCATGGTGCTGCCGGCCAGCTGGACAACACCGGGCGGGCAACGCCGAAGCCGGTAACTGCAACAGAAGACGAACAGTTGGAAATTCCGGCGTTTCTTCGCCGCCAGGCCAACTGATTCGAGACCCGATCATCTTCCCTGATCGTTACAGCCCGGAGTTCACGCTCCGGGCTGTTTCCGTAACGGAACAAATTCCCGTTTTAATTCAGTGATTTGAAAGCCTGTGAATCGTTACAAATCGTAATAAAGCTTTATTTCGCCCAATTGGGGTTCGGGACTATGTTCCCAGCCAACGCGGGATCGTTAAAAGTCCGTAACCCTTTAAGGGCAAATAGAGGGCTTGTTTCCGCCGCAAACCGGAAGGGCAGGGTTTTATGACCGCATATGTTGACCGACAGACGACGCTAGCCGATCAGGTGACCCTGACCGGGATTGGCGTTCATTCGGGCAAACCCGCGTCGATCACTCTCGTACCGGCCGAAGCTGGTGTGGGGATTGTGTTCACCCGCACCGACCAGGAAAACTCCACCGAAGTTCCGGCACTCTGGAACAAGGTATCCGCAACAGCACTTTGCACCGTTCTCGGCGATCCTTCCAGTGAAGGCGTCGCGACCGTTGAGCATCTCATGGCTGCTCTTTTCGGCATGGGTGTCGACAACCTGATCGTGGAAATCGACGGTCCGGAAATGCCGGTCATGGACGGCAGCAGCGTTGCGTTTGTCGAAGCAATCGAGCAGATCGGCCTGAAACGCCTGGACCGGGGACGCCGGTACCTGAAGGTGAAGAAGACCGTTCGTGTCGACAACGGCACGGCATGGTGCGAGCTGCACCCCTACAACGGCACCAAGTTCGATATCACCATCGACTTCGACACGCCGCTGATCGGTCGCCAGCAGTTCTCTTCCGACATCACCCCGGACGTGTTCCGTGACGAGCTTTCCCGTGCGCGCACCTTCGGCTACGTGAAGGATGTCGAGCAGCTTTGGAAGATGGGCTTTGCCCTGGGATCGTCGCTGGAAAATTCCGTGGCGATTGCCGAGGACAAGGTTCTCAATCCGGAAGGCACCCGCTGGCCGGACGAGTTTGCACGTCACAAGGCGCTGGACGCGGTTGGCGACCTGGCTCTTGCCGGTCTGCCGATCCTGGGTCTCTACCGCTCCTACAAGGGCGGGCACAAGATGAACCACGCGATCCTGGTCAAGCTGTTTGAAGATCCGAGCGCGTTCGAAATCGTCGAGTCGCCTGCATTCCGCAAGGTCGGCCAGGTCGACAAGGGCGGTATCGCAGCCGCAGCTGCTTTCGGGCCTGACGTCTCCTGATATAATTTTGATCGGCCGCTTTGATGAAGCGGCCGTTTTCTTTTCGGCGGAATTCGGAACCTATTTGGACCGGTTGCCATAAAATTGCTCAAAAAAACCGTCAGATGGCCGATGAGGACGTGACGGGGACCGGTGATTTCCGCTAAACACTCCTGTCGATAAATTTGCAAGGCCGCATGACATGGGCCTTAGGGGCCGGAAAGGTCCGGGAGTATAGGCGTGAACGGAATGGATACTGGTTCTGAAGTGAGCAGAGCCAAACACATGAAAACCTTCCTGAGATTGGCCGTTCTGGCTGTACCGCTTGCGCTTGCCGCATGCGGTGGCAAGGACGATCTCGATGAGTTGGCACTCAACGATACGCCGCCGGAAGTTCTGTTCAACGAAGGCCTGTCCCTGCGCGCGCAAGGCAAACTGCGCGATTCGACCCAGAAATTCGAAGAGCTCGACAAGCTCTATCCCTATTCTGAATACTCCAAGAAGTCGCTCGTGAACCTGGCGTTCCTGAACTACTCGCGCGGCAAGTACACGGAAACCGTAACTGCGGCGAAGCGGTTCGTGACGCTCTATCCGGGGGACGAGGATTCAGCCTACATGCTGTATCTCGCCGGTCAGGCCTATTTCCGCCAGATGCCGGACATTACCCGCGACCAGGCCGTGACCCGGAAGGCTGCCGGTGCGTTCAACGAGCTGATCCAGCGCTTCCCGGAATCGGAATATGTGCCGGATGCCGAAAGCAAGCTGCGCATCGTGCATGACCAGCTTGGCGGCAAGGAAATGCAGGTCGGTCGCTTCTACCTGAAGAAGCGCAACTACATCGCGGGGATCAACCGCTTCAAGACGGTTGTCGTCGATTACCAGACCACGCGGCATGTGGAAGAAGCTTTGTTCCGCCTGACCGAAGCCTACTACGCACTCGGTGTCGTCAACGAAGCGCAGACGGCCGCAGCCGTGCTCGGGCACAACTACCCGGACAGCCAGTGGTACAAGGATGCCTATTCGCTGCTCAACAAGGGTGGGTACGAGCCTTCCGAAGACAGCGGCAGCTGGATCAGCCGCGCCTTCAAGAGCATCTGACGCCTGGTTTAATCCCGAAATGGCTTCAGCCTCGCAAATGAGGTTGAAAAGGCCCAAACAGGCTCTTTCAAGACGCTTCGGTCCTCCTATATGGTGGGCCGAACTTTAAGGAGCATCCCTTCATGCTGGTCGCGCTGTCTATCCGTGACATCGTTCTGATCGACCGTCTTGACCTCGAATTTGCCGCCGGCATGTCGGTTCTCACCGGCGAAACCGGTGCGGGCAAATCCATCCTTCTCGACTCCTTGTCGCTGGCACTCGGCGCGCGTGGTGATGCCGATCTCGTGCGTCATGGCGAGGCGCAAGGGCAGGTGACGGCCGTCTTTGATGTGGCGGCGGATCATCCCGTTCGCATGTTCCTGCGCGAGAACGATGTCGATGACGATGGCGACATCATCCTGCGCCGTATCCAGACCTCCGACGGCCGCACCCGGGCCTTCGTCAACGATCAACCCGTCAGTGCAGGACTGCTGCGCCAGGCGGGCGCGCTGCTGGTGGAAATCCACGGACAGCACGACGACCGCGCGCTGGTTGACCCGGAAAGCCACCGGGCCCTCATTGATGTTTTCGGAGGGCTGACGGCCGAAGCCGAGGCCGTAGCACAGGCCTTTGCCACCTATCGCGCTGCCGACAAGGCAGTGACAGATCACGAGAAACGTATAGAAGCCGCGCGCAACGAGGCTGATTTCCTGCGTGCTGCCGTCGATGAACTGTCAGCCCTCAAGCCGGAAACCGGCGAAGAGGAGCAACTGGCGGCCCGGCGGACGG
The DNA here is from genome assembly GCF_009363335.1 of Labrenzia sp. THAF191a. Classification (GTDB taxonomy): domain Bacteria; phylum Pseudomonadota; class Alphaproteobacteria; order Rhizobiales; family Stappiaceae; genus Roseibium; species Roseibium algicola. The sequence continues at coordinate 3,247,110 of NZ_CP045333.1, forward strand.
ACATGATGGCGGTCGAGAAGATTGCCGGTGATCTGAACGAAGCCTTTGAAACCTTGAACGGCACTGCGTCGCCTATCCCGGAACTGGCCAGCTTGCTGCGACGTCTGGAACGCAAGGCCGACCAGGTGCCCAATCTTCTAGGCCAGCCCGTCCGCACACTTGCCGAGGCGATGGATCTTCTGGAAGAAACGCGCGGCGGACTGGAAAGCGCGCTGCGTGAGACCGAATATGATCCACGCGAACTGGAAGCTGTCGAAGAGCGGCTGTTTGCGCTTCGTGCTGCCTCCCGCAAGTTCTCGGTGCCGGTTGACGAACTGTCCGCCCTGTGTGCTCGCATGAGCGGCGATCTGGCCGATCTCGATGCGGGTGAAGACAAGTTGGCGGCGCTGGTGAGTGCTGCTGGAAAGGCCCGTGCCGAATACGACAAGAAGGCAGCCAGCCTCTCGGACAAGCGGCGAAAGACAGCCAAGGCACTGGAAAAGGCTGTTGAAATGGAGTTGCCCGACCTCAAGCTGGAGCGGGCAAAATTCATCGTCGAAGTGGAAAGCAATCCGGAAAGCCGCAGCCGTTCGGGCATCGATCAACTGGAGTTCCATGTCCAGACGAACCCAGGCACGAAGCCGGGGCCGATGATGAAGGTCGCGTCCGGTGGCGAGCTTTCCCGTTTCCTCTTGGCCCTGAAGGTGTCTCTCGCCGACAAGGGCTCTGCCCCGACGCTGGTTTTTGACGAGATCGACACAGGGGTGGGCGGTGCAGTGGCGGAGGCGATTGGTCTGCGTCTGGCACGACTTGCCGGCAGCGTTCAGGTTCTGACGGTTACCCACGCCCCGCAGGTGGCAGCTCGCGCTGCAGGGCATTTCCTGATCGCCAAGGAAGCGACCAAGAAGGACCGGGTGGCAACGCGCGTTCAGCGTATTGATGAAGACCACCGCAGCGAGGAAATCGCCCGGATGCTCGCCGGCAGCGTTATCACGGAAGAAGCCCGTGCCGCAGCGCGCAGGCTGCTGACGGCTGCGGAATAGGAAACAGGCTCCGGAGCGGTGGACAAAAAAAGGGCGGGTTAGCCGAAGCTCCCGCCCTGTGGTGCAGTTTTCAAATGAGAAATGGTCTTACGGCTCCTTGACGAGCGGTGCTTCCTTCATGTCAGGCAGCTTCAGTTCACCTTCTCCCAGGTTGGGGACATTCAGCTCGATGCTCAGCTCTTCGTCGTTCGTGAAAAAGCCATTGGCATAGAGCAGGCCGCCTGCGATCAGCGCGACGACAAGCGCTCCGGCCATAAACCAGCCAGCGCTGTTGCCGTTCGTCTTCTCGACATAATGCGTTTCACGGTCCTGATAAGCCATTCGTGTCTCCTCATTCCAACATTGACCAGCATCGAGTTTTGCCGGTTCGATGTGCTATCAACGCTTGAGCCCGCCATTCGGTTCCGGTATCCGAATTAATCCGGTCATCAACTCGGCCTGTCCCGCTGACACATTTCGTGAAGACATCATGACTGACACTTCCTTCGCCCAAACCGACATCGATGCCCTGACGCAGGAGGAAGCACAGGTCGAGCTGAAACGGCTGGCGGCGGAAATCGCCGAGCACGACCGCCGATATCACCAGGAAGATGCCCCGGTGATCTCGGATGCGGACTATGACGCCCTGCGCCGGCGGAACGCGTCCATCGAGGCCCGGTTTCCCAATCTCATTCTTGAAGATGGTCCCTCTGCCCAGGTAGGGGCGGCCCCGGCGTCCGGTTTCGGCAAGATTACTCACCGGGTGCCGATGCTGTCGCTGGACAATGCCTTCAACGATGACGACGTCCGGGACTTCGTCGGCCGCGTGCGCCGGTTTCTGAAGTTCGATCCGCTGATGGGGGTTCTGGCGGTTACTGCGGAGCCGAAGATCGACGGTCTGTCGCTGTCTCTTCGGTATGAAAACGGCACTCTGGTTTACGCCGCAACGCGAGGTGACGGCACCACAGGTGAAAACGTCACCGAGAACGCGAAGACGATCAAGGATATTCCGGAAAAGCTGTCCGGCACGGTGCCGGGCGTCGTTGAAGTGCGCGGCGAAGTCTATATGGCGCACAAGGATTTTCAGGCGCTGAACGAGCGCATGGCAGCCAATGGCGGCAAGGTTTTCGCGAACCCGCGCAATGCTGCGGCCGGCTCATTGCGCCAGCTGAAATCCGAAATCACGGCATCCCGCCCGCTGCGGTTCTTCGCTTATGCCTGGGGCGAGATGAGCGAGCTGCCGGAAGACACCCAGTTCGGCATGGTCAAGCAGCTGGAAGCCTGGGGCTTTCAGGTCAATCCGCTGATGAAACGCTGTAAAACCGTGGAAGAGCTTCTCGGGGTCTATCACGGCATCGAGGAAAGCCGCGCCCAGCTCGATTATGATATCGATGGTGTGGTCTACAAGGTCGACCGGCTGGACCTTCAGGAGCGCCTCGGCTTTGTCTCGCGGTCTCCCCGGTGGGCGATCGCGCACAAGTTCCCGGCCGAACAGGCCTACACCATCCTCAACGACATCGAGATCCAGGTTGGCCGAACAGGTGCCCTGACGCCGGTTGCCAAGCTGGAGCCGATCACGGTGGGCGGTGTCGTCGTTTCAAACGCGACCCTCCACAACGAAGACTATATCAAGGGTATCGGCCAGGACGGAGAGACGATCCGCGGCGGCAAGGATCTTCGCATCGGTGACACGGTGAAGATCCAGCGTGCCGGCGACGTCATTCCGCAGATTGTCGATATCGATCTGGACAAACGCCCCGATGGGGCGGAAGCCTTCGAGTTTCCGACGATCTGCCCCGCCTGCGGTAGCCACGCGGTGCGCGAGGAAAAGGAAAAAACCGGGCGCCGCGATGCGGTGCGCCGCTGCACCGGCGGTCTGATTTGCCCGGCCCAGGCAACGGAAAAGCTCAAGCATTTCGTCTCGCGCAATGCCTTCGACATCGAAGGCTTCGGCGACAAGCAGGTCGACGCCTTCTACAAGGAAGGCCTTGTGATGGCACCGGCGGACATCTTCACGCTGGAGGAGCGGGACAAGCGCTCTCTCACCAAGTTGCGCAACCGGGAAGGCTGGGGTGCCGTTTCGGCGAAGAACCTTTTCGAGGCAATCAACGCGCGACGAGAGATTGACCTTCATCGCTTCATCTTCGCCCTTGGCATCCGCCATGTGGGCGAGGGCAACGCCAAGCTTCTGGCACGTGCCTATGGCTCCTGGGCGGCGTTCTATGCTGCCATGAAGGCGGCGCATGACACGGCGGGTGAAGCCTGGACAGAGCTCAATGACATCGACGGCATCGGCCATATCGTTGCCGAGGCGCTGGCGGAGTTCTTTGCCGAGCAACACAATCTCGACCAGCTCGATGCGCTTCTGGTCGAGGTGTCACCCAAGGACGCGGAAAAGATCAACGCCTCCGGCTCGCCGGTCGCAGGCAAGACAGTGGTTTTCACCGGCTCGCTGGAACGAATGACCCGCGACGAAGCCAAGGCCATGGCAGAACGCTTTGGTGCCAAGACCGCCGGTTCCGTCTCGAAAAAGACCGATCTCGTGGTGGCTGGTCCTGGTGCTGGTTCAAAGCTGAAAAAGGCACAGGAGCTGGAGATCGAGGTCATCTCCGAGGACGACTGGTTCGATCTCGTGGGAGCCTGAGCGGGTATTCCTTCGTGTTTTGTCATCCGGTTTTTTTGACGAAAGGACCGGGGCAGAGGCATTTTGCTCCACCGGTGCCTGCGTTTACTGGATCCCCGCCTGCGCGGGGATGACAAAATGGGGAGGTGGGCTCTGTTTTTATTTCACACTACACCGTCATCCATTGTCATCCCGGTTTGACGCGCAGCGGCAAGACCGGGATCCAGTACCCCCTGTGCTCGCTGGAACCACTAACCGCCGGGTTTCCCGAAACCGGTATCGGCTGCGTCATATCAGCAGGACTAACGTTTATACGGGAAGAATTTCAACGAAGGCTCCACGTTGCACCTCGATCAGCAATACTATGTCTACATTCTTGCAAGCGGACTGGGCGGCACGCTCTATGTCGGGGTGACGAATGACCTGTTGGGCAGGGTTTCGCAGCACCGTGAAGGCCTCGGAAGCCAGTTTACCGCGAAATATGGCGTGCATCGCTTGATGTATTATGAAGTTCACGAGGAAATCGAGTGGGCGATCAAGCGGGAAAAACAGCTCAAACGCTGGAATCGTGCCTGGAAGATCCGTTTGATCGAAGAACGCAATCCAAACTGGGACGACCAGTTTCCAAACCTGGCCTGACACTTTTGTGTCGCTTCCATCGTTTGCTGCGCATGGCTTGTTCTCCCGCCACTTGGTCAAGCAACAGGCTCCCTTGTTTACTGGATCCCCGCCTGCGCGGGGATGACAAGGAAGCGGCTTCATGACTTGCCTTTGCTTCTCGTCATCCCGGTTTGACGCGCAGCGGCAAGACCGGGATCCAGTAACCCCTGTGCTCGCTGGAACCGCAAACCTCCGGGGTTCCTGAAATCTGTCGCGGCTTTGTCAAAGGAGGCGGCCTCACGCAGTTGCCGGTTCAAATAAGAAAAGCCCGCTTCTTGTCCCCACCAAATCGGTCATTCCTGCCTCGCCAGCGCCGGTATGTTGCTATATTGTTCTCAAAACAAGCGCTTGAAACCGGACCAGTAAACCATGACCGACCCGGACGGGTACGACGATTCCTTTGACGATCCATTCCAGCCTATCGGCACGCGGGCGGAGTCCGCGCCTGCACCCGTGCGGCCGCAAGGTGGGATCGCGGCCAGGGCGATGGCGGCACGGCGGGCGCCGGACTATCTGACGGGTCTGAACCCGGAGCAGCGGCTGGCGGTGGAAACAACCGAAGGGCCGGTTCTGGTGCTGGCTGGTGCCGGTACGGGCAAGACCCGCGTGCTGACAACACGCATCGCCCATATCCTGGCAACAGGCTTGGCGCGGCCGTCCGAAATTCTGGCGGTCACTTTCACCAACAAGGCTTCACGCGAGATGAAGGAACGCATTGCCGGGTTTGTCGGCGGCAATGTGGAAGGCATGGCGTGGCTCGGCACGTTCCACTCCATCTGTGTGAAGATCCTGCGCAAGCATGCCGAACTTGTCGGCTTGAAATCGTCCTTCTCGATCCTCGACACCGACGATCAGATCCGCCTTATCAAGCAGATCATCCAGGCCGAAGGGCTGGACGACAAGCGTTGGACAGCCAAGGCCTTTGCCGGGATGCTGGATGGTTGGAAAAACCGGGCTCTGGGGCCGAAGGATATCCCGGAAGGCGAGGCGCGGGCGTTTGCCAACGGCAAGGGCCGAAAGCTCTACGAGGAATATCAGGAGCGCCTGTCGATCCTGAACGCGGCCGATTTCGGTGATCTGCTTTTGCATGTCATCACGCTGTTCAAGACCCAGCCGGATGTCCTCAAGGAATATCAGCGCCGCTTCCGCTATATGCTGGTGGACGAATATCAGGACACCAACATCGCGCAGTACCTGTGGCTGCGGCTGCTGGCCCAGGGCAACCCGAATGTCTGCTGTGTCGGTGATGATGACCAGTCGATCTACGGCTGGCGCGGCGCGGAAGTCGATAACATCCTGCGCTTCGAACATGACTTCAAGGGCGCCGTCGTCATTCGCCTGGAGCGCAATTACCGCTCAACCAGCCATATCCTGGCTGCCGCATCCCACCTGATTGCCTTCAACGAAGGCCGGCTCGGCAAGACGCTCTTCACGGATTTCGAGGAACCCGACCACGACCTGGTGTCAGTGGCCTCCGTCTGGGACAGCGAAGAAGAAGCGCGTACCATCGGCGACGAGATCGAGACACTTCAGTCGCGAGGTCATTCGCTCAATGAAATGGCGGTTCTGGTGCGGGCATCCTTCCAGATGCGCGAGTTCGAAGACCGGTTTGTCACGTTGGGGCTTAACTATAGGGTCATCGGCGGTCCGCGCTTTTATGAGCGCATGGAAATCCGCGACGCCATGGCCTACTTCCGCTGTGTCGCGCAGCCTGCGGACGATCTGGCGTTTGAGCGCATCGTCAACACGCCCAAGCGCGGTCTTGGCGATGCGACGCTGAAACTGGTCCATGGCGTTGCCCGGGCAGAGCGCATTCCGCTGATGCAGGCGGCAAGCCAGCTTATCGATACCGAAGAACTGAAGCCGAAGCCACGCAACGCGCTGAAGTCCGTGCTCGACAACTTCGAGCGCTGGCGGCGTCAGCTCGACCAGATGAAACACACCGAACTGGCGGAAATCATCCTCGATGAGAGCGGCTACACCGAGATGTGGCGGCAGGACCGGTCGGCGGAAGCGCCGGGACGGCTCGACAACCTGAAGGAACTGATCCGGTCGATGGACGAATTTGAATCCATGGCCGGTTTCCTGGAGCACATTTCCCTCGTCATGGACCGGGACAGCGCGGATGCGACTGACGCTGTTTCCATCATGACGCTGCACTCGGCCAAGGGGCTGGAATTCGACACGGTTTTCCTGCCAGGCTGGGAAGAGGGGCTGTTTCCCCACCAGCGCGCGCTGGATGAATCCGGTCGCGCCGGTCTGGAGGAAGAGCGCCGGCTGGCCTATGTCGGCATCACCCGGGCGAAGAAACGCGCAAAACTCTATTTCGCCTCCAACCGGCGCATTCACGGTCTCTGGCAGTCAACCGTTCCCTCACGGTTTCTGGATGAGCTGCCGCCGGACCATGTCGAGATTGCCGAAGCTTCGTCCAGCTATGGCGGCTATGGCGGTGGCGGCTACGGACCGTCCCGGTTCGACAGTCATGATCCCTTCGACAAGGGCAGCTACTCCACGCCGGGCTGGCAACGTGCGCAGCGTGCCAAGCAGTCCTCCAGCGGATTTTCCGATGGCGGCGGCCGTGGGTATCAGTCTGCGCGGCAAAAGCGTCAGGGGCCCTTGACCATCGAAGGGGAGCTGGTGGCGAAATCCGTCAGTGACACGCCATCGCAATTCTCTCTGGGTGAACGCGTGTTCCACATCAAGTTCGGCTATGGCGCCATCAAGTCGATCGAGGGAAACAAGCTGACCATCGACTTTGAAAAGGCAGGGGTGAAGAAGGTCATCGACAGTTTCGTCGAACGGCACTGACCGGCTGGTTGCAAAAACCAGTCCGGTGAGCTGCTTCCGACGACTACGCTCCAATAAACCGGGAATATGGTCTCGCGCCTGATGTGTTTTTGGGTTGGCCCCAAAGCCTGAGACACTTTGAGCCTGGGGGCGTTCTAGAGATCGACACCTTGCGGTTTGATCAGCATGTCGCGTTCCTTCAGGAAGGGATGAATTCCGATGGCCTCGCGCAGCACTTCCTGGCCCAATTGCACTCTGCCGAGCGTCATGAAGATGATTGCCTTGCCGGACAAGGCGCCAAAGTGCCGTGGTTCCAGGGCAAGGGCGCGTTCGATATCTTCGAGGCTGGCTTCGTAATTACCCTGCAGGAAGAGGATGAAGGCACGCTGGTTCCAGCCTTCCGAGTAATCCGGAGCTTCTTCCACGACCGTGTCGAGCAGATCCTTCGCACCCTGAAAGTCATAGGACCCTCGTTTACGCATGGCCTCGTCCACCTTCTGCCGGATCTCCGGCGTAGGGGCGGCATCCAGCCAGGTGTGCCAGATGCTATCCTCGATCTTGCTGGCCTCCTCTTCATTCGGAGCGTTCTTCAAGGCTTCAAACAGTTGATCCTGCTCGGACGTCGCCAAAGCGGGGAGGGTGAGAAGCTGGAGGCAAAGAAGCGCAGCAACCAGATATCCGGTCACTTGCAGCCAGTTTAGGCGCGAACGGGGGCAAGTCATGGGTGGTTCCTCGCATTTCCCAATGAAATGGGGCAGAGGCCCGGTTTGCCCAGTCACGGGGCCGTTTCAAGCTGGCATCACTGGCCGCTTCCCGCTATACCGCACGCCTTGACCCCAATAACCACAGGCGCGAGCGGCGATGAAAACCATCCGGGTACGGATCACGGCTGAAGAACTGGAAGCCAAGCGGATCTCCGAGATCCTTGAACGGGCGTTTGAGGATGACGGCAATCCGGTGACCATCTACGAAGCAACGCCGGACGGACGCCTGTGGGCGGCTGAAATTCTTCTGTTCGACAAGGAGCCGGAAGAGGCGGCTGCGACGGTGCGCGACCGTGTCGGCGCCGATGCATTTGCCGCGCCGCTGGAAGCAGAAGAACTGCCGGATATCAATTGGGTCGAGAAGAGCCTGGAAGGGCTGAAGCCGGTAAAAGCCGGTCGTTTCGTTGTTCACGGCAGCCACGACAGGGACAAGGTTCCAGGTGGTGCCATCGGCATCGAGATCGAAGCAGCGCTTGCCTTCGGAACCGGTCACCATGGCACGACCGCGGGTTGCCTGGAGGAAATCGACAGGCTTTTGTCCATGCGCGCGTATGACAGCATTCTCGATCTTGGAACGGGAACAGGCGTGCTGGCAATCGCCGCTGCGCTTCAATCCCGCCAGTTGGTTCTTGCAACCGATATCGACCCTGTTGCGACGAAAACGGCGCTGGAAAACGCCCGGCTCAACGGTGCGGGGCATCTTGTTCGTGGCTTTACCGCCAACGGAATTGAAGACCGCCGCTTTCGTCTCTTTGGTCCGTTCGATCTGGTGATCGCCAACATCCTGGCGCGGCCGCTGATGAAGATGGCGAAGTCCATCGGTGAACGCATGACGCCGACCGCAACCCTCGTGCTGTCCGGCCTCAGGGTGGAAGACGGCCCCCGGATCCTGTTCGCCTATGGCTGTCAGGGTTTCATTCTGGACAGGCGCGGCGAAAAGGACGGCTGGTTGACGCTTACTCTTGTGCGGGGACGTAAACAGGCCTGACTGCGTCCGCAATCTGCCAGGAAGCAGCAATGATCATGTCCTCGCCCGCAAGACGCTTGTCGACGCTCGGCTCCGCGGGATGAGGGAAGGGGAGAGCCGTTTCTTTTATTCTGGTGCCGGAAAATTTTGACTGCAGATACAAAAAGACCCGCCGAAAATTTCGGCGGGTCTTTTCTTGTGCACAGTGGTCTTTACTTAAACCGTCCTGAGCCCCTTAGAACGCGCTGGTAGAGGTGCCTTCGCGCTCGAGCTGGGCGCGGTCATAGCCGTGGGAGGCCAGGGTCGCGTCGTCAAGTGACAGCAGGTAGCCGTTGACATAGCGGCGTGCCTGGATGGAGCGGGCTTCAATCATGCGGTCGAAAGCGCGGCGCATGAAGCTGCCGCCAGCGCGGGTCGAAGTGGTCGTTTTCATGGTCATCGTGATCAATCCCATTTGAAGGTTAAGAGCTTCCCTAGGGAGAACGTCTTTTTCTTGTGTGACCTCTATATGCGCTTTTGCCGGGACCTCAGGTAGGCCTCGAAACGCATGCCAGCCTTGCGCTCTTCGCATATGCGAAAGATTTTGCTGCGGTGCGAAATGCGGGGAAGATTATGCTGCTGAACCAATTCAAGCGGAATAATTATCCAGCTTGATCGGATGGGGTCGCGAAATTATCTTGCGGCCATGTTCCAGACCTTTGACGATCTCAGTGATCCTTCCTGTGGTGCGCCGCATGCGGCGCTTCTCAGAGCCGAACTCTCCCGCCGTGGTCTCGACGGCTTTCTCGTGCCGCGTGCCGATGCGCATCAGGGCGAATATGTTCCGCCGCATGATTGCCGCCTCCAGTGGCTGACAGGCTTTACGGGATCTGCCGGCATGGCTGGGGTTCTGGGGGAAGAAGCCGCGATTTTCGTCGACGGCCGGTACACCATTCAGGTGCGTGACCAGGTCGACATGGCGGTCTTTCCGGCGCGCCATCTTGTCAATGAGCCCGTGACCGACTGGCTGGCCGAACGACTGCAGCCGGGGCAGAAGCTGGGCATCGATGCCATGCTGCATACGGTGCGAGAGGTTCGTCGTCTCGAGGAGATTTGTGAGTCGGCCGGCGCCACTTTGGTCAAGCTGAACGACAATCCGGTCGACAGTGTCTGGAAGGACCGTCCCGAGCCGCCACTTGGTCAGGTTTCGCTCTATCCGGTTGAGCTTGCCGGACGCGGTGCGAAGGACAAGATTGCCGAAATCCAGTCGGCCCTCGCAGACAAGAAGGCGGATGCCTGCGTGCTGACGCAGCCCGACTCGATTGCCTGGCTGTTCAACATCCGCGGGTCCGACGTCACCCATACGCCGTTGCCGCTCTCCTTTGCCACGGTTCCGGCAGAAGGCAAGCCGTCCCTGTTCATTGATGGCCGCAAGTTGTCCAATTCCGTTCGCGATGCACTCGCCGATCTGACGGACCTCAGTGAACCTGCTGATTTCAAACCGGGGCTGGAGGGTCTCGGCAAGGCTGGTGCCAGGGTGATGATTGATCCGGGCCTGGCGGGGATCGGCATCGCCGACGCCATCACCAGGGCAGGTGGAACCTTGCTGGAAGCGCAAGACCCGATCCTGCTGCCGAAGGCGATCAAGAACGAGACGGAACTGAAAGGCGCGCGCACCGCACATGTCCGCGATGCAGCTGCTTTCGTCAATTTTCTGTGCTGGTTTGACGAAGTCGCTCCCCGGGGCGATCTCGATGAGATCAGCGCTGCGGAAAAGCTTGAGGAGTTCCGCCGGGAAACCGGTGTTCTGAAGGATATTTCCTTCGACACGATTTCCGGTGCAGGCCCGAACGGGGCGATTTGCCACTACAGGGTCAGCCGGTCCAGCAATCTCAAGATCCCGGTTGGCAAACCGTTCCTGATCGATTCGGGTGCCCAGTATGAAGACGGTACCACCGACATCACCCGCACACTTGCGGTTGGAGAGGTCAGTGCGGAGATGAAGAAGCACTACACGCTGGTGCTGAAGGGACATATTGCGATCTCGACCGCAAAGTTCCCGGAAGGTACCACGGGTGCGCAGCTCGATACGCTTGCCCGGATCGATCTGTGGAAGGCCGGTCTTGATTTCGACCATGGCACCGGTCACGGCGTCGGTGCCTACCTCAGTGTTCACGAAGGACCGCAACGTATTGCCAAAACCGGCACGGTGCCGCTGAAACCGGGCATGATCCTGTCGAATGAGCCGGGCTACTATCCGGCGGGCGAATACGGCATCCGGATCGAAAACCTGGAAGTCGTCACGCCTGCGCGTGATTTGCCGGGTGGGGAACGCCCGATGCTCGGCTTCGAAACGATTACGCTTGTGCCCATGGATCTTCGGTTGATTGAGCCTGCTCTGCTGACGGTTGCCGAGCGCGACTGGTTGAACCGGTATCATGAGAGGGTCCGCGCCGAGATCGGTCCGCTTGTGGGCGCGAAAGAGCGGATCTGGCTGGAACAGGCGACAAAAGCGATCTAAAAGATCCTGGAGGCCGGTTTCGACCGGCCTTCCTATTTTGAATTCTTGTTTATCGAGCTGAGGTTTTTCAATGCGCGCCGCGGATGTTCTCAAGATGCCGCTCTACGCTGCCGAGCTGGCAACCGGAGCCAAGTCGTTTCGGGACAACCCGCTGATTGGCAGCCGCCGGCTGAACGAGGCCGGGTTGCACGCCAAGCGCATCAAGCTGGCGGAATCCATGGCGGATTCGCGCCGCCGCAGGTTGGAGCACCTGCTGCCGGAAGCTGACCGCGCAGCTTATGCAAGAGACGGATTTATCGCCACACGCAACCTTCTGCCGGAAGATGAACTGGCGGCGCTGCGCAAGGAAGTCGAAACAACGCGCTTCGATGCCTGGGACATGCGCCAGGGTAATGCCGTCACGCGGTTCGTTCCCCTGCCGCCCAGTGTGCTTGCAGATTTGCCTCGTCTGAAGGCCTTCGTCTGGAGCAAGCCGTTCCAGAACGGTCTGCGTTATGTCGGTTCGACCAATGGTGATCCACTGGTCTACCTGCATATTGTCATGACCAATCCGGACACCAAGCGGAAGGCCGACCCGCAAACGGCGTTCCATTCCGACACTTTCCATCAGACCGCGAAATCGTGGTTCTTCCTTTATGATATCGATGATGCCGAGGGACCGTTCACGTATATTCCCGGATCGCACCGGCTGACGCCGGAACGGCTGGAATGGGAACGTGAACAGAGCCTGTCGGCCTGTGGGGACAAGAACACGCTGCATGCTCGCGGTTCCTTCCGCCTTGCTCCGGAAGAACTGGGTCGGCTGAAATATCCCGAGCCGGTGAGGTTCGCGGTTCCCGGCAACACGCTGGTCGTTGCCGATACCCACGGCTTTCATGCCCGTGCCGCCAGTAAGCGGCCGTCGGTTCGCGTTGGCATTTATGGCTCGCTGCGTCGAAATCCATTCCTGCCGTGGGCGGGGCTTGACCCGTTCGATCTGCCAGGCCTCAGGGGGCGCCAGGCCCGGTTCTACATGGCCCAGAAGGATCTGCAATTCCGCCTGAAGGGCAAGGCATCGCATCGCTATGCGGGCAAGATCCTGGTAACGGAACCTTCGAAATTCTGACCTTGCGGACAATCCTGCAGGCGGGATTCCTGCTGGTGTCCGTTAGTGGTGCTCTTCCTCGTTGGCCTTGATCAGCTCCGAGTTGAAGTGATTGAGCGCCTTTACGTGGCGCGCCTGTCCGACGATCCTGGTTGCATCTTTGGTGCTGACGACGGGAAGCGAGGCTTCTCCGCAGGAATCAAAGCTTTTCAGTGCGCTTTCAAGCGAGTCGGTATCATGAAGGTAACTGCCGTCCTGACCGGGTCGGAAAATGCAATCCTCCTCATTGGCCGGGGGAGGGTCCATGAAATCCTTCACCTTGACCGTTTCTCCCAGAAAGCGGTGGATGCCGTCATTCACGAAATAGCCGCGCAGGCCAAGCAACCAGTGGAAATAGGATTTGCCATGAACGGCCTGTGTCAGGCCCGTTGCAATCGACACGGTCAGCAGCAGGGCGATCGAGAGCGTGTAGCCGCCGGTCAATTCGAAAACGATCATGGTTGTTGAAAAGGGCGCGCCGAGAACCGCTGCTGCAACGGCCCCCATTCCCAGGATTGCGTAAAGCCCCTCGCTTGAAGCCAGTTCGGGAAAGACGGAGGCGGCAATCAGCCCGAAGGCGCCTCCGGTCATTGCGCCGAGATAGAGCGATGGCGAGAAGATGCCGCCGCCAAATCGGGACGCCAGAGTGATCGCGGTCGCGGCTGTTTTCGCAAACAGCAGAGCGAACAGCATCGCCAGGGGCAACTGGTCCTTGAGGGCAGCGTCAGTGGTCTCGTAGCCGACGCCAAGCACGTCGGGAAAGACCAGAGCAATGAGCCCGACCGCGAAACCGCCGATAACGGGTCGCAGCCAGACCGGCATCGAAATGTTGCGGGCAACCCAATCCGTTCCGATCAATGCAAACTGGAACAGGATTGCAACGAGGGCGGAAACCAGGCCCAGAAGCGCAAAGGCCGGAAATTCCCAATAGGAGGTAATCTGGTGTCCCGGGATGACGAAGGCGGCAACGTCGCCGAACCAGAGCCGGGAGAATACGGTTCCCGTAACGGCGGCAATCGCGATGGGCGAAATGGCCGACATCGCATAGTGCCCGAGAATGACCTCATGTGCGAACAGAACGCCTGCGATAGGTGCGTTGAAAGACGCGGACACCGCACTGGCAACGCCGCAGGCCAGCAGAATACGATGCGCGGAATCCGGCAGCTGAAACAGGCGCCCGACCGATGCACCGATGGTTGCCCCCAGGTGCACGACCGGGCCTTCACGCCCGGCACTGGCGCCGGAGCCGAGCGATAGCGCCGTGATAAGGGCTGATGATATGCCCGGCCAGAACGGCAGCCCGCGTCCGCCTTTGACACGAGCCTCGATCACGTCCGCCACGCTGAACGTTCTTTGCATCGGTTGCATGTACTGAAGCAGCAGGCCAACCAGCAATCCGCCAATGGTGGGTCCGGCAACGATCATGTACCACGGCAGTGTCGCGGCGGCGCTGACGACACGTTCTGTCGCCGTGCCAAGCCAGGGCAGCTGCACCAGGCTGATGATTTCACGGAAGATAATGGCCGCCCAGGAGACGAAAGAGCCGATCAGAAGGGCCAGCAGCCAGACGATATGGCTTTTCTGACGCAGAAATTCCCTGAAGTTGAACCCGATGCCAGCGAGAAGCCCGGCGATGCCGGAGCGAATGGAAGGGGCGAGCCTATAAAGAAAGTTCAATCGGTCTGGCATTTGGTCGGCGTGACTCAACTGAGATTAAAAGCCAATCTGGATTACGGCCCCATTTTACGGAGGAACCGCGTCACTTCACCGTCAAAATTGAAAAAATCCGGCTTGTCCCTTGATTTTCATATGTTCAGGTTTAAGGAGGGGGTGTCGAAGCCTTCAGGCCATGTCGCCATCCCGGTCGCCTAGACCGGCTGTTTTGGGCTCCGGCAAATCGCCAGAAGTAGCCCTCTCAGCCAAAAAGTGTTGGCCTGCCATGTCCGTTGTTGAACCGTCCGATACCCCGTCACTGTCCGGTGACGGCCCCTCAGACGCGCGCGAAGAACGCGTATTTTCTGTGCCCATGTTGTGTCTTGTGGCGTTCTTTATCGGGATCGTCGCAGCCATTGGCGCGGTTTTCTTCCGATATCTGATCTCGGTCGTTCACAATCTTTTCTACTATGGAAAGTTTTCGACCGTTTACGACGCCAACCAGTTTGCCGATGCCAGTCCGCTTGGCGCTCTGGTCATTCTTGTCCCCGTCGTCGGCGGTTTGATCGTGGTGTTTCTGGTGAAGACCTTCGCTCCGGAGGCCAAGGGGCACGGCGTGCCGGAGGTGATGTTCGCGGTCTACCACAAGAAGGGCGATGTTCGCGGCGTGGTGGCGCTGGTGAAATCCTTTGCCTCGGCGATTTCCATCGGAACCGGTGCCTCGGTCGGCCGCGAGGGGCCGATCATCCAGATCGGGGCCTCCTTCGGTTCGACGATCGCCCGGGCGTTGCATCTGCCACGCTGGCAAAAGATCACGCTGCTTTCTGCCGGGGCAGGGGCGGGGATTGCCGCCACCTTCAACACACCGCTTGGCGGGGTGCTCTTTGCTGTCGAGATGCTGTTGCCCGAGGTCAGCAACCGGACATTCCTGCCCGTGGTCGTTGCCACGGCGACAGCCACATACGTCGGCCGGATTGCCTTTGGTCTCGACCCCGCCTTTATCGTGCCGATCTCCGCGGAAGAGGCTATCGAAGCCATCGCGCCGATCCAGCTGGGTGCCTATGCACTGCTCGGTGTCCTGGCCGGCATTGCCTCCTGGGCCTTCATTCGCACGCTCGCCTGGTGCGAGGACCTGTTCCCCAAGCTCCCTGGCAATGACTACACCCAGAACATCATCGGCATGCTGATTATCGGCACGCTAAGCTATGTCCTGATGCTCACCACGGGGCATTACCACACCGCGGGCGTCGGCTATGCCACGATCCAGGATATCCTGAATTCGACCCCTTACACGTTCATACTGCTGGCTGTTCTCTTCATCGCGAAAATCATCGCGACGTCGATCAGCCTTGGTGCGGGGGCCTCCGGCGGTGTCTTCTCGCCGTCGCTGTTTATCGGTGCGACGCTTGGCGGAATGGTCGGGGTCCTGTGTTCCTACCTGTTCCCGGACAGTGGCTTCACAGCGGTGGAATTTGCGCTTGTTGGCATGGGGGCGCTCGTCGGCGGTGCAACCGGCGCATCGATGACTGCCATCGTGATGATCTTCGAGATGACCCGAGACTATAACGTCATCGTGCCGCTGGTTCTGGCGGTCGCGATTGCGGTCGGTGTCCGGCGCTGGCTGATCAAGGACAACATCTACACGGTCAAGCTGCGCCATCGCGGCAAACCGATCCCGCTCAACCGGCACACCAACATGTATCTGGTGCAGCCGATCAAGGAAGTGATGGCAAAGAATTTCGTGATCCTGCCGCTTGATACGCCTGTCCAGGAAGCGATTTCCGCCGTGAGTGCCGATGGCGGATCTCACATCATCGCGTCCGATGGGCCCCGGATTGCCGGCTTTGTGCGCCTCGGCACCATTCCGTACCAGGCCGACCGCTTCGCTGGGCAAACGCTGCGCGCGATCCTCTCAAACGATTTCGTGATCGCACCGGCAACCAACATCATGAATTCGGTGATCACGCGCATGAACAACCGCAATCGCAGTTGCGCGATCATCGTGTCGGGCGATGGCCGTATTCCGCGCCCGGATGATGTGGTCGGGGTGGTCGATTCCAAGGAAATCGCCGGCGTCGTGGTCTCCAACCACTACGGCTGAGGCAATCGCGTCTGATATCAGCCCGTGGAGTGGTTTGCCGCTCCACGGGCTTTTGTTCTCGCGTCGATTGGGTGCTCAGGGCTTCTTGCGGATCTCGATATGGCGTCCAGCCCGCTCCGGGCGCGGCAGACTGGCATGAGCTTGCGACAGGGCCGTCAGGTTGGCCGCAATGTCCTCCGGCCAGGGAGCGACCTTGCGGGCGTTCATGTCGACATGAAGGCTCAGTTGTTCGGATGTCGCCGATAGCCAGCCTTCCTCGGCGTGGCGCAGTTCCTGATAGAAATGCGCACGCTTGGCGTCGAAATCGACAAGCTGAAGCGTCGCGATCACCTTCATGCCGGCGCTGAGTTCGCGCAGGTAGCACACATGTACCTCTGCGGTGAAGAACGAGCCGCCACGGGTCTTCACATAGTCGGGACCCATGCCGAGACGGTGAAAGACCTCATCGACAGCCGTATCGAACAGGACGTTGTAATAGGCCATGTTCAGATGGCCGTTGTAATCGATCCAGTCGTCCTTGACCGTCATGATTTCGCTTTCCACCGGCTTTGCGTCCCAAGTCACCTTCACAATCCTCCTTGCGCCATTGTGTCCAACCTTGCGGGAAATGCCCATTAGGCTTTGACCTTTCGGGCCGGGGCTAACATATTCGGTTTTTTACCGCGCAGACAAAAGCGCGGCCCCAGGAGGAAAGAGAATGCCGGAATTGGCAACCGCGTCCGACGGAGCGCAAGTCCTTGAAAAGAATGGCGCGATCGGCGCTGCCATCGAAAAACTGACGGGCCTGTTCAAGGACCGTTGTTCCACGTCCATGGCTCTGCGGGAACAGCATGGCCACACCACCACCTGGTTGAAGAATCAGCCGCCCGATGCCGTTGTCTTTGCGGAGACGACCGAGGAAGTCGCCGAAGCCGTCAAGATTTGCGCGGCTCTCAAGGTTCCCGTGATCGCATTCGGCACGGGGTCTTCGCTTGAAGGGCATGTGAATGCACCGTTCGGCGGCGTTTCCATAGACCTGTCCCGCATGAACAACGTTCTGGAGGTCAACGCGCAGGATCTGGATTGCCGGGTCGAGGCCGGGGTAACGCGCAAGCAGCTCAACAGCTTTATTCGCGACACCGGCCTGTTCTTTCCGATCGACCCGGGTGCGGATGCCAGCATCGGCGGCATGGCGGCCACCCGTGCATCGGGCACCAACGCTGTGCGATACGGTACGATGAAAGACGCAGTCCTCGGCCTCACCGTGGTGACCGCGGACGGACGGATCATCAAGACGGGTGGCCGGGCGAAGAAGTCCTCGGCGGGTTATGATCTGACCCGGCTTTTTGTCGGCTCGGAAGGCACGCTCGGCATCATCACCGAGTTGACCTTGCGCCTGAACGGTCAGCCGGAAGCGATTTCCGGTGGCGTCTGCCCGTTCCCGGATGTGGCGTCCGCCTGTAACGCTGTGATCACCACCATCCAGATGGGTCTGCCTGTAGCGCGTATCGAGCTTCTGGATGAAGTTCAGGTGCGCGGCTGCAACATCTATTCCAAGCTGGATCTGCCTGAAACTCCGACACTTTTCCTTGAGTTCCACGGATCTGAAGCCGGCGTGCAAGAGCAGTCGGAAACTTTTTCGGCGATTGCCGAGGAGTTTGGCGGCGGGCCATTCAAGTGGGCGACAGCGGCCGAAGACCGGACGAAACTTTGGGCAGCCCGCCATGACGCCTATTGGGCTGGCAAGTCGCTGAAGCCTGAAGCCAGCATCATGGTGACGGACGTGTGCGTGCCGATCTCGCGGCTTGCGGACTGCGTTGCCGCCACGGCCGAGGATATCCGCAACGAAGGTTTCCTGGCGCCGATCGTCGGGCACGTGGGTGACGGTAACTTCCACGTTCAGATCCTGGTCAACCTGGACGATCCGGAAGAAAAGCAACGGACGGAAGACTTTGTCGGACGGCTTGCACTGAGGGCGATCGCCATGGGCGGCACCTGCACCGGCGAACACGGTGTCGGCCAGGGCAAGCAGAAATACATGGCCAAGGAACATGGCGAGGCGCTTGACGTGATGCGCGCTGTCAAACAGGCACTCGATCCTCACAATTTGATGAATCCCGGCAAGATCCTGCCGCAGTCATGATATTGTATCGAATCAGTTCAATAAGCTCGTTTTGCTCCGCCGGACGCCGCAGGGCGGCGATCCGGCCAGCGCCGGAAATCCTGTGTTTGCACTGCAGCAGGGATCGGCTACATCTATCCGGTACGATATCCGGTGACTTTGGAGAACAAGGAGACAAGGCCTGAACTCCGTCTACATCACGTTGGGTGTAACAGTCATTCTGGTGCTGGTGGCAGCGCTGGTCGGGCCGTTCTTTATCGACTGGACCGTCTATCGGTCGACTTTCGAAAGCTATGCGGAGCGCGCGCTCGGGCACAGGGTGACTGTGCTGGGGGAGGCGGACCTGCGGCTTCTGCCCGCGCCCTCCATCAGTTTTTCCGACGTGCGTGTCGGTGGTGCCGAAGATCCGCTTCTGGTGGTCTCGCGCTTCGACATGCGCATCGAGCTTCCGTCGCTGCTGAAGGGCGAGATTCGGGTTCTCGACATGGAACTCGACCGTCCGCACCTGTCGCTTTCACTTGATGAGGCTGGTCGACTGGACTGGCTGACGGCGATGACGTCGAGCGGCGCCATAGCCAAACTGGCACCGGATGACCTGTCCTTCGAAAAGGTGACGATCCGTGATGGCGCATTGACGATCGTCGATGCGCGGTCCGGCGAAATCAACCGGATCGACGACGGAAATCTGGTCGTATCCGCACGCTCGCTGGAAGGTCCGTTCCGAGGCGCCGGCAGCCTCACGCTGAATGGTGCGCCCTATACGGTCAGTCTTGCAACTGGCCGCGCACAGGAAAACGCCGGACTGCGCGTCAAAGGCGAAGTCACCCCCACCAACAGGCCGGTGAACTTTGCTTTCGACGGTCAGCTTCAGGTGGCCGACGCCGCGCCCGAATTCGACGGCCGCTTCACCATCGCCTCGGTTGCGCTGGAAGAAAACGATCCGAATATCTGGCAGGCGGAAGGGCAGTTCACTGCCGATATCGCCGAGGTCGCGGTACCCGAATTCGAGTTCCGCTATGGTCCCGAAGACCGGCGCTTGAGCATGACCGGCAATGCGGATCTGATCTATGCCGGCGAAAAGCGTTTTGAAATCCGTGCGAAGTCGAAACAGGTCGATCTGGACAGGTTGCTGGGCGGCGGACCGCAATCACCTGTCGACATCAACGAGGCGGCGACACGGCTGATTGCTGCCCTGCGTGTCGTGCCGCTGCCGTCCATCGACGGTGCCGTTTCAATGGATGTTCCGGCGCTGGTGGCCGGTGGCGGCATCATCCAGAATGTTCGCCTGGATCTTGAAACCATGCTGGGCGGCTGGCGCGTCGCGCGCCTTGCCGGACGCCTGCCGGGCCGCACGACGGTTGCCACCCAGGGCGACCTCGGCCTCGAGCCGTCTTTGACCTATCGCGGTGCGGTGTCTATCAGCTCGGACCAGCCGGGGTCGCTTCTCAGCTGGTGGCGGCAGAAGGAAGCCGGCGTCGGTACTATCGAACCGGTTTCCCTGGAAGGACGCTTGAACCTCGTGTCCGAAGGTGCGGCGCTGGACAATCTGCGTCTGACCATCGCCGGTTCCGAAGCCCGCGGCGGCCTGGCCTACCGCATTCCACGCAGCGGCAATTCGGAATTCTCGCTCTCTCTGGAAGCAGACCGGCTCGATCTGGACCAGATCGAAAACCTGGCTGCCCTGCTTCACCCTCAGGCTGTCGAAGCGGGGGAACCGGCAGATCCAAAAGGGCTCGATGTTTCCTTGCGCCTTCGTGCCAAACAGGTGGTGGCACGCGGTGTCGAGGGCGAAGGTCTGGCGCTGGAGGCAGAGTATTCGGACGGCGGTGTCAGGATCGACAGGTTGTTTGCAAATGACCTTGCAGGCGCCCGGCTCGATGTCTCCGGCGATATCCGCAATCTCTTTTCAGCACCCGAGGGAGCCGTGTCCGGAACGCTCGACGCCCGGGACCTGTCCGGTCTTGTTGCGCTGGCAGGCGGGTTGTTTCCCGAAACAGTCTTTGTTGAACGGCTGGAACGCGCAGCCGCAAGCCTGGTGCCTGCCAAGTTCGATGCCGAGTTGAAGGCGGCTGCGGTTGGCGAAGCAACGGATATGACACTGCGCCTGGATGGGAGCGCGGGCGGCGCCGACGCTGCGATCAATGCCGAGCTCAAGGGCCGTGTCGACCAGTGGCACGATGCCGAAGTTGCTGTCGGCGTGGAACTGAAGGGCCCGGATGGCGGCCGGCTTCTGCAGCAGCTCGGTTTTGACGTCATTCCTCTGGAAGCTGCCGGAACAGGCCATCTGGCGCTGAATGTTTCCGGCATTCCGGCAAAGGGGCTGGCCACCGACCTTTCCACGGAGATCGGCGGATCCAGCGTTGAAGCCAACGGAACCTTGACCCTGAAAAAGGATGAGGCGCCGGAATACCTTGTTTCGGTGACCGCAGAGACAGCGGACCTTGGCCCACTGGCCTTGATGGCCGGTCGGGTTCTGCCGGTCATGAGCGGCACGATCCCTGCAGCGCTTTCGGTCGATGTCGAAGGGATTGGCAGCTCGATGGCCGTCAGCAGGGCCGAAGGCTCGCTCGGAACGACGACGTTCGAAGGTCGTCTGGAAGGCGACCTTGAACCGGCACCGGGCGAACGTAACAGACGTTTCTCCGGTGAGATAACCGTCTCCGAGGCCGATCTGCGCACAATGACGGAACTGGTCCTTGGTCCCGATCAGTGGTTCTCGGCGGGGGACGGTTCAAGTATCTGGCCGACAACCCCGTTCGGATCGCCGCTTCTGGATGGCCTCGACCTGACAATGCAGTTCAAGGCAGACAGAATGCTGCTGGACGAGGACACCGCCATTACCGGTCCGAGTGCCGAACTTCGTCTGTCTCCCAGCCTGTTCCGCCTGGACGGACTGCAGGGAGCCTTTGCCGGTGGTCAGCTTGACGGCAGCCTCTCGATACGCCGGACCGAGGCGGAGGCCGCAGTTTCCGGCCGGGTGAAACTGGGCAATGCCGATCTGAGGCAGGTATCCTGGCGGCCGGACAACAGGGCGGTCGCTTCCGGCACGCTCGACCTTTATCTGGAATTCGAAGGGGCGGGTCGCTCGATCTCGGCAATCGTGTCAGGCCTCAACGGTGGCGGTACGTTCTCGATGGAAAACGGCGACTTCCGCGGTCTCAATCCGCAGGCCTTCCCGCTGGTGACACGCGCGGTGGATGCGGGGCTGGACCTTCAGGAGAACAAGATCCGTGACGTTTTCGTCAGCCACATGGCGGCGGGAAGTCTTCCGTTCAAGCGCGTTGACGGCACGCTGACAATGGTGGGCGGACGACTGAGCGCCCGCAACGTTGTTGTCGATGCCGAAAAGGCGGAGATCTTCGGCAGTGCCGAGGTCAATCTCGCCAGTTACGATCTCGACGCGGATTTCTCATTGAAAGTCGATCCGGGCGAGGACGCGGTCACCGGTGCTGAACCGCAGGTCGGACTGTTGTTCGAAGGGGCGGTCGAGGCTCCGGAACGCCGCGTCGACATCGCGCCGTTTACCGCCTATCTCACCCTGCGTGCCTTTGAGCGGGAGGTTGAACGCGTTGAGAAGCTTCAGGCGGAAATTCTGGAACGTGACCGGCTTGTGCGGGAACTGAAAAACCAGCGGGAAGGCGAAGCCCGCCGGGAACGTCAGGCAGCCCGGGCGGCCGAAGAGGAGCAGCTTCGTCTTGAGCAAGAGCAGTCCGGAGGAGACATTCAGCCTCAGCCGGATCCGGACAAGCAGGAAAATTCAGCCCTTCCGCAAAAGACCGACGATGCGCCGCGCAGGGAAACCCGCGCCGCGCCGCCGCCAGTGCCTGCGCCTGCCCCGGCACCAGCTGTTGCCGCGGCTCCCTTTGCCGAGCGCATTCGGGCCGTGTTGGAGACGCCAGACCTGGAAGACCTGACCGCAGCGCCAGATACTGCCCCGGTCACCACTCCTTCGAACAGCCTGCCACCCCTGGACCCGCCGGTCTCCATCGAAGACCTTCTGACGCGCGACGTCGGCTCGCCGCTGGTTCTGCCCGGCGCGCAGTGACAGGCTGGTACGACGGGCCTTCGCTCGTCGATATTGGGCAGGTGTTGCCTGAAGCCCATTGAACGGCGATCGGAAAAGAAGCCGCCAGTCCTTTTCACTCAAAGTTTCAGCAATCTCTCCTCAGGATGAGGGAGATGTATGTTGCAGAGGCGGCAAGAGGGCTGAAGCTCAGAGGCAGTCCGGGCACTTCTAGCTGCGCTGTGGGCAGGCGAAAAGCAGGGGACCGGAAATCAGATTGTCAGCCGTTCATCCCTCCGAAATCAGACCAGCTTCCATTTGGACCCGTTTCAAGGCCCAGACCCTGACTGCCGAAGACAGCGGGTCTTCCGGGTCGCGATTGTCGTCGATTTCGGCAATCAGTCCGGCGAGGGACTTGTTCGCGGCGTCGGCGTAGGCGTCGACGACGGCCCAGAATTCCGGTTCCAGCGCCAGGCTGGTGCGGTGGCCATGAAGGGAGAGGGAGCGCTTTAACAGAGCCATTGGCGGTCAGCTGCGATCGTCGGAAGAGCCCGGGCCAGAAGGATCGGCTTCGATTTTGTCTGCGTCTGTTATTGCTTTATCGGATTGTTCGGCATCCGGGTCGTCAGGTTTTTCCAGAAGATGCCCGTCGACATGGGCATCCAGCGTTTCCCGCCGCTGACGGGCCGCCTCACGTTCGGCTTTGGACCGGCCATACTTGCGCCGGTTGTCCTCGGCCGTCTTTTCCTTGTCCTGACGGTTCTTCTGCTTGCGCACCATGCGCAGATTGATGATCTCCGCGCTCATGGGAAAGGCTCCCGATCTCAGGTCTTCTTGCGGAATGCATCCAGGGAAACGACTTCGCCGCCACCGTCACTGCTTTCGGCAGCTTGCACGGCAGGTTTCGCCTTGGTGTCTGCAGTTGCAGCTTCCTTGTCGCCTGCGCCGTCGTCCTGCCTGGCTTCGTTGTCGGCATGTTCCTGCTCGGCCCTGGCAAGCTCTTCCACGGCTTCCAGCAGCTCTTCCGGCAGTTCTTCCGCCGTCTTGCCGGGGTCGAACTCCAGCGCGAACTGTACGGACGGATCGAAGAAACCCTTGATGGCAGAGAAAGGCACCAGCAGCTTTTCCGGCACGCCGCCAAAGGACAGACCAACCTCGAACGCATGTTCGCCGATGGCAAGATCCCAGAACTGGTGCTGCAGCACGATGGTCATTTCCTGCGGATAGCGCTCCTTGAGCCGCTGGGAAATGCGCACGCCAGGGGCATTGGTGTCGAACGCGATGTAGAAGTGATGGTCTCCGGGCAGCCCGGTACGACCGACTTCGGCAAGTATTTTCTTCACCGCTCCACGCAGCGCGTCCTGGATCAGAATATCGTATCGCAGAAGGTCTTCAGACATCGGTTTTCGTCGAATCTCGCTGGAAAAGTCCACTATCAGGAGCACATTGACGGGCCGAGATCAAAAAGAAAAGGCTCTTTTCCAAGTGAACCCAGATTAATGTGTGCAACCCGGCAATCATCGCTCATTGGTCATGCAACCTATGTAGGACGCTGCAAATACATGGGAAGATCAAGTGGAGGCTTCTGTTGCCAGGTGCCTCCGAACCCCGCCCGTGAGTGCTACCTCAAAGGACTTAGTGGACTACCGGCGCAGCGTTACGCTGCGACAGCGTTGTCCATAGCATAGTTGTCATTTGCAACTATTAAGAAAGCCCGATAACGGTGGTACAATGCCGAGCAAAAGCACAGTCTTTACGCCCTCGTCGATCCTATTTCGCCCCCGCCGAAACCCATGGAGTTTCCGTAGCTTAGCCCCATGGGCTTGGGTGGAGGCGCCGGGTACCGCCCCCGGGTCCGATAGGTTTATTGCACTGACCATTTATTGCCATAGCTGGCGAACCAGCAGCCCTGATATAAGGTCTTCGGCCCTGAAATGAAAGAGGCTTCTGGTAAAGCATGTCGTTTGCCGGCTTGGCGCATGGCCATTCTTCCACAGCACGTGCCAAGTTGGGGAAAGTGCGGGGGAGGGGCTGTCTTTTCGGAAAAATCTGCCAAGTTAACCACAAACTCCAGATCTCCTGACCGCGAAGGCTTCCGCCGTGCAGCAATATCTCGATCTCTTGTCGAAAATCCTGGACGAAGGCGTTGATCGGGGCGACAGGACCGGAACGGGCACGCGCTCGATCTTCGGCCACCAGATGCGCTTCGACCTCTCGCAAGGTTTCCCCTGTGTCACGACAAAGAAGCTGCACCTGAAGTCGATCATTCACGAGCTGCTGTGGTTCCTCGCGGGCGATACCAACATTCGGTATCTGAAAGAAAACGGGGTGAAGATCTGGGACGACTGGGCGGACGAGAACGGCAATCTCGGACCGGTCTATGGCTACCAGTGGCGGTCGTGGCCCGCTCCGGACGGCAGATCCATCGACCAGATCGCCAATCTGCTGAAGATGATCCGGACCAACCCGGAAAGCCGGCGGCTGATCGTCTCGGCGTGGAACCCGGCTCTGGTCGACGAGATGGCCCTGCCGCCGTGCCACTCGCTGTTCCAGTTCTACGTGGCTGACGGCAAGCTCTCCTGCCAGCTTTACCAGCGGTCGGCGGATGTGTTCCTGGGCGTGCCCTTCAACATCGCCTCCTATGCGCTGCTGACCATGATGGTGGCCCAGGTGACCGGCCTGAAGCCCGGCGACTTTGTGCACACGTTCGGTGATGCGCATCTTTATGCCAACCACTTCGACCAGGCCCGTGAGCAGCTCACACGTTCGCCGCGGCCCTTGCCGGAAATGAAGATCAATCCGGATGTCACGGATCTTTTTGCGTTCAAGTTCGAAGACTTCGAACTGACCGGCTACGATCCGCTCCCGCATATTGCCGCGCCGATCGCGGTTTAGCCACCGGCTCGTTCAGCTCACTTCGAACCAGGTCATCATGCCGGAAGCCGCATGACCGAGCATGTGGCAATGGATCAGCCATTTCCCGGGATTGTCCGCTACAAAGGCGATCTTGACGGTCTCTCGCGGCTGACTTGTGAAGGTGTCGCGCCAGTCGGGATTCTCCAGTTTCGTGCCATCGCGCTCGATGACGCGGAAATGATGGCCATGCAGGTGGATCGCATGCGGAAAAGCCGTGTCGTTCCGGCTTTCCAGAAGGATCGTGTCACCGCGCTTGGCGGAAAACATCGGATCATCTTCCATACCGGCCACACCGTTGAAAGCCCAGAAGAGTCCCTCGGACATCATCTGGCGCATGTCCATCTCGACGCCGTGTCTCATCATCGACTGCATGCCGCCCATGGCTCCACCCGCCATCACCAATGGCAGTTCCCAGGGAGAGCTCAGATCGGGTTCCGGCAACCGGTTCGGCGGTGGCAACACGAGTGGCAGGTCTTCGCTCTCGGTTTCCGAGACGACGAAGTTGGCGAAGGTGAACGGCTTGCCGGTCATCATCTCGAACGGCAGCTTGCCTGTTTCCTGAGGTCGCAGCACCAGGTCCATGCGCTGTGCCGGCGCCAGTTGCACTGTGCCCTCGACCTCCCGCGCGGTGTCAAAGGCCTGCCCATCAAGTCCGACTATCTTCGCACCAAACCGCGCCGGAGCCAGATCAAGAATACGTGCCGTGGAGGCGTTGATCAGGCGCAGCCGGTGCCAGCGGTTCATCTTCAACGCAATGTCCGGCATCGAAGCGCCGTTGATGGTCAGCCAGTTGCCCAGACGTCCGGCATGGGCAAAGTCGTGCATGGCACCGAAGCTTGCGGTTTCCAGGATACCGTTTTCGTCCAGGCGCCAATCGTTGAGGATCAGTGTGATGTCGCAATCCGGGTCGAAGGTCTGCTCGTCGTCCTCGACAATCAGTGCGCCCGCGAGGCCGCGCGGCACCTGGTTCCAGCTCATGTTATGGGCGTGGTACCAGAAGGTGCCTGCATCCGGCACGACAAAATCGTAGTCGAAGCTTTCGCCGGGGGCGACGGGAGGCTGGGTGAGGCCGGCAACACCATCCATGGCATTGTCGATGCGGATGCCGTGCCAGTGGACCGAGGTGGGTTCGTCGAGGTTGTTGGTGAAGCGCACTCTGACGCGTTCGCCGCGCTTGACCCGTATCTGCGGGCCGGGCAGCCGGTCGTTGTAGAGCCAGAGATCCGAGAGGCCGCCGTCCTTGCCATAAAGTCGGGCCTGTCCCTTGACCGCCGCAAGGTCGAAGAAACCTTCTTCCGTTTTTGCCAGAGCAAAGGCTGGTGACATTGCAGCAAGGCCTCCTGCCACCGATGCTTTCAAGAACGAACGCCGATCCACTCTCCCACCTTCCTGACGTAAGTTGCTTATCCCCCTCACTATGGTGGTTCCAGTTGGTGGAAGGTCAAGCTCCTCGCACGGCAATAAACCTTTCAAATAACGCTCGCATTTGGCGATGAAACTGCCGACACTTCCTTCAGGTTTCACGCAAGGGAGCTCTCCATGAAGTCAACCGACGGTCTTTCGCTCTCACCCCACACGGCGGCTGCCGAGCGTCGCGGGTTCGATACGTCCCTTGGCCGCAAGCTCTGCGCCGGTGCCGAGGCAGGTTTGTTGCCGCATCTTCATGTCGTGATTGCAGAACGCGGTGGTGAGACGGTTCTGGAAAGTTATGGCAAGGGAGAGGACGAAAACTGGGGCCGTCCGATCGGTGAGGTAACCTTCGGCCCCGAGACCCTTCACGACCTGCGTTCTGTCACCAAATCCATCGTCAGCTTGCTCTACGGCATTGCACTGGAGCGGGGCGAGGTGCCGACGCTCGATACGCCGGTGCTGGAGCTTTTTCCCGAATATGCCGACCTTGCTGTGGATCCGAAACGCATGGAACGGACCGTGGAGCACGCCTTGACCATGTCGCTCGGCATGGAGTGGGACGAGACCCGCCCCTATACCGATCCGGAAAACAGCGAAATCGCCATGGAAATGGCCCCGGACAGGTACCGTTACATTCTGGAGCGGCCGCTGGTGGGAGACCCCGGCACCCGATGGATCTACAGCGGCGGAGCCACCGCGCTGGTGGGCGAGATCCTGCAACGGGGAACAGGGCAGAAGCTTGCCGATTATGCAAGGGAACGCCTGTTTTCTCCGCTTGGCATAAATCAGTTCGATTGGTCTATCGGCCGGGACGGGGCCTATTCGCCGGCGTCCGGGCTGAGGTTGGCTGCGCCCGACCTGCTGAAGATCGGACGTCTCGTTCTTGACAACGGTATCTGGCAAGGCCGGGAGATCGTTCCCGAAGCCTGGATCCGAGCTTCACTGCAGCCAATCATCGAAACCAGCGAAGGGCCGGGATACGGCTATTTCTGGTTTTGCGGCCAGGTTCCCGTTCCGGCTCTTGGCGGCCCGACACCCTGGTTTGCCGGCTTCGGTAATGGTGGCCAGCGACTCTGGCTGTGCCCCAAGGCCGATGTTGCGGCCGTCATCTATTCCGGCAATTACAACGACTGGTCCGCCTGGATCCCGCCGACCCGGGTCTGGAGCGAGATCATTCTGGCGAATTTACGGGAAGCGTAGCCTCGCCTTTGAACACCTGATCCTGACACCAACACATCCTCAGGATGAGGGGGAAGGAGGGGAGGTTATGTTAAGCGTGCGTGCTGGTTGCGCTGATCCGCAATGCAGGACGAAAGCTCGAAGCGCTTTCACCCCTGCCGATGCGCTTCCAGGAAGTCCCGGTACCACAGGGCACTGTTCTTCAGCGTACGGACCTGGGTGTCGTAATCCACGTGAACGATACCGAAGCGCATTTTGTAGCCTTCGGCCCACTCGAAATTGTCCATCAGGCTCCAGAGGAAATAGCCTTTCACCGGAACGCCAGCCTCGCGTGCATCGGCAATGGCACCGAAATGTTTTTCCAGATAGTCGATCCGGCGCTGGTCGTTGACGACACCGTCCTGCGGCTCGTCGTTGTAACAGGCGCCGTTTTCAGTGATGTAGCAGTCCGGAAGCGGGTAACGGGTGTCGAGATCCTTCAGGAGATCCGACAGGCCCTTTTCATAGACTTCCCAGCCGATATCGGTCAGCTCCGGCCCCGGAGTTGGGGGAACCGTCTCGGCCATCGGATAGGCCGCGCCGACATTGGTGTCTGCTTTCACGCGTAGCGGCGTGTAGTAGTTCAGCCCCCACCAGTCGAGAGGCTGGTGAATGGTTTCAAGGTCACCGTCGCGAATGTCCATGTGGTCGCCGAAGGCGCTGAGCACATCCGCCGGATAGCTCCCCTCGAACAACGGTTCGAAGAAAATACCGTTGTTGAACTGGAAGGCGCGCTCTGCCGCTTGCCTGTCCTGCGGCGCGTCGCTGACCGGATAGACGGAATGCGCGTTGATGACGATCCCCATCGGCAGGTCCGGCTTTACGGCCCGGGCAGCCTGAACGCCAAGACCATGTGCCAGGTTCAGCGTGTGCACACTGGCCGCGAAGGCCTCGATGCTTTTTTCACCGGGAGCATGGATGCCGTAGAGATGGCTGAGATGACAGATGCACCAGGGCTCGTTGATGGTGGCCAGTGCGTCCATCCGGTCGCCGAGCCGTTTGACGACAATCTCCGCATAGTCCGCAAACGCTTCCGCCGTGCTGCGGGCGGTCCAGCCGCCGTCGCCCGCCAGGGTCAACGGCAGATCCCAGTGGTACAGCGTCGGATAGACCTTCAGACCACGGGCAACCATGCCATCGATCAGCCGGTCGTAGAAGTCGAGACCCTTCTCGTTCACCGGTCCTCGGCCATCGGGAAGAATGCGCGGCCAGGCGATGGAAAATCGGTAGGCGTCGACGCCGAGTGACTTGATCAGATCCAGATCGCTTTCCCAAAGATGATAGTGGTCGCAGGCCAAGTCTCCGGAATGCCTCTGGTAAACGCGGCCGGGCATCTTGGAAAAGGCATCCCAGATGCTGGGTTTGCGGCCATCTTCGCTGGTTGCGCCCTCGATCTGATAGGCAGCGGTTGCAACGCCGAACAGAAAATCGCCGGGAAAACGGAGCGCAAGGTCTTTGGGAAGTGCCATGGGAACTCATCTGGAGTGGAAACGCGAATGCGATGGTCATAGGTTTCAAAGCGCTTTGGATCAAGTGATTTCGTCTTGCGTTCTGAGTATTGCCCGCCATCAATGTGTCAGGTCCGGTGCGCGTGAAGTGTCATCAGCCAGCGCCAGAAGGGGAGTGCAGGTTCAATAACCCTTGCAATCGCTTCGTGGCCGTTTGCCCCCTGAAGCGATCCGATATCGCTGACGTCTCGCCAAACGGCGAGACCCTTGTGCCGAGCGAGACCACTGCGTGGGTGGTCCGCGGGAAAGCCACGAGGAGCCTTGGCAAGATCTGGGGCGGACATTTCAAACCCGGCAGCCGTCATATGGGCGATCAGGTCTCCGATGTCCTCGCCGTTGTCCGTCTCGAGGGTCTGGAGAAACGATCCGAGCACCGGTTTTGAAAACCGCATGCACCCTGCGCCGGTGCGCACATGATCGGCTTCCACGGACAGGAAGAAGCTGGGCGGTTGCGCGTCCTTGCCCTGGAAAGCGGTGTCCTGCGGCCAGAAGGCCATGCGGACATGGGTGTTGTAGGGTGTCTTGTCCCTGGAAAAGCGCAGGTCCCTGTTGATACGAAATTGCTTTGAGGTGAGGTTGTGGCCGCAAAGCCGCGAGAGCGTTTCGGCAAGCCTGCCGCGAACCGCGTCGGCCGGAACCTTGACGAAGCGCTGGTAGTCGGCCGTGTGCGCTTCAAACCAGTCCCTGGTGTTGTTGGCGGCAAGCTCTTCCAGAAAGCGGAAGGTTTCTGGCTGAAAACCGACACCTGTCATTTTGCCGTCTTTCCGGTTTTCGGCTTTTTGGCCTTGGTAGCCTTGGGCGGGAGTGCGCTGACATAGGTTCTGGCCATCTCGATCCAGCTCTTCAGGTCTTCGTCGCTCTCGATCCCTTCCGGCGCGACCCGGATAAAGCCGGGCATGGGCCGGCCACCGATCTTGCAGACCGAGGCGAAGGGCCTTGCCACCGCCTCTTCCTGCTGCTCGGTTCCCACACGCGCCATCAGCCCGCGTCTGGAAGCGCAGACCAGCATGTTGCCGTCGACCATGAAGCAGGTGGAGCCGAACATGCGCTTTTGCTCGACATTGTCATCCGGGATCAACGCGCGGGTGCGTTCGATCAAGACGGTTTCCATCAAGTCGGACATTCCGAAAGTCTCCTGGTCGTGGCGGTCCAGTTTCAAGGACGTGCCAAGGGGCGCTTATCCGACAGCCTGGCAAGAAAAATGTCTGCGATTTTTCCTGGCTCGCGTTTCCATGCTAGGAGGCGTTTGAGGAATTGAAAACCGGATTCGGAGATGGCTTTGCCGGAACTTGTCTTGATTGCCGCGGTGGCACGAAACGGGATTATCGGATCCGATAACGACATGCCCTGGCGGTTGCCGTCGGACCTGAAGTATTTCAAGCGGCTGACGCTTGGAAAGCCGGTGATCATGGGGCGCAAGACGTTTCTGTCGTTCGGCGGCAAGCCCTTGCCGGGACGTCCGCATGTGATTGTTTCCAGGGATCCGGACTATGCGCCGGAAGGTGCGGAAGCTGCGACGTCCCTTGAAGAGGCGCTGCGGCGGGGAATGGAACTGGCCGCGGATCTTGGCGTCGACCAGGTGATGTGCATCGGCGGGGGGCAGCTTTATGCCCAGGCGATCGGTAAAGCCGACCGTCTCGAGATCACCGAAGTGGACGCGCAGCCGTCGGGAGACACCCGCTTTCCGGACATCGATCCGGCGGTGTGGCAGGAAGTCGGTCGGGAGCCGGGCCAGCGCACCGAACGCGACAGCGCAGATTTCACCTTCGTCACCTACCGCCGCAAGGCTTGAATACCTATCGGATCCGTTTTCATGAGTTTACCTGCCAATCTGACGGCCAGATGGGCCACTTTCGATGAGCTAAGCCTCAACGACCTCTATGAAGTGCTCAAACTGCGCCAGGATATATTCATTCTGGAGCAGGCGTCTTTTTATGCCGACATCGACGGCAAGGACCAGACGGCGCTGCATTACCTCATCAGAGACGAGGAGGCAGGAGCGCTTCTGGGCGCAATCCGCCTGTTCACAGAACCGCAGCATGGCCGTGCCCGCATTGGCAGGGTGGTTATTGCCAAGGCAGGCAGGGGGAGCGGGCTCGGGCGTCTCATGATGCAGGCCGGCATCGACAAGGCGGAGGCTCTGGTTCCAGGGTGTGAGATCCACGTTTCCGCACAGGCTTACCTGGAGGCTTTCTACGGCTCCCTGGGCTTTGCGACGGTGTCTGAAGAATATATCGAGGATGGTATTCTGCACGTCGACATGATCCGTTCCGCCAACGTGAACTGAGCCCGTCTTGTCGGGCCAAATACCGGCTGGGTGCGGCCAAATGTTCCGTCGGTCTTGACAGTCTCCCCGTTTACCACCACCTGCGGCACGGGAACGCACGGGTTTTGGGAGGTTTTTACGTGGGGCTTTCCGTTGAAAGCATACGGTAACCTCCCTATAACCAACGGTGAGTCAGAACGGGTGAAAATCCCTGTCCGGCATAACGTGCCGGACGTCAAAGAAGGAAGTTTTGATGCCTTGGAGCAATCAGTCAGGTGGCGGTGGCCCCTGGAAAGGTGGCGGAAACAACGGCGGCCCTTGGGGCAGCGGCGGTGGCGGCGGCGGTAATGGCAACGGCCCGTGGGGTGGTGGCTCCAACCGTGGAGGCGGAAACCCACCCGATCTTGAAGAGCTCCTGAAACGTACCCAAGACCGCATGCGCAACGTCCTTCCGGGCGGCGGCGGCGGCGGCCTGGGTTTCATCGGCGGCGGGATCGTGGTCGGCGTGGCGCTTATCGTCTGGCTGGCCTTCGGCTTCTATGTTGTCGATGAAGGCGAGGTCGGTGTCGAATTGGTACTCGGCAAGGTCGAGGATCAGACCCCTCCTGGCCTGAACTACAACTGGCCTTATCCGATCGGTGAAGTTTACACCCCGAAAGTCGAACTGCAGCGCGAAACCACTGTTGGCACCGAAGAAAACGTCAGCAGCTCCGGCGTCGTGCGCGCACGCGATGTTCAGGAAGAAAGCCTGATGCTGACCGGTGACGAAAACATCGTTGACGTCGGTTTCAAGGTGCTGTGGCGTATCCGGAATACCAACCAGGGTATTGCCGACTTCCTGTTCAATATCCAGGATCCGGAAGCGACTGTGAAAGCCGTGGCCGAAAGCGCGATGCGTGAGGTTGTCGGCGGATCGAAGATCGACTCCATCCTGACGGAAAACCGTGTTTCCATCCAGAATGACGTTGCCAGCCTGATGCAGAAGACACTCGACAGCTATCAGTCGGGTATCGAGATCGGCGAAGTCCAGATGCAGCGCGTTGACCCGCCTGCTCAGGTTATCGACGCCTTCCGTGACGTGCAGGCCGCACGTGCCGACGAAGAGCGCATCAGCAACGAAGCCAAGGCCTACGCCAACCGGGTGGTCCCGGAAGCGCGCGGTGAAGCAGCACGCGTTCTGGAAGCGGCAAACGCCTACAAGGACCAGACCATTGCCGAGGCAACCGGTCAGTCCCAGCGTTTCACCAAGATCTACGAAGAATACAGGAAAGCACCGGACGTGACCCGTGAGCGCCTGTATCTCGAAACCCTGGAAAAAGTTTTGGGCTCGAACAACAAGATCATCATCGACAGCGACTCGACAGGCTCCGGCGTGTTGCCGTACCTGCCGCTGAATGACCTGAACGGGCGTCAGACCGCCCCTGCACAGCGCGCGGGAGGCAACTGATCATGCGTAGTGGTATTCTTGCAATCGTCCTGCTGATCGCAGCGGTCGTCGCCTACCTTTCGGTCTTCATCGTCAATCCGACCCAGCAGGCGCTTGTCCTGCAGTTCGGTAAGATCGTCGAACAGCCGAAGAAGGAGCCGGGTCTCTACTTCAAGATCCCGTTCGTTCAGAACGTCGTCTACTTCGACAAGCGCATCCTGAACCTGAACATGCCGCCGCTTGAGCCGATCACCTCGGACAAGAAGCGTCTGATCGTGGATGCCTTCGCGCGGTACCAGATCTCCAATCCGGTGCTGTTCTATCAGCGTGTCCAGAACATCCAGACCGCCAACCGGCGCCTGTCGACGTTCCTGCAGTCTTCGCTTCGTTCCGAAGTCGGCCGCACCAGCTTCGTGGCACTTGTTCGCGACGACCGTACCGGCGTGATGGAAAACATTCGCCGGGATATCGATGCCAATGCCGAACAGCTCGGCATCGAGGTGATCGACGTGAAGATCCGCCGTGCGGATCTGCCGGACGCCAACTCGCAGGCAATTTACGCCCGTATGCAGACCGAGCGTCAGCAGGAAGCCACGGAAATCCGTGCACAGGGTGAAGAAGCTGCCCGCAGGATCCGGTCCCGTGCGGATCGCGACGCGACCGTTCTTGTTGCTGAAGCACGCCGTGACTCGGAAATCATGCGTGGTACCGGTGACGCTGAAAGAAACAGGATCTTTGCCGAGGCATTCGGTGCCGATCCAGAATTCTTCGCCTTCTACCGGTCCATGCAGGCCTATGAGGCAGGATTGCGGTCCGGTGATACCAGCCTGGTGCTGTCGCCTGACTCAAGCTTCTTCCGCTTCTTCAAGGACCCGACCGGTATCTTGCCGGCTCCGGGTACTGATGGAAACGGTAGCCAGGGCGTATCCGACCGGAATCCGTCGCTCGCTGCACAATGAGCGAACTGGTAACGGCGCTCGGCCTGGTCCTGGTGCTTGAAGGTGTTCTCTACGCGCTTGTGCCCGGTGGCATGAAGTCCATCATGCGCAGCGCGCTGGAGACACCGGACCAGACCTTGCGGGCAACTGGCCTGATCGTGGCGGTTATCGGCGTATTTCTTGTGTGGATCATTCGCGGATAACGAAAAGTTTTCGGGCGGGAGGCGCAAAATCTTCCCGCCCGTTCTATATTCTGAACCAAGGACCGGAACAAACCCATCGACTGGCAGCATTCTGACTGCAGTCCAACCGGCTGGGATGAGGAGAAAGCCCTATGGCTCCACTAAGTATTCGCCGTCGGATGACCAGGATCGCCGCAGTCGCGGCGGGCATCGTAATCGGTGGAATGGCAGCTTTTCAGCCTATCCAGGCAGCATACGCACAAGGACCTGTGTCCGTCGCGGATCTGGCGGAAGGTCTCGCGGATGCAGTGGTGAATATTTCCACCGCTCAAACCGTGCAGGGCCGCCGTTCGGTGCCGATGCCGCAGGTTCCGGAAGGTTCGCCCTTCCAGGAGTTTTTTGAAGAATTCTTCAACCGGCAGAACCGGGACGACGACCAGCCGCGGCGGGTTCAATCGCTGGGTTCGGGCTTCGTCATCGACGGGGAAGCCGGCATCATTATCACCAACAATCACGTTATCGAAGGGGCGGACGAAATCACCGCCAACTTCAACGACGGCACCAAGCTGAAGGCGACGCTCCTCGGCACCGACGAGAAAACCGATCTCGCAGTGCTGCAGGTGGAGCCGACCACGCCTCTGAAGGCCGTCAGTTTCGGCGATAGCGACGCCATTCGCGTCGGCGACTGGGTGATGGCGATCGGTAACCCGTTTGGTCTGGGCGGCACGGTGACCGTCGGTATCGTGTCGGCACGAAACCGCGACATTAACTCCGGTCCCTACGACAACTTCATCCAGACGGATGCCTCCATCAACCGGGGGAACTCGGGTGGACCGCTGTTCGACATGGAAGGCAACGTGATCGGCATCAACACGGCCATCATCTCGCCGTCCGGCGGCTCCATCGGCATCGGTTTTGCGATTCCGGCCAACACCGCCATGAACGTGATCGATCAGCTGCGCAAGTTCGGCGAAACCCGCCGCGGCTGGCTGGGTGTGCGCATTCAGGAAGTCACGGACGAGATTGCCGACAGCCTGGCAATGGACAAGGCCATGGGTGCGCTGGTTGCCGGTGTGACCGACGATGGTCCGGCGGCCAAGGCGAAGATCGAACCGGGTGACGTGATCATCAAGTTCGACGGCAAGGATGTCGACACGATGCGCGAACTTCCGCGCATGGTGGCGGAAACTGAAATCGGCAAGGAAGTCGAAATCACGGTTCTGCGCAAGGGCGAGGAAGTCGCCATCAGCGTGATCCTGGAGCAGCTCGTTGAAACCGAGGTGACCGAAGCCAGCGCAACCGAGGAAGAAGAGCCTGCGGAAAAGCCGGTCGAAAAGAGCGAAGTGCTCGGCATGTCGCTTGCCGTTCTGGACGACGCCTTGCGCAAGCAGTTTTCCATCGATGAAGACGTCAGCGGTGTTGTGGTCACGGAAGTGAAGCCAGGTACCTCTGCCGAGGAAAAGCGCGTGATGGCTGGCGATGTCATCAAGGAAGTCGCTCAGGAAACGGTCGAGACGCCGGAAGACGTCATGGCCGAGGTCGACAAGCTGAAAAAGGACAACCGCCGCTCGGCCCTGCTTCTGCTGGCCAATCCGACGGGTGATGTCCGCTTCGTTCCGGTACGGATCGAAGACGAGTAATCCTTCCGGACTTCGGAAGTTGAATGCAGAAGGGCGCCGTGAGGCGCCCTTTTTTTCTGCTTTTAATCACCTGCACGGTCTTCCTGAAGACGGCTGAAGGTCTGTCTGGAACGGGAAGGGGGATGCTTTGGAGCAAGAGGCCCATCCTTCGAGACAGCGCTCCGCGTTTCCTCAGGATGAGGTTGGTGGGGGGGCGGAGTTGGGGGACTTGGAGGATGTGATGGACTTGGCGAGCTGGATGTGTGGTGGGGCGAATTGACGGTTCCTAGCCTAACCACTTCAAAGGGTTTTGTGTTCGGTATCCCCACACACTCTCCCTCATCCTGAGGAAGGCCGGAGGCCTGTCTCGAAGGATGGGCTGCATACTCCGTTGAAAGGTCATTCCTTGAAAGACAAGCAAGACCGCCCGCGCGAGGCGAGGACTCGAAACCGCTCAAATCAGGATTGCCGCAGGCCCGTGCCTTAACTCAGAACGAAATCGCTTTCCGCGTAGCCTTGCAGGTAGAGCAGGGCTGTTAGGTCGCCGTGGTCGATGCGGAAGTCGGCGGCGGCGGCGACAGCCGGTTTGGCCCTGTAAGCGACACCGGCTCCAGCACGTTCGATCATGGCGAGGTCGTTTGCGCCATCTCCGACCGCAAGCGTATCTGCGAATTCCAGGCCACGCTCCGCAACGAGATATTCCAGGCGGGTGCGCTTGGCTTCGCGTCCGAGAATCGGTTCTCCGACCTTGCCTGACAGTTTTCCGTCCATTTCCAGCAGGGTATTGGCCTGGTTCTCGTCAAAACCGATCAGCGTCGCGACAGCAGATGTGAAATGGGTGAAGCCACCGGAAACAAGGGCGCAGTAGGCGCCGTTCGCCTTCATCGTCTGGACCAGCGTGCGGCCGCCCGGCATCAGCTGGATCCGCTTGCTGAGCACCGTTTCGATGGCCGACACCGGCAATCCGGCGAGAAGGCCAACACGTTCGCGCAGGGCCGGTTCAAAATCGATCTCGCCGCGCATCGCCCGCTCGGTAATTTCCGATATGCGATCCTTGAGGCCAAGTTCAGCCGCCAGTTCGTCGATGCATTCCTGGCGGATCATGGTGGAATCCATGTCCGCGATCAGCAGGTGCTTGCGGCGGCCGGCTTCCTTCTGCACAAAGACGTCGACGGGGGCACGGCCAATCACTTCGCGCAGGATACCGTCCGCGGCACTTGCATCCAGACCCTCAAAGCGGATATCCGCTGCGACACCTGCAGAAAGACGTGTCGAGGTTCCGGTAACGCCGAGTGCGTCGGATGCCAGCCGAACCAGATCCTCGTCGACTGCAGGCGCAGCAGGAGTGGACACCAAAGTGGCAACAAAAGACATGGACGGTTCCCTGGACGACGATGACGGCACGCCCGCAACTGCCAGGCGCGCCATTCTGATAGCCGGGCCGACAGCCAGCGGCAAGTCCGCTTTGGCGTTGACGCTGGCCAAAAGGCTGAATGGCGTCATCGTGAATGCAGATTCCATGCAGCTTTACGAAGACTTGCGATTGGTGAGCGCACGCCCCAGCGTCGCGGAGGAGGGGGAAGCGCCTCACAGGCTATACGGCGTGTTGCCTGCATCGACGGCCTTTTCGACCGGCGACTGGCTGCGTCTGGCGGAACGGGAACTGCAAGATGCCTGGGGAAACAGCCAGATGCCTATCCTCGTCGGTGGCACCGGCCTCTACTTCAAGGGGGTGACGGAAGGCTTTGCGGAAATGCCCGGCATTCCGGAAGAGATCCGCGCCAGGGCGAGATCCATTGCCGACACGCAGGGTGTCGAAGGCTTGAGGCAGCAGCTGATTGCCGAGGGGGATCCTGAGTCTGCCGAGGCGCTGGTTGATCCGCAACGTCTTGCTCGTGCACTGGAGGTTCTGCTGGCAACCGGTCGCCCTCTGAAGGCGTGGCAACAGCATGCCCAGTCATCGCCACTTCTCAAACCGCAGGCGTGTCACCGGATCGTTCTGGCACCACCGCGGCCCTGGCTGCATGAACGTATCGAGCAACGGGCAAGGTTGATGGTTTGCGAGGAAGGCTTCAATGAAGTGCGGGCCCTGCTTGATCAAGGCCTATCGGATAAGTTGCCAGCGATGAGGGCGATCGGCGTGCCGGAACTTGGCGCCTATCTTGCCGGAAAAGCCGATTATGCAGAAACCATCCACAGGCTGACTGTTGCAACGCGTCAATATGCAAAGCGTCAGGAAACCTGGTTTCGCAACCAGATGTCGGATTGGCAACGGGTTGATCCTTCAAACCTAATTGAGATGGAGGCTTTTCTTCGAACGGTTTGACGGCTCAGCGTCAACTTCTGATGTGTGCGGTGCAGCAGTGGTGTGAGCGTAACTCTTTGGTATTGCGAATATATTTTTGTCAAAATTGATCTTATACTTTTGTCTGCCATGGCAATGGCACAATTCAGGGTTACATGGCTAGCATGCGTTCGGTGGCGGGATTCGCCGCCGCGTGTACGGCCTGAAGAAATCCTAGACTGGGAGGTCACGGTGCAGACGATCATACTCGAATGCGGTTCAGTGCGGCTCGTCCCTTTCACGCCAACCGATATTCATCTCGTCAAAGATCTTCACTCCGACCCTTACGGCAACCGATGTACAGAATATTCCACCAATTGCACCGTCGTTGATGCGGAAGAACTGGTGCGGTCTGCTCAGCAGAACCAGGACGACCTCGGGTTTGCCAAGTGGAAGGCGGTGTCTTCCGATGGGGTATTTCTCGGCTGGGCCGGGTTTACGCCTGTCAGCGAAACTTCCGAGATCAGTCTGAACTATTGCCTGCGTCTCGACGTGCTGGATCAGGACCCGGATCTGCCCAAGCGCCTTTGTGCCGCCTTGTCTGACTGGTTCTTCGAAAACACCTATTTTTCCCATCTGGTCGCTGTCGTGCGCACCGACAACCGGAACATGCGGGAAGTGGTCAAGGGCAACGGTTTCTATCATCGCGAAAGCAAAGTGATCGAAGGCATGCAGGCGGACGTGTTTCAGCTCCTGAGCCCGTCCATGCAATCCTATCTCATGAGTGCTTAGGCATTTTCGGGGCTTACGGGACCTCGGGAAATGCGTCGGGACCGTGTCTGCCACGGTCCCTTTTTTTGAGAGTAACCCATTTGAACACACCCATTCTGACAACAGGCAGGCTGCGCCTGTTGCCTTTTTCCGAAGATGACTTCCCATTGTTGCAGGACCTTCATTCAGATCCGGAGGTCAATCGCTATCTGTCTCCGGGACCGGCGATCATGGATCCGGAGGAAGTGCGCCGGCGACTGGCGAATTACGTCGGCGATCACCGGGGCACCGGGATGTCCAAATGGAAACTGGAGACGATTGAGGGAGCCTTTATCGGCCGGGCGGGGTTCTCGTTCGAAAGGAACCCGGAAGGTTATGAACTCGGCTACAGCCTGAAACGATCAGCCTGGGGGCAGGGCTATGCGAGCGAGATCGCGCGGGCTCTTGTCGGTTGGTTTTTCGACACGACACAGAACGATCACATGCTCGCCTATGCAGTCGCGGAGCATAAGGCTTCGCAGCGGGTGATGCAGAAGGCAGGACTGCGTTTCTGGCGGGAAATAAGAAAGCACGGATTGCATTGCCGGTTCTACCGGATCACGCGTCGGCAATATCTTCGTTCTCTGGAGCCTGGCACGGGCGGTTGATCACTTGAGTGCGATTGGTCGCCATCAAACTCCGGCAGCCTGCAAGGCGGCGGGCAGGGCGGCCGCTGTCACGGTTTCGGCAAGGGCTTCATCCGACATGGCCCGTGCCGTGGTCAGCCCTCCTATCAGGAGACTGAGAAACACCCAGGCGCGGTTCCGACGTTCAGAAAGATTGCCTTCCTTCAGCCCCTCGGCAACCAGTGCCGCTATCTCCTGCATCTTGTCATCATAGAGTTTGCGGGTCTCAGGCTTGGCCCGTGCGACATCGGGCGATAGCGCGGTCATCGCACAGCCGCAGGCGCGGTCCTGTCGATGCGCCGTGCCGAGATAATACCGTGCAAATGCCTCGACCCATTTGTCGCCGAAACGTTCCCGGTAGTCAGGAATGGTGGTGATTACTTCTTCCAGTCCCTGTTCCAGCGCGGCGTGAAAGGCCCCGTCCTTTGATCCCAGGTGCGCGTAGAATGCACCCGAGGTAGCGCCCGCCGCCTTTGCGATCGCGTCGACACCAACCCCGGAATACCCTTCGCTTCGGAAGGCCCTGCTTGATGCGCTGAGCAAGGCTTTTTGAGTTTCTGCCTTGCGAAGCTGTTGTTTTGCCATGCGGTTCTCTCACTTTAAGAACGATCGTTATATATCATGTTGACTTCATAACGATCGTTACATAAATAGGGTGCGTCAGAAAATATAACGAACGTTATATTTAATCGAGAGGAACGGAAATGCCACTTGCACTCAATTACACCCAAGGCGTGATGAGCGAAGATGCCGGTTTGAAAGCAGGCAGGAAAATCACCGAAGCCTTCCTGAAATGGCACGGGCTTGGCGGCAACAAGGTCATGACCCCGAACGTGACCATGCAGATACAGGCACTGCCAAAGAATGGGGCGCTGTCCGGCGGCGAGCCGGTGGAAGGGGCGTGGCTGGAATGCAAGACGCCAAGTTTTGCCCTGGCTGCGCGGGACGTTCAGGTCGGGTTCTTCAAGGAAGCAACAGACATCATTGCCGCGGCGGCAGAAGGTCGTTTGCCACGCGACCGCATCTATTCAAACGTGGTGCACACTGTGGACGGGACCTGGAACCTGGACGGCGAAGCCATGACCAACAGCCAGCTTTCCGAACGGATTTCTCAGGGTTGACGTCACAACACGAACTGAACAGGGGCCGCTTCTGCGGCCCCTGTTGGCGGATCCAGGGACACTTTACCGGCAGGCCACGGGGAATTCAGGAAACCGGGCCACTCTCGAGTGAGCCGAGAAAACGCTTCAACTGGCGTGGACGGATGAAGACATGGCTCACTCCGGAGAACACCCTGATGCTTTCCAGATCACGTTCCCGCCGCGTCCGCCTGTAGTTCAGAACGAACTTGAAAAACGGCCAGTCGAAGCGCTCCAGGCAGCCATCCGGCAATTCGCCACTGCGGGTGCCGCCGCGGCCGAGAACGGAGCGCTTCAGCACTCTTGTCGCACAGAGAAACGTCTTAAAATCGAGATAGATGAGCGTATCGGCTGCTTTCAGGCGAAGGTCCAGGGTGCTGCCGTAGTTGCCGTCCATGATCCAGCGCGGGCGAGCGATCAGTTCTTTCATGGTGGCGCGCCAGGCTTCGGGGGAAGGGCGCTGCCAACCCGGTTGCCAGTAATGACTGTCCAGATGAATGACGGGCAGGCCGGTCAGGTCGCTCAAGGTTCGGGCCGCACGGGACTTGCCGGCCCCCGGGCATCCGGCGATCACCACGCGCTTCATCTCTCCGTCTGTGCCAAGGCTTTCCACCCCGTTTGTCCTCCCCGACAAAACAAAGCCTCCTGAACCTTACCGGAAAATCGGTGGCTCAGGAGGCTTTTCGTGTCAGGTCCGAAATCGGGCGACAATACAGTCACCTTGATCCGGAGCTTTTGGTGGTTCCGGCGTTAGACGGCAGCAAGCGCGCCCGGGTTGCCGGTCTGCTGGCGCAGGGCCAGCTTGTTCATGGCCGAAACATAGGCACGGGCGGAAGCGACCAGCGTGTCGGTGTCCGCTCCCTTGCCCGTGGCAATGCGGCCGCCAGCCTCCAGGCGCACGGACACTTCGGCCTGTGCGTCGGTGCCCTCGGTCACTGCATGCACCTGGTACAGCGACAGCTTGGCTTCATGCGGCACGATTGCCTTGATGGCGTTGAACGTGGCGTCGACAGGACCGTCGCCCGTAGCTTCCTTGGTAACGTGTTGGCCGTTGACGTCCATGGTCAGGATCGCCTTCTGCGGGCCACCCGTACCGGCAATTACCGTCAGCGCAATCACCTTGGTGCTTTCGCCCAGGATGCTGATTTCGTCCTCGACCAGGGCTTCGATATCCTCGTCGTAAACGTGTTTCTTGCGGTCGGCGAGGTCCTTGAAACGGCGGAAGGCATCCTGCAGGGCATTGTCGCCCAGTTCGAAGCCCAGTTCTTTCAGCTTGTCGCGGAAGGCGTGGCGGCCGGAATGCTTGCCCATGACCAGCGAGGTGGATTTCACGCCAACATCTTCCGGGCGCATGATTTCGTAGGTTTCGGCGTTTTTCAGCATGCCGTCCTGGTGGATGCCGCTCTCGTGGGCAAAGGCGTTCTTGCCGACGATGGCCTTGTTGTACTGAACTGCGAACCCGGAAGCGCCCGCCACCATCTTGGAAGCGCGAACCATGAATTTCGGGTCGATCTGGGTCATGTAGGGCAGGACGTCGCTGCGGGTGCGGATCGCCATGACGATCTCTTCCAGGGCAGCATTGCCGGCGCGTTCGCCCAGGCCGTTGATGGTGCATTCGATCTGGCGGGCACCGCCGGCGACACCGGCCAGCGAGTTGGCAACCGCCAGGCCCAGGTCGTTGTGGCAGTGGACCGAGAAGATCGCCTGGTCGGCATTCGGCACGCGCTCACGGATCTGCTCGAACATGGACTTGTATTCGTCCGGGGTGGCGTAGCCGACCGTATCCGGCAGGTTGATGGTGGTGGCACCGCACTTGATGGCGGCTTCCACGCAGCGGCACAGGTATTCGATCGGCGTGCGCGTTGCGTCCATTGCGGACCATTCGACATCGTCGATCAGGTTGCGCGACCGTGTCACCGTGTCGGTGATGATTTCCAGCACCTGTTCTTCGGTCTTGTTCATCTGGAACTTCAGATGGATCGGCGAAGTGGAAACGAAGGTGTGGATGCGGCCCTTGCCGGCGTGTTTCACGGCTTCGCCGCAGCGGTCGATATCAGCGTGGATGGCGCGGGCCAGACCGGCAATGACGGAGTTTTTCGAGCGCTTGGCAATTTCGCTGACGGCTTCAAAGTCGCCGTTCGAGGCAATCGGGAAACCGGCTTCGATGATGTCGACACCCATGTCGTCGAGAATTTCCGCGATCTGCAGCTTTTCTTCCAACGTCATGGAGGCGCCGGGCGACTGTTCGCCGTCGCGCAATGTGGTGTCGAAGATCCGGACCTGGTCCTTCTCGGAAGTGGCAGTCATGTCGTTTCGTCCCTGGCTTGGATCGGGCCTTAAGTCGCTCGG
Organism: Labrenzia sp. THAF191a; assembly: GCF_009363335.1. GTDB lineage: Bacteria > Pseudomonadota > Alphaproteobacteria > Rhizobiales > Stappiaceae > Roseibium > Roseibium algicola. Next base: position 3,290,084 of record NZ_CP045333.1, read on the forward strand.
GTAAGGAAAGGCGTGGCGCGATCCGATGGTCGTGATGCGGTTTTTTGAAAACTCTCCCCTAAGTGCCCGTTCCGCCTAAAGACAAGCGAAGCAGCCGACGCTCAGGGGCATCTAAGAAGGAGGAGATCGCCAAGTAGAATGAGGCCGCCGCGCTGAGCCAGCGCGTTGCGAGAAGATCCAGAAATGTCGCGAACCGCGATCATGGGTCTGTCTTGGCCTTTGGTCGTCTTTTCAACTGGTCCGCCAAGCGTGGCGCAAAAGCGTGACCTGACGGTTAATGGGGACTGTTCATAAGTCAGGATGAACCATGATGCAACCAGCTTTTCCGAAGCTTGCACATTTGGAAACCCCTTGGCCCGGAGTTTCAAGCAATAGCGATAGCTGGCGCAGACGAGATCTGAGCCGCTGCAAAGGCAGGAGGCAAAGGCATCCTGCCCAAAGCCGGTCTTCTCCCGCGGCGTTGATCACAACGAAGCCAGGGCGATTGCCGGCGTTTCTGGTGGGCGTCTTGCGGTCTGATCGCCTCAGCCGTTTTTGGCCAGGGGAATGGGCTCGTCGGCAAACCTCGCCTGGATCTCTTCCACTTCCTTCTTCTTGCTCAGAAAGGCGGCAATGCACTCCGGGTCGAAGTCGCTGCCTGATTTTTCTTCCAGAAAGCTGAAGGCCCGTTCGTTGGTCCAAGCGGACTTGTAGGGGCGCTCCGTCGTCAGCGCGTCGAAGACGTCGGCAACGGCCGCTATCCGGCCGACAAGTGGAATTTCTTCTCCACGCAGGCCATTGGGGTAACCGCTGCCGTCCCAGCGTTCGTGGTGTGTCGCGGCAATCTGGGTCGCGACCTGCAGCAGCCGGCAGCTGGAGCCCTTGAGGATGCCGGCGCCGATTTCGGTGTGCCGGTTGATTTCCTCGCGTTCTTCCGGGGTGAGGGGGCCGCGTTTCAGCATGATGCTGTCCGGAATGCCAACCTTGCCGATGTCGTGCATCGGTGCGGCCATCTTGAGGTCTCGCCGAAACTCCATGCTCATGCCGAGTTCTTCGGCAATCAACTCGCAGAAGTTCGCCATGCGAAGGGTATGCATGGCCGTGTCGAGGTCCTTGTATTCGGAAGCAAGGATCAGCCGGTGAACGATTTCCTCGCCCCGTTTCCTCAGTTCGGTCGTTGCCCTGTCGACTTCCTCTTTCAGCCATTCCGCCCGCATCGACAGCTTGCGCTGCGCCTCGGCCAGTTTGGTGAGGTTCCGGACGCGGGCCTTGAACTCCACGATCTCCAGCGGCTTGTTCAGAAAATCGACGGCACCGGACGTCAGTGCCTCGATGCGCGTGTCCCGGTCCTTGTCTGCCGTGACGATCACCATCGGCTTGTCGGTGTGCGCGGGGTGCTGATGAATTTCCTTGATGAGCTCGATGCCGTTGAGGCCCGGCAATTGATAGTCGACGATCGCCACATCGAATTCGACCTTGTCGAGCGCCGCGATCAGGTCGATGGGATGGGCAAAGCTGACTGCGTGGCATCCGGGGATGCGCTCCACAAGCCGTTCCATGATCATGCGGTTGGTGGGATCGTCTTCGACCAGAAGGATGCGGAATTCGGTGTCGGCTAGCGGTGTGTCGGTCATATCGCAATCTTCCGGTATCTGTTTTTTGCTTTTTCCAGCTCCACCGTCAGGAGTGTCTCCTGGTTGGAGGTTTCGATGCTGGTGCGAAGTGCGTCCGCAGTTATTGAAAGGGTCGTAAATCCGAGATTGTCCGCCGCACCTTTCAGTGTGTGCAGCAGCCGGTCGTAGCTTTCCGCATCACCCGAGCTTGCTGCCTCGGTGACTTGCACAACGAGAGTGTCGGCATTTTCAAAGAAGGCATTCACCAGAGAATGGAAGATCTCGTCGCCAAGTTCCTCGCGCAGTTCAGCTCGCCGGGCATCCCCTTTTTCTTCTCCGGCAAGGCGAACCACATTGGCGTTTGGTGTCGCGACGTCGGATTGAGCCGCATGCATTGGTTCCGTCGGTTCCGGAGAACCTGGGGATGTCGGCAGGTCGGTGGTGCCTTCTGCTGAATTGTCCGAAGGACCGTGTTCACGCAGGATAGTCGCAAGCCTCTGGAAGGTGACGGGCTTGGACTCGAAGGCATTCATGCCCGCGTCCAGGCAGTCCTGGCGGTGCCGGTCGGAAGCATTTGCCGTCATTGCGATGATGGGCAGCTTGTCGAATGGAGCGCCGATGTTCCGTATCAGCCGTGTTGCCGCGATCCCGTCGAGATCAGGCATCTGCACGTCCATCAGCACGAGATCGAAAGTGGCGTCCTGCACATGTTTGATCGCCTCCCTGCCGTCGCTGGCAACGATGACTTCCTGACCCAGTCTCTCCAGCAACTTCGTTGCAACACGCTGGTTTATGACGTTGTCCTCCACGAGCAGGACACGCAGACGGGGGATCAATGCAGTTGGGGTCGAACCACTCTCCAAACCGGTGAGATTCGCAGCAGGGGCGTGTGCCAGTTGAACCGGCAAGGTGAAGCTGAAGGTCGCGCCTTCACCAGGAACACTGAACACACCTATCGATCCACCCATCGCCTCGACGATCTGTTTACAGATGGCAAGGCCGAGGCCTGTGCCGCCAAAGCGTCGGCTGATCGAGGAATCGACCTGGTGGAATGCGGTAAAGAGCTGCTTTTGTGCCTCTTCGGCAATGCCGATACCGGAATCCTTGACACTGATCTTCAGTTCCAGGGTCTCGGCGACAACTTTTCCGGCAACCACATCGACGTGGATTGAGCCGTTTTCGGTGAATTTCACGGCATTGGATAGCAGGTTGAGCAGGACGCGCTTCAGCCGGGTGGGATCGCTCTTGATGAAAGCTTTTTCCAGCGTCGGGTCGATATGAAGTTTGAGCTCGTCATTCTGCTCGAGCGCCTTGCCTTCCACGACAGCTGCCGCCTCTCGCACCAGTTCGTCGAGCCGGAAGACAATCTGTTCGGTCTCAAGGGATCCGTATTCGATCTTCGCAAAGTCGAGGATCTCGTTGATCATCTCCAGCAGCGTATTGCCGGAACTCGTGATGGTGCGGACGTAGCCGGTTTCTTCTTCCGGAAGCTGCTTTTGTGCCAGAAGTTCGGCCATGCCGAGAATGCCGTTCAGCGGGGTGCGGATTTCGTGTCCGATCGTGGCCAGAAACTCCGACTTGGCCTTGTTGCCGGCTTCTGCTGCTTCATAGGCTTTCTCGAATTCCTCTGCGGCCTTGTTCATGCCTTCGCGGGTCTGCTTCACGATGCGGACCTGCAGAAGCATGTGCAAGGCCAGGAAAAGAGCAGCCACAACGATCGCGAACATGAAGAGGAAGGCCAGCATCTGCACATGGAAGACGTCGTTGCGGGCTTCGGCGCGTGCTTCTGAAATCGTCGCGTTCGTGCGGACAAGAAATTCGTTCGTGGCGCTACGAATTTTTTCGAGCGTTTCTTCGACAGGCGCAAAGTCGATGTCGGAGTAGTTCTTTTTCGCTGCGATTTCATTGAAGACAGGTTCGATGGCCAGGATCTTGGTCTGAATGGTCGTGATCCTGGATCTGAAGTTCGGACTTTGCTCGAAGAAGACGTTGTATTTGGAGTTGGCGAGGACCGAGAGACGCGAATAGAGGATGTCATAACGCGTTACGAGATCTCGCGGTGCTACGGCTTCCTGCGCCGCTTCGATACCGGCCTCGCCGATACGATATTCGACGTGTTGTACCAGCTCGTAGACGGCACGTGTTTCGCGGTCGAGCTGATAGACAGCCCAGATTGCGTCTTCACGGATTGCGTCATGCAACTGGCCTTCGCGTTTGACCAGCATTGAAAAGATGGCAAGGACCGTACAGACAAGAAAGATCTGGACGACGAGAACGGATTTCGTCGCCCTTGCAGCCTGTTCAACGGCCTTACCGCCTATTTCGAGCTGATTTTTCACTCGACTACTTCAACTTCGCGGATTTGCCAGACCGAACGGGAAAAGTATTTCTCGTTGAAGAGTTCCGGGTTCGTGTCGAAAGGGTAGATCAGGAACAGGGGGCCCTTGTCGCGAACGGACATGTAGTCACCGTTCATTTTGGTCGCCAGCATGGTGTCGAAGTTCTCGGCATCTTCTACCGGCACTTCTGCACTGTAGTCGTTGAGAGCCTTGACGATCAGTTTGGAACCGCGTGCGCCAACTTCCTCCAGCACTGCGCGCAGCTGAGGGCCGGAAAAGGCGGTGGTGCCTTCAGTCCAGGGAGTCTCGAGCGTCTTGGAGATTTCTGTAAGGCCTTCCAGCATCTCCATGTCAAATTCGGCGCTGTCACCTTTGTTGGTGTTCTTGATGTTTCCGGTCACAACGAGGACGACATCACCTGTTGGAGCAGGAAGGTTGGCAGCCTGAACGGCAGAGCTGATCATCAGCGCCCCAGCCAGGAGGCTCAGTAAGGTTTTCATGGCGTTTCCCTGTTTACTTGTGCGTTACTGTAATTTTTGACAGTAAACTTGTTTTCATTAGTTCCTCTGCGGAACTTGGATACACCGGGAGCCTTTAATCAAATGCAAATTAAATGGGCAAACATCTGGTTAATTTCATCAAATAAAGTAAATATCTTTGTCATTTATGTGTTTTAAATCAATGTTTTAAAAGGTTTCGATGTGATGAATTTATTTAATTCGAGCACGAGGAAATGACGCCATGATGGCTCGCTGAAAGCACGTAAAGTATTGTGATTTTTTACTATCCAATGGCAATGCGCGTTTAAGCGGCTAGGCCTCATTCGGATGCGCGGAAATGGTGTTCAAGAAGCGACGATCCGGGCGGCGCTTCAACAGGATTGCGCCGAAACGCTGCCGTTGGGCAAACAGCCGCCCATGTGCGCCGGAGAGGCCGGCAGCCGGCGAGGGCCGGCGCCGGGGCTAGCGTTGGTGTCCTGCTTCTTATCCGTTCCTGGGGGCGACGAGATCAGCCAGTCGGGCAAAGCAGCCGTTCCAGCCGCCGCCGACACCGCGGCGGGCATCTTCGGTCTTGATGGCCTCGTGACGTAACTTGACCTCCGTCGCCTTGCCGACTTCGGTAAAGGTAACGGATACCCTTGAAGTGTCTGTCGCTTCCCGTGTGCCGTCGGCATGTTCCTGAACATGGCGCCAGGAAAATTCAAGACGGTTCGGCGCTTCGATGGCCAGGTATTCGCCTTCAAAGTGGATCTGCTTTTCTGGGGTTTTCTCGATGACGAAACACCAGCGCCCACCAACCTGAAGATCGATCTCCGCCGAAACCAGCGCACCGGACTTGGGTACGAACCAGCATCGTACCTCATCGGGTTCGGTAAAGGCGCGGAAGACCCGCCCCGGGTCGGCCCGGAACAGGCCTTCCACGAGCACCGGCTCCTGGCCGGGATTGGATTTCAGGAACGCTTGGGGCTGCTGTTGTATGGTCATTTTTCGCTATCCTTGGCGAGGTGACGGGCAAGAGCATCGAAACGGTCGATCCAGAACGCTTCATATTTGCTCAGCCAGTCCACGGCTTCCTTGATTGGTGCACCGCGCAGCCGGCAATGGCGGGTACGTCCGCGTTTTTCGATATCCACCAGCCCGGCATCCGAGAGCACCCGCAGGTGTTTGGAAACCGCTGTCAACGACATATCGAACGGTTCGGCGAGGTCCGAAAGCGATGTCTCGCCGTCGGCAAGCCTGGCTACGATCGCACGGCGCGTGCCGTCGCTGAGGGCGGCGAAGGTGGCATCGAGTTGAGGCATTTCAGCTGCATTCATAAAGTGAACCTTTTGGTTGACTATCACCTGACTTCATTATAGTCAACTAAATGGTTGAGTAAATGGGTGGCGCGCGACACCGGCTCAATTTTCCCATGGTCGCGCAGCACAGGTTTCCGGCCGAACCTGGAGCTGAGGACCGGACTTAAGAAAGTGGAGAGACGGACATGAAACTGTTCACAGCAGACATTTCGCCCAATTGCCGCCGTGTCGAGGCGGTGCTGCATCATCTCGGACTGTTCGATGAGGTCGAGGTTCACAGGTTGAACATGATGGCGGGTGAGCATCACCGGGATGACCTGAAGGCCGCCAATCCCAATTTGAAGGTTCCGACGCTCGTGGTGGGTGACATGAACCTGTGGGAAGCCAACCCGACCATGATCTACCTGAGTGACCGGGCAGGAGCCGAAGCGTTTTGCCCGACGGATGCCAAATCGCGCTTTGAGATCCTGCGCTGGATGTCCTGGGAGGTGCAGCATTACAACCAGGCCGCAAGGGACATTGCCTGGGAAACGATGGTCAAGCCGCTTTTCGGTCTGGGGGAACCGGACGAAGCCAGGATTGAAGCGGCAAGCGAAAACTTCCATCGCTTCGCTGCAGTTCTCGACACCCACCTGGAGGGGCAGGCCTACATGCTTGGGGACAGGGTGACCGTAACCGATTTTTCGGTCGGTGCCTTGTCGGCGTTGGCGTTGAACCCGCAGTCGCGTATGCCGTTGGAAGGCCATGCCAACATCATTGCCTGGTATCAGCGGCTGGAAGCAGTGCCGAGCTGGGCGATGACGGCACCTGCACGCCTGATGGAAGCTGCCGAATAGGCCAATGCAAGCGGCGGCCGGGATCCGGCCGCCGCGGCACACTGCTGACTTGGGGTGTCAGAGGTTCTGACCGCCCGAGACTTCAATGCGCTGGCCGGTCATCCAGCCGGTATTGCCGCTCAAAAGCGCGGTGATGGCTCCGCCAATGTCATCCGGAAGGCCGGCACGGCCCATGGCTGTCATGGCGGCGACCACCTTGTTGAGTTCCGGATTGTCACGCACGGCACCACCACCGAAATCCGTTTCGATGGCACCAGGCGCCAGCGTGTTGACGGCGATGTGACGAGGTCCCAGTTCCTTGGCCAGATAGCGGGTCAGAACTTCGATCGCGCCTTTCATGGTCGCGTAGGCGGAATAGCCGGGCAGGGAGAACCGGGCAAGGCCGGACGATACGTTCAGAATGCGGCCGCCATCTGCGATCAGCGGCAGCAACTGCTGGGTCAGGAAAAAGACTCCCTTCACGTGAACATTCATCAACTGGTCGAAATCGGTCTCAGTCGTCTCGGCGAAGGGCTTGTGAATGCCCGTACCGGCGTTGTTGACCAGGAAATCGAAACTGTCACGCTGCCAGGTCTGCTGTAGCACGGTTTTCAATGCGTCCGTGAATGCGGGGAAGCCGGATGTGTCGGCAGTATCGAGCTGCAGGGCAACAGCCCTGGCCCCCAGCGCTTCCACTTCGGCAACGACCTGTTCGGCTTCTTCCTTGCTGGTCCTGTATGTCAGGACCGTGTCGATATCGTTCTTGGCAAGATGAAGAACAGTGTTGCGGCCAAGGCCGCGGCTGCCGCCGGTGATGAGGGCGATCTTGGGGGAGGTGGTCATGTTATTGGCTCCAGTGTTGTGGGGCGTGATGTCGATGACCATGAGATAGTCCGTAGCGAGATGTGTTGTGTGCCGGTTTCTCCAGAAGACTTGCCTGATCCTACAAATCAGGCAACCTGCATACTTGCCATCACCAACCGGCGGGCGTATCGCTGGATTCTTGACGGAGGGAACCATGCAGGCAGACGAGCTTATCCGAAAAGTTGTTGCATTTGCTGATGATCATGGCGCTGGAGGCGATCCTTTTCCTGTTGGTGCAGGAGGCATGACGCTGGTGCGTCAACGCCGACCAACCCTGATTTATCCGATCGTCTACCAACCGATTTTCTGCCTGGTTCTCCAGGGGGAAAAACAGACATACCTCGGATCGAATACCGTCCGGTTCGGTGCCATGCAGTCACTGATTGTCGGGCTGGATCTGCCCGCGCAGGCACGGGTCGTGCGTGCGAGCCAGGCCGAGCCGTATGTTGCGCTCGCCATTCCACTGGACATGGCTCTGATCCGCGAACTTGCTTCGGAGCTGGACCGGCCGGGTAAAACATCTATTGCTGCACGCGCCGTGGCAAGCGGCAGGGCAGACGCGGCAATCGTCGATGCGATGCGGCGCCTGTTCGAACTTGCGGAGATGCCAGAGGCCGGCAAGGTGTTGCTGCCGTTGATCCAGCGAGAGATCCATTACTGGCTGCTGACGGCAGAACATGGCGCGATCCTGCGTCAGATTTCAGAGCAGGACAGTCACGCGGCCCGCATCGCCAAGGTCATTGCCGGTATTCGCCGGGACATTGCGGCGTCTTTGCGGGTGGACGATCTTGCCGGTGAGGCAGGCATGAGCGTGTCTGCCTTCCATGCGCACTTCAAGGATATTACCGGCACCAGTCCGCTGCAGTTTCAAAAGCAGTTGCGGCTGATGGAGGCGCGCCGGCTGCTGCAGGCGGAAAAACTGTCCGTCTCGCGCGCGGCGTTCCAGGTGGGTTACGAAAGCGCGACCCAGTTCAGCCGAGAGTACGCCCGGCATTTCGGTCTGCCGCCACGCGCCGACAAGGCGAACGAACCTGCCCAGGCAGCCTTCTGACCGTCCGGGCAGCTTCTGATTTGATTAGAGGAACAGTTCGCCCCGAGCGACAAGCGTCGCCTGACCGCCGATCCTGACCGCATGCATCTTGCCGCCCTCGATGTCGATTTCCAGGTCGATCAGGGATGGCCGTCCCATCTCGAAACCCTGTTCGATGCGGATATGGTGCGTGCCGTTGGGAAGGTCGTCGTAATAGTCGACCACACCTGCAAAAGCCGCTGCGGCAGAACCTGTCGCGGGATCTTCGGGAATGCCCATGTCGGGCGCAAACAGGCGGGCGTGGAAAGCGCTGTCATGGGAGCGGGTTTCGCGGCAATAGACATAAGCGTCCGTATTGCCGTTCTTGCCGAAGCCCGCGTTCCACATGGCCGGTACCGGTTTGGCGCGCGCCAAGGCATCCAGATCGCGCACCGGCACGAAGGTGAACGGAGGGCCCACGCGGAAGCGGGAGGGGCCATGGTTCTCGAACCCGATGTCACTCGGCTCCAGGTTGAGCGCGGCGGCGATTAGCTCGACGTTATGGGTCGGTCCGGCGGGTTCCGGCAGGCTGGGAACGTCGAACTCGGCAAAGGCGGCAGCGTGCTCGCGCAGGATGACCGCGCAGCGCACGGTGCCGATCTGCTGCTTCAGAACAACAACGGCATCCTGCTCGCCCGAAATGTCGCCGAAGCGTTCCGTTGCCAGAAGGATGGCCGTACCGACGGTCGGGTGTCCGGCGAACGGCAATTCCATCTTGGGAGTGAAGATCCGTATGGTGGCAGAATGCCCGGGCTTTTCCGGCGGGAAGACAAAGACCGTTTCGGAAAGATTGAACTCACCGGCGATCTTCTGCATCTGCTCGTCGCTCAGCCCCTCGGAGTCCAGAACCACCGCCAGGGGGTTCCCGGCAAGGCTCGTGTTCGTGAAGACATCCAGGATCGCGTAGCGGCGGCTCATACTTCTCTTCTCCCTGTCGCCGCCTGCCGGCCTTCAAACGAAGTCAGGCGAGGGGCTCAAACGTTGTAAAACAACCAACCTGTCCGCATCGGACGGCCCGTGCAAACCACGTGCCGGCTTCAAAGGTGAGCGGACTTTTGCATTTTCAGGCAAGTCCTGCCAGTGCTTAGTGCGCATTCTTGGTGAACAAAATATTGCCGTTCCCGGCCGTCTCGCCGAGTGCTCTTCATGGCAGCAGATATTTGCCGAGCGAACGGGCGTAAGGCACGATGGCACTGTCCTCAAGGTCCGCGCGCGTGCGAATGATGCGCATATCGGCAAGCTCCTGTTCTTCCGACGCCTCTGAAAAACGCAGGATCTCCGTGCGCAACTCTTCCGCAGGGCGGGGGACATCCATCACCTGGCCGATGGAAATCCGCCAGCCGTCGAATGTCACCAGCAGCTCGGCAGGCTGGACTTCGTCTCGTTTGAGGCCTGTTTCCTCTTCAAGTTCCCGGTAGATCGCCCCGACAACGTCGACCTTGCCATCTTCGGTCAGGTCGGTCGGGTCGAGATTGCCTCCGGGAGGGTAGATCATGCCCGCCGTGGCGGTCTTTCGGGACATGACACCATAGAGCAATGCGCCCTCGGCAGACCTCAGGATGGCGGAGCCGAAGAGATTGAAAGAGCTTGCGTCGGGCGCACCCCAGTCGCGCCACGCCAGGAAAGCGGCAAAGGAACATTCCGCGCAGGTGCCGTTAAAGGTGCCGTCCTTGAACTCGAACCCGGTCAACTTCATGGTTCGGCCATTCCAAAGTATGGGAATGCGCTTCCTGGCTTCCTCGAAATACGCATCGATGGCGTCTGCATGCTTCGTTTCGAAAGCCCAGGGTTCTTCCGAAACCTCGATGTTCAGCGCTTCCACCCGGTAGACCGCAGGTGGCAGCGGTTTTTCCATCAGGGGGATTTCCCCGCCGGGCGACATCTCGCTTGGTCGTGTCGCCATCGTCCGAAACCCGCGCTTTTCGTAAAAGGGGCCCGCGTTGGCGTCGCTTTCCAGATAAAGCCGGCTCAATCCCTGTCGGTGGGCATGATCTTCCGCGCGCTTCAGCAGAAGGTCGCCAATGCCCTGACGCTGGGCTTCAGGGGCAACAAACAGGAAATCGACAAGCAGCGTATCTTCGCTTTGGGGAGAGAGCCCGGAAAAGGCTATGGGCTGACCGTCCCGCTCTGCAACGGTGAGCGTAAGGGACTGGATGGTGGCCTCGGAAATTCGCCAGTAGTCGCGAAACTCTGCCATCTTGTCCTCCGGATAGCCCCAGGAGGCCTTGGCGCGATGGAGGATATCGGTGAGAGCAGGGGCGTCGGCCTCTGTGGCCGGGCGGAGTTTCAATGGCATGGGCTGTCCAGATTGATTGTATCCCGGACAGCCCTAGCCAGACTTTGTGAAAGTTACAAGGCAGCAGGTTCTTTTCAGCCCTACCGGATAAATGTGCCGTTCTGCAGTTCGGTTACCGCCTGGATCAGCTCCTGGCGGGTGTTCATCACGATGGGGCCGTGCCAGGCCACGGGTTCCTTGATCGGTGCACCGGAGACCAGAAGGAAACGGATGCCTTCCTCGCCTGCGTGAACGACGATCTCGTCGCCGGAGCCGAAGATCACCAGAGAACGGTTGCCGGTCTCGTCACGGATCTTCAGTTCCTCGCCGCCGAATTCCTTTTCCGTCAGAACCCCGAACGGGTCGGACGCTCCTTCGAACGTGCCGGAGCCTTCGAAAATGTAGGCGAAGGTCTGCTTGTAGGTGTCGACCTTGAAGCGTTTCTTGTGACCTGCCGGCACATGGATGTCGAGATATTGCGGATCCGCGGCAATGCCGTCGACCGGGCCGCGCTTGCCCCAGAACTCGCCACAGATGATCCGTGCGGAAGTGCCGTCGTCATCGGTCACAACCGGGATCTCTTTCGACGCGACATCCTGGTAGCGCGGTGCGGTCATCTTCAGCGAGGACGGCAGGTTCGCCCAGAGCTGGAAACCGTGCATGCGGCCATTGGCGTCGCCCTTGGGCATCTCCTGATGCATGATCCCGCGCCCGGCTGTCATCCACTGGACGTCGCCCGCACCCAGGTTGCCGCTGTTGCCCAGGCTGTCACCGTGTTCAACGGTGCCGGCCAGCACGTAGGTAATGGTTTCGATGCCGCGATGGGGATGCCAGGGAAAGCCCTTCAGATAGTCCTCGGGGCGTTCGTTGCGGAAATCGTCCAGCAGCAGGAAAGGATCCAGCATTTCCGGATCCTGAAATCCGAACGCTCGCTCCAGCCGGACGCCGGCGCCTTCCATGGTTGATTGTGTGTTGCCGATGTGGGTGACGGGGCGGATGGACATGACTTGGTTCCTGATGCGGATTGACTTTGAGGGAAAGATAGCGGCTCGCAGGGCAAAACCTAGTCTTGGCTCTGCAGACGCAGTGTTTCGAAAGACGAAACAGTGATGTCGTCATCCGGATAAGGCCCGACCGGACGGTGGCTTACGGCCAAAGGGTTGCATCTTGCGGACGGTCCGCCCACATGCAAGTGTGCACGCCTGTTTGGCCGTCTGGTCAAATCCCCAATTCCGAACCGGTTGAAACGATGGCCCCGATACTTTCCGTACGCGACCTGGAAAAAACCTATGAAGGTGGCTTCCAGGCTCTCAAATCCGTGTCTCTGGATATCCAGCAAGGAGAGGTTTTTGCGTTACTCGGGCCGAATGGCGCCGGCAAGACGACATTGATCAGCACGATTTGCGGCCTGGTGCGGCCGACCTCCGGCAGTATTCACGTGTGCGGCCATGACGCCTTGAGCGAGTACCGTGCTGCCCGGCAGATGATCGGTCTGGTACCTCAGGAAATGCCGACGGCGCCTTTCGAAATGGTCGGTGATACCGTCGCCTTCAGCCGCGGCCTGTTCGGCATGAAACCCGATCCGGCACGGATCGAGAGCATTCTCAAGGACCTGACGCTCTGGGAAAAGCGCAACAACCCCATCATGGCCCTGTCCGGGGGCATGAAGCGCCGCCTGCTGGTCGCCAAGGCGCTGGCGCACGAGCCGAAGATCCTGTTCCTGGACGAGCCGACAGCCGGTGTGGATGTGGAACTAAGGCACGACATGTGGCGCATCGTTGGGGAGCTCAAGCAGAAGGGCGTCACCATCATCCTGACCACCCACTACATCGAGGAGGCCGAAGAAATGGCCGATCGTGTCGGGGTGATCAACAATGGTGAGATCATCCTCGTGGAAGAGAAGGCAGAGCTCATGCGCAAGCTCGGGCGCAAGTTGCTGTCGCTCAGCTTGACGGAGCCACTCATCGAGATTCCCGGCAGTCTTGCCCGCTACGATCTGAAGCTCGAGGATGACGGCCGCAGCCTGGTCTATACCTACGATACCCAGGCTGACCGGACTGGCATCACATCGCTTCTGACCGATCTCTCCCAGTCCGGCGTGCGTTTTCACGATCTGCAGACGGATCAGTCGTCGCTCGAGGACATCTTCGTCGGTCTGGTCAGTCAGGGATGAGGCGGCGATGGACACCGGTTTCACCATTCGCAAGGCGACACTGGACGACTGCACGGCACTGACGGACCTGTGCATGCGCTCCAAGCAGTCGAACGGCTATGACGACGCTTTCATGGCCATGTGCGCCGAAGAACTCAAGGTCCGCGACAGCTGGATCGAGGAGCACGATTTCTGGCTGGCCCAGGACGCACGGGGTGAGCCGGTCGGCTGTATCCGGCTGTCCATGGAAGACGACGGCGAAACAGGGGAACTGGAGACCTGTTTTGTCGACCCTGCCTGGCAGGGACGCCGCGTCGGCCGGGCGCTGTTCGATGCGCTTCACGAAAGAGCGCAGAGCCTTGGTCTGGTGAGGATCGGTCTTGATGCGGATCCTTTTGCAGAACCTTTCTATGCCCGCATGGGCTTCAAGACCATTGGCCGGTCTCCATCCGGCTCGATCCCGGGGCGCACGTTGCCCCGAATGGAACTCATTCTGATTTCGGGGCAGCAGGGCACATGAATTTCGAAGCGATCAAAGTCATCTATCTGGCCGAAATGGCCCGCACCCGCCGCACGATCATGCAGAGCATCATCTCGCCGGTGATTTCCACGGTGCTTTATTTCGTTGTCTTCGGGGCAGCCATCGGCTCTCGGATCTCCGAGGTGGACGGTGTCAGCTACGGCGCCTTCATCGTGCCCGGGCTGATCATGCTGTCCCTGATGACGCAGAGCCTCTCCAACGCCTCGTTCGGCATCTATTTTCCGCGGTTTACGGGCACGATCTTCGAGGTGCTGTCGGCACCCGTGTCGTTCCTGGAAATCACCGTTGCCTATGTCGGGGCGGCGGCAACGAAGTCGATCCTGGTCGGGTTGATCATCCTGATCACGGCGAGTTTCTTCGTTCCGCTGGAAATCCAGCATCCTGTCTGGATGGCCGCGTTCTTCCTCCTGACGGCCGTTACATTCGCCTTGCTCGGTTTCATCATCGGCATCTGGGCGGACAATTTCGAAAAACTGCAGTTTGTACCGCTGTTGATTGTCACGCCTCTGGCTTTTCTGGGCGGCAGCTTCTATTCCATCAACATGTTGCCGGATATCTGGCAGAAGATCACGCTGATCAACCCGGTGGTCTACCTGATTTCCGGGTTCCGCTGGAGCTTCTATGGTCAGGCGGACGTCAGCCTTTGGCTGTCGCTGCTGGCGACGATGATCTTCCTCGGCGGTTCACTGGCCGTCATACATTGGATTTTCAAGACCGGATACCGCCTGAAGGCTTGAGGTATCCGGCCGAAACGCGAGTTTAAGAGAGCGGGAATGCGTGCGTCTGTCCTTTTGAAGAAGGCTTCGATCTTCGTTCTGGCCGGGTTTCTGGCCGCCTGTCAGACGGGGCAGGGGCCAGCCCCGACGCCTGTCACAAGTGCAGCGCCTGCCGTTCAGACAGCGCCTCTTCCTGCCGTTGCCTATGCGCCGGAAACGGCCGTCGAGCGCGGGTTCTCCGCGCTGGTGCTGAATGCGTCGACCGGCGAAGAGCTTTATGCGGTCGATGCGGATGCATCGAGGTATCCTGCTTCGCTGAGCAAGATGATGACGCTCTACCTGCTCTTTGATGCGGTTTCGCAAGGGCGTTACACGCTTTCCACCCCTTTGAGCGTTTCGGCCAAGGCGGCTTCGCAGCCGCCGGCAAAGATCGGCATCAAGGCCGGGTCGACCATCACGGTCGAGCAGGCGGCAAGGGCGCTTGCGGTCAAGTCGGCCAATGACGTCGCCATTGCCGTTGCCGAAAATCTGGCTGGAAGCGAAGCGGCCTTCGCCCGGCAGATGACGTCCCAGGCGCGGGCTCTTGGCCTGTCGCGTACCCGTTTCGTCAATGCCACGGGCCTGCCCGATCCCGCGCAGGTGTCGTCGGCGCGTGACATGGCGGTGCTTGGCCTTGCCCTGAAGCGGCGGTTCCCGCAATACGGCAGCTATTACCGGGCCAGGTCGTTTGACTACAACGGCCGCACCTTCCGGGCCACTAACAACCTGGTCGGCAAGGTTGCCGGTGTCGATGGTCTGAAGACGGGCTATATCCGAATGTCCGGCTACAATCTGGTAGCGACTGCCAACCGTGGCGGCAAGCGACTGATCGTCGTCGTCATGGGCGGGGCGAGCGAGGCTGCGCGGGACAAGGAAGTGACGCGGCTGATCGAAGCCTATTCCTGAGCTGTCCGCAAAGGTTCGGCTGGTATTGCACCGGAAACCTTCTCGACAACTGACACCCGATTGCGGCCGGTCCGTTTGGACAGGTAGAGGCTCTCATCGACTGTCTTGAGCAATTCGGCTGACGGCAGCTGGCTGCCGTCGCCGTGATAGACACCTGCCGACGCCGTCAGGTTGAAGTCCTGCGGGGCGAACTCGAACCGCAGGTCGGAAATGCGCTCGCGCAGGCGATCGGCAACCCGGAAGGCGTTCTCGCGCGAGATGGACGGCAGAAGCACCGCGAATTCCTCGCCGCCGAGGCGGGCAAAGCAGTCGTTCTGGCGCAGATGCGCCTTCACTTCCGAACAGACCTTCACAAGCGCTTCGTCGCCTGCAACATGTCCGAACCTGTCGTTCACCTGCTTGAAGTGATCGAGGTCGAAGTGGACCAGACCGAAGTCGTCCTTCTGCGTTTCCTGCAGGAGGCTTTCCAGACGTGTCTGAAACTCTCTGCGGTTGAAGGCACCGGTCAGGGGATCGCGCCTTGCCGCCTCCCTGTTCCGGTTCGCCACCAGCTCGAAGGACAGCGCAAGGGAGAAAGCGCCGGTCAGACTGACGAAGACGAGTGCGCACATCAGGTGAATGTCGACAATCAGGTCGTCGATCATGCCGGGCCCTTGCGGGCCGCCGGAAACAAGTCCGTGCACCGTGCGCAGCACACCTTCGGCAGCCAGAAAGAAGAACGCCAGGATGAGGCCTATGTTGGAAATCAAACCCCGGAACGGCCTTGAGGCGTAGACGGTAATGGTTGCGACGGACAGCAGCGTGAACACCACGTTGGAGGCCATGTAAGCAAGGGCGTAGTTGGAAAGCAGATACGCGCAGCCTGCGACGATGCCGTAGGCAAACGCGGGCGCGACAACATTGCTGAGCTTGCTCGGCATATCCGCCAGGAGGCGTGCCGCGTGCCAGTGACAGCCAAAACCGAGCAGCAACAGCGTGTTGGGGAGCAGATAGGCGACCAGAGGCGGCAGCATGCTGCTGAGCGCAAAGCAGATCAGAGACGACGCCAACAGGGCATTTGCAGCGGCCCAGCTCAACCAGTGAATGCGTGGACTGGTCTGCAGGGAAATGGCCAGGAAGCAGATGGCAAAAATCGACAGCAGAAGCACATTTGCCGAAAAGAGTGTCGATAGATCCATCAAGGCAGTCTCCGGAACCGGTTCCTCAATCTCACAAAGGATAGTGATTACGTTACGGGATAGGGTCTTGCAATCCGGTTAGCCGCGATAAAAAAACTTTTATCAAATAGGGAATTCAACGCTTTGGTCCCGTTTACGATACCTGTGAAATTTGCGGAGGCAATGCGGCATCTTTGGGGCGGCAGGGCGGGTGTGGTCGCGGGCTGCTTATTTATAACGCCCGCATCCGGATTTCTATTTGACGACCTGCAGGAACCGGCAAAAAGAAACCCCGCTGTTGCCAGCGGGGTCTCGTTTCGGGTCGATGGGGCGAACCTTGTTAGTTCTTGGTCTTGTCGACGAGCGCGTTGGACTTGATCCACGGCATCATGCCGCGGAGCTTTTCGCCAACTTCCTCGATCTGGTGTGCGTCGTTCAGGCGGCGGGTTGCCTTGAACTTGGCAGCGCCTGCACGGTATTCCTGCATCCAATCGGAAGTGAACTTGCCGGTCTGGATGTCTGTCAGGACGCGCTTCATTTCCGCCTTGGTTTCCGGCGTCACGATGCGCGGACCAGTCACGTACTCACCCCACTCTGCAGTGTTGGAGATGGAGTAGTTCATGTTGGCGATGCCGCCTTCGTAGATCAGGTCGACGATCAGCTTCACTTCGTGCAGGCACTCGAAGTAGGCCATTTCCGGAGCGTAACCGGCTTCAACCAGAGTTTCGAAACCGGCGCGGATCAGTTCGACGAGACCGCCGCACAGAACAGCCTGTTCGCCGAAGAGGTCGGTTTCGCACTCTTCCTTGAAGGTGGTTTCGATGATGCCCGAACGGCCGCCGCCAACGCCACAGGCGTAGGACAGGCCGAGGTCATGGGCATTGCCGGAAGCGTCCTGGTGAACAGCGATCAGGCACGGCACGCCGCCACCCTTCATGTATTCGCCGCGCACGGTGTGGCCCGGGCCCTTCGGTGCAACCATCAGAACGTCAACGGTCGACTTTGCTTCGATCAGGCCGAAGTGAACGTTGAGGCCATGTGCGAAGGCGATTGTAGCGCCGTCACGGATGTTGGCTGCGATGTGGTCCTTGTAGATGTCGGCCTGCAGTTCGTCCGGGGTTGCCATCATCATCAGGTCGGCCCAGGCAGCAGCGTCAGCCACGTTCATGACCTTGAAGCCGTCAGCTTCTGCCTTCAGAGCGGTCGTGGAGCCCTCGCGCAGGGCAACGGCGATCTCCGTGCAGCCGCTGTCCTTGAGGTTCATGGCATGGGCGCGGCCCTGCGAGCCGTAGCCGATGATGGCGACTTTTTTGGACTTGATCAGGTTAAGATCAGCATCACGATCGTAATAAACGCGCATGGGTTCCTTTCTCCCGTCTGCATTCTGTCGTTGGAAGGCCGGTTTTCCGGTCTTGATTGGTTCTGGTGTTTCCCAGTGGTTCCGAAGGTTCGCGGCGATCAGGCCCCGAACAGACGGTAAAAGCGATCGACGGCCACTTCGGCCTGCGATTTCAGATCCTTCTCGGCAGGACCAGCGGTCTCACCCAGAAGGAGGCGGATATGGACGTCCCGAATGGCAAGGCCGTAAAGCACCTGGTAGGCGTCTTCGGATTCGTCGAATTTCAGAAGCCCGTGGCGGCGACCGCTGTCCAGCATGGCGCGCGCACGGGCGGAAATCATGTGTTTGCCGCGCACCAGCAGAAGCTGGCCGAGGCGGTTCGAATTGGTGTTGGACTGGCCGATCGACAGCCGGTTCAACGCCAGCGAGGTTTCGGAAAACAGAACACCCAGCAGAGCTTCGACAAAGGCTGTCACATGTGCCCGGAAAGTCGCCGCATCGGCGGTGGCGCCAGCCTCGGAAGGAAACTGAACCTGGCTGGCCTGGAACGCGACAACCGCAGCCAGCAGGCCGTCACGGTCGCCGAACCACTTGTAGAGGCTTTCCTTGGAACAGCTTGCCGTGCGGGCAAGGCCTGCTGTCGTCAGCGCCTTCTCGCCACCTTCGACCAGCAGCGTCAGCGCATGTTGCAACACCACCTGCTGGCGCGGCGAAAATTCGGGCGCTGCATCCGGGCGGGAGGTGGCAATATCGTAAGCGGTCGCTGTCATGTCTCAGGTCGGATCGTTAATTGTCAGTAGGGAACCGTACGGTACGGTTCGGGTGTGGTTATGGCACCGGCGACAGGACAGGTCAAGGGTAATTTTGCACCTATTCGGCGTAGGTGCGCATCTGGGCAAGCACTCTGGAACAGGCGCTTCAAAGTGTGATCGGAGTAGACGTTTACGCTTACTTCAAGTTTGGCTTGCGTCTCGAAGAAAGTGCGGATTAGATTTTCGTATTCAATTTTGTTGTCTTGTATTTTCTTGGGTGTCTTTGAGATGTTGACCATCAGAAAACTCATTGCCGGGCCGTTGTTGCTGGCCTTTTTTGCCTTGGCTACCACCGGTGCAAGCGCTGCACCTCGGGTAACCGCAAAGATCGATCTTTCCGAACAACGGCTTTATTTGTACGTCGACGGACGTTTGCGAAACAAATGGCCGGTTTCAACTGCACGCAAGGGATATCGCACACCAACGGGAAGCTGGCGCCCGACCCGGCTGGAACGCGACTGGCACTCGCGCAAGTACAACTGGGCACCCATGCCCTATTCGGTCTTCTTTCTCGGCGGATACGCCATACACGGCACCAACGATCTCAAGCGGCTGGGCCGTCCCGCCTCGCACGGATGCATCCGGCTCCATCCCAGGAACGCCGCTCAGCTTTTCAATCTTGTGCGAAAGGTTGGTCGCGCCGATACGAGGATCGTGATCACGCGGTGACTTGAGGGGGCAATTCATCCGTTGCTACCACCGGCCGTTTTCAGGAGCGGCCTGTGTGGGCACAGGTTGCATGGCTTTGGCGTGGCGGCTTACCCTTCAGGAACTTTCAGCGTGATTCCCCTACTGCCAAGCGGAGGCCATCGTGACCGCCTGCTCGAATTTCTGTCGATGCCTGTCAGCTGCCCTTGTGTTGTGCCTGTCGATTTTTCTCGCACTGCCGGCATTGGGGCAGACGGCGGAAGGGGACGACAATCCACCGCTGCCGGTCTCGCCGGTCAGCGTCGGCCTCTACATCAGCCCCCCCTTTGTCATGGAGGAAGAGCCGGGTGTCTATTCCGGCATGGCGGTGGATCTTTGGGAAGCACTGGCGCAGAAAAACGGTATTCTCTACGAATATCGGATCTTCCCGACCATCCGGGAGCTGGTGGACGCCGCGGCGGACAAATCCATCGGTATTGCCGTCACCAACCTGACGATCACCCGCAAGCGCGCCGACAGGATCGACTTTACCCAGCCCTGGTTCGATGCGGGCCTGCGCATTCTCGTGCCTGACAGTCAGGGAGCGAGCTTCAGCGAGGTGTTAACGGGCCTGCAGGAATCCGGTTATCTGAGAGCCTATGGCTGGTTGGCACTTGTGATCGTGTTTGCAACGGCTCTGATGACGCTGTTCGACCGGCGTTTCGACAAGAACTTTCCCCGGGGCTGGCCGGAAGGCGTGTCGGAGAGCTTTTATGCGGTCATGTCGGTGGTGACATCCGGCAAGGCACCTTCGCGCAAGAACCTGTTTGGTTGGCCAGGCCGCATCTGGCAGGCGCTCTGGCTGGTCTGCGGCATTGCGGTGATGGCCTATGTGACCTCGTCGGTGACAAGCGTCATGACAACCCTATCGCTCACAAACCAGATCAACAGTCTTGCCGATCTGCCGGGCAAGAGTATCGGTGTCTTCGTCGGCAGTGTGGCCGAGGAGTTTGCGGAAGCATCCGGCTGGTCGCACCGGTCATTTGACGACATCGAAGGTGCAGTCACTGCTCTGCGCAATGACGAGATTGACGCCGTTGTGGGCGATGCGCCTGTCCTTGAGTATTACGCTCACAGTCACCCGCGGGCGAATGTCGAGGTGATCGGCCCGATCTTTGAACCGGACAAATACGGCTTTGCCCTTGCGCACGGCAGTCAGTGGACACGGCCGTTGACGCTGGAATTGCTGACGGCGCATGAGACGGACATGATCGAGCAAATGCGCGTGCGCTACTTCGGGGACGAGCGCTAGGAGCCATTCCCTAGAGCTGTGGCTGCGCGGCAGCTCTCAACCAGTCAACGACAATGGCGGCCGTTTCCCGGTTCCGGCTGCGGTGCGACAGCACGGCATGATAGGCGTTGTTTGGCTGCAGCGGCGGCAGGCCGGCGGGGACCAGCAGACCGTTTTGCACGTGGTCACCGGTGATCGAGCGCCAGCCGAGCATGACCCCGTGGCCCGACAAGGCCGCCTGGGTGGCCTGGACATAGTTGGAAAACCGGAGGCCTTTGGCCGAACCGGCGGCCTTCTGCCCCGTGCGGGCAAGATACTCCTGCCAGGAAATCCAGCGGCGATCGCTGGTGTCCACATGGATCAGGAAGGCTGAGCCCAGGCTGCCGCCATCGGCGCGGATGCGCTCGGCAAGGGAAGGGGCGCACACAGGCTCAACCAGTTCGCGGAACAATTGTTCGACCGTGCCGTCGTCCCAGCGGCCGTCCCCGTAGCGCATGGCGATATCGGTCCCCTGGCCAAGCCGGGGGACTTCCTGCTGCGTGGTGTGAACGTTCACCGGGATTTCCGGGTGGTCCAGATAAAACGCCTCAAGCCGCGGCATGAGCCAGTAGGTGGCGAAGCCGACGGTGCAGGCAACAGTGACAGAGGCGCTGGCCGGATCGGCAAGAGCCTGGATGTCATTCAGGGCTTCGCTCAGCCGTTCGCGGTTTTCGATCACCGCTTTCAGCAGGATCTCGCCGGCGGCAGTGAGGCCGGCCGGCCTTGTGCTGCGATCGATCAGGGCGGTGCCGACGTGCTCTTCCAACTGTCGCAGGGACTGGCTGATCGCCGACATGGATACATTCAATTCGCCCGCCGCCGCCTTGGTGCCTCCCGCGCGTTGAACCGTCTCGAAGACGGTGAGCAGCCTGAGCGGGGGGAGGCGGAGCATTTGTCTGTCCAAGTTAAGTGAATGCTTAAGTTAAGTTTCGATTTTATCGCCTTTCCAAATCGCCAGTGCAAGAGCAACTTCATAGAAAGTAAATGGAACGCAGAGCTTTGCGGTGACTTGTGCGAAGCACCTGTAAGGCTGATGAGCTAAACTTAAGGACGGATCTGATGCTTGGAACTGGTGATGCAGGTGTGTTGCTGCAGGAAAAAGGCCTCGATGTGCCACTGAGCAACGGGCAAACCGCCTATTTCAATTATTACTGGCTGCGCGACAATTGCCCGAGTTCCTTCGACCCGGAAACCCGCGAACGCGTCAATGACATCTTCGCCCTGGACGAAGCGCCAAAAGCAGCCTCCGCCGCCATTGTGGGAGGCGATCTGGAAATCGCCTGGGCCGGCACAAACGACGTCTCCCGCCTGCCGCTGTCCCTGCTCAATGCCTATTCCAAAGGCGAGAAGCGCCCCGATATCGCCAACCTTCGAAGAGTGCCCTGGTACGCTGACCACTATCCGAAGATGGCCCGTTTTTCCCATGACGAGGTTACGAACGACACCGCGCGTCGGCGTGACTGGGCCAAAGCGATGCTGACGGATGGTGTCGCGCTCTTGACCGGCTTGCCGGATACGGATGAAGCGCTCACCGACACGGCCGGCCTGATCGGTTATGTGCGTCCGAGCTACTTCGGCCTGACGTTCGAGGTAAAAACCCACATCAAGCCGACCAACCTTGCCTTCACTGCCAAGGCCTTGCCGCTTCACACGGACTTGCCGGACGAGGATCTGGCGCCGGGCGTGCAGTTCCTGCATTGCCGGGCCAATTCGGTCGAGGGAGGCAACAGCATCTTTGTGGACGGGCTGGCTGTCGCGGAAGACTTCCGCAAGGCCTATCCGGAAGACTTCGAACTTCTGATTACCGTGGATGTTCCCTATTTCTGCGAGCATGACACGTTCGACATGCGGTCCCGCCAGCGGGTGATCGAGCTGGATGAGCACGGCAATATTTCGGGTGTCACGATCAGCCAGCACCACGCCGATATCTTCGATATGCCGCAGCATGAACTCGACCGTTACTACCCGGCCTTCTGCCGCTTCGGACGGATGATGCGGGACGACAAATACCTGATGCGGTTCCGTCTGAATGCGGGCGAATGTATTGTCTTCGACAATCACCGCATCGTGCACGGTCGGGCTGCCTATTCGGCAACCAGCGGCAATCGGCACCTGCGTGGTTGTTATACCGACAGGGGCGAGCTGCGCTCCACCTACCGGATCCTGTCCGGGGAAGGACGTTTCAAATGAGTGTCGTTACGGATGTACGCTTCGGGGCTGACCCGGACCGGCAAAGCGAACAGGCCCTGCGGGAAGACCTCGCAGCTGCCTTTCGTCTGGCGGTAAAATTCGGCTGGAGCGAATCCGTCGGCAATCATTTCAGCGCCGCGGTTTCCGAAGATGGTTCGAAATTCCTGATGAACCCCAAGTGGCGACATTTCGGGGAAATCAGGGCCAGCGACCTGTTGTTGCTCGATGCCAATGATGACACCGTGATGGCGGGCGAAAATGCCCCGGACCCATCTGCCTGGTGCATTCACGGCACGGTTCACCGGGAAAATCCCAAGGCGCGGGTGCTGTTCCACTGCCACCCGCCAAATGCGACCGCGCTGGCGACGCTGCAGGATCCATCAATGAAACCGATTGACCTGAACACCGCCCGTTTCTTCGGCAAGGTTGCGGTTGATCTCGGCTTCGGCGGCATGGCTGACGAGGCGGAGGAGGGCAGGCGGATTGCCGAAACACTTGGCGACAAGCCGGTTCTTGTAATGGGCAATCACGGGGTGTCGATTTCCGCCGTCACTGTCGCTGAAGCCTTCGAGCATCTCTATTTCTTCGAACGGGCCGCCGAAACGCTTTTGAAAGCCTATGGGACCGGTCAGCCGCTGGCCATCATGTCGGACAACCTTGCCGCCAAGACAGCTGCCGAATGGGAGCCCTATGTCGGCATGGGCTATGCCCATTTCGACTATTGGAAGCGTGATCTTGACCGGAGCGAGCCGGATTACCGCGACTGAGATCCGTCGATGCCGACTTGCTTTCGCCTCTCCAATGCGGGGAGGCGAAATGCATTTGGGCGAAGCATGGCAATCCTTCTTCGTGTCGCCCCGGACAAGCGCAGTGCAGATCCGGGGGCTATTCGCAAGACACATAGCGGCATCGCGTGAGCTGGAAATCAGATGTCAGTGTGAGCTTCTAATCATTGATCATCATTCAATTTTGAGCAGGAGAGGCTTTGTCGCAAAATAGGTCAGGATCCGGATCAGAGTTCGGCTTCCGCCTCACTTGTCCGGTATGACGGGTAGGCAAATGTTCCTGCAATAGACCGCCAAAACTGCAGAAATCTAACCTGTAGTAGCGACCTAATACCCGTTCAAACGCGCCGACTGCTAGCCTTTCTCCATCGCAATTTGCCAAGCTGGAGGACAGAGCATGAGCGCGAAGAAGATCCTGATGATCACGGGAGATTTCACCGAAGATTATGAGACCATGGTGCCGTTTCAGACGTTGCTTGCCATGGGGTACACGGTTGATGCGGTATGCCCCGGCAAGAAGGCCGGCGAGACGGTCGCCACCTGTATCCACGATTTCGAAGGCGACCAGACCTATTCGGAGAAGCGCGGCCATAACTTTACGCTGAACGCGACCTTCGCCGATGTCGACGTTGCCGGTTACGATGCCCTCGTAATCCCGGGTGGCCGGGCACCGGAATATCTGCGTCTTGATGCGGCTGTCATCGATGCCGTGAAGCATTTCATGGACGCGGGCAAGCCCGTTGCCGCAATCTGTCACGGCGCGCAGATCCTGACTGCTGCCAAGGTGATTGAAGGCCGCACCGTTTCGGCTTATCCGGCCTGCCGTCCGGAAGTGGAACTTGCAGGCGCCACTTACGCCGAGATCGCAATCGACGGCGCCGTGACCGACGGCAACCTTGTTACCGCCCCTGCATGGCCGGCGCATCCGGCATGGCTGTCGCAGTTCCATGCGGTTCTGGGCGGTGCAGCCGAAGGTTCCCTGGCTGCCTGAGGCAAAACGGTGCGGGCCAACAAAGAGCCCGCACCATCAACTCCGTTTGCCTGGTCCGTGAAAGCGCAAGAGTGGTGCCCCGGCGGCGGACGACGGGTCCCGGGGGCGCCACCTACACGCTACCTGACCACTTTCCCGCACGCGGGAAGCGGACTAGGCTGAGTTCAAATAACGGGCGTTGAGATACCGCGACAGCTCCGCGATTTCAGCTCGCCAGTCCGTCACGAAGGAAACATCATGTGCAAGCTCTTCATCGAGGCAGATTCCACGCTTTGGGAAAGCACGACAAAGTCGCTGCGCATTGACGGCATGGTGACATCGGTGCGGTTGGAAACCTTCTTCTGGAAGGTTCTGGACGAGATCGCCGGACGGGACGGCATGAACGTGGTGCAACTGATCACCAAGCTTCACCACGAGAGCATCGACGCGGGCCATGATCTCGGAAATTTCACGAGCTTCCTGCGCGTTTGCTGCGGCCGGTACCTGGCCTTGCAGCTGTCTGGCGATGTGCCGACCGACAAGCGCCTGCCCATCGCGGGCCTGGATGCGGACGGCATTCTGGAAGCCGAAACCGGCCGTATGCATTGAGACATGCACCGGAATGAGTGCAGGAGCTCTCCCTCGTCATCTTGGCCGAGCACAACGCTGCCAGGATGACGTGGGATGGCTGATCATGTGCTGGTGATACAGCGCCTTGTCAGGCAGCCGCTTTTTGAGAAAGCGCCAGACGCATGTCTTCGGCGACCGCAACCGGGCCTGCCTCGGTCGGGACCTGGAACAGCCCCAGTTTCTTCGTGACCTTGCCCAGCAGCACCGATGCCGTCATCCAGACCAGGAGCGGAGCGACAACCAGTGGCAGGGCAACAGGCAGGAGCCAGTAGAACATCTCCGGCGCATAGGTGTGCGAGAAGGCGATTGCGCCGGCACCTGCAATGCTCATCCACCAGGTGGCGGAAAACGCCGCGGTGATCGGCAGCGAGCCGTCATCCCGATCGGCTGTCGGCCAGCCGCTGTCAGCACCCGTCAGCACCTGAAACACCGAGCGGCAGTGGAACATCATGTGGATCGGTGCAAGGATCGAGGTCAGCAGGATTTCAAGGAGAAAGCTGATCAGAAGCCGGACCGGACCGCCGAAGTCCGCCGAGTTTCCGCCAAAGAGCGCCCGGGCAACGAGCAGCAGCTTGGGCAGGATCAGCAGAGCTACCAGACCGAAGAGCAGGGCGAGCGCCGTGGTCGTTTCCGGATGTGGAAAGACCGGGAATGGCGAATGACCGTCGAAGTAGACCGGGGGCGGAGCAACCAGCGGGGCGGCAAGGCTTGCCAGCAGGAAGATGCACCAGATCGGCGAAGCCAGATAGGCAAAGACGCCTTGCAGGATCGAAATCCGGCTCCAGAAGCGGAAGCGCGGGGCCGCCAGAATGCGGCTGTGCTGCAGGTTGCCCTGGCACCAGCGCCGGTCACGCTTGGCGTAGTCGACCATGTTGGCGGGGGCTTCCTCGTAGGAGCCCGTCAGGTCCGGGTCGAGACGTACCTTCCAGCCGTCGCGCGCCAAGAGCGCAGCTTCAACAGTGTCATGGCTGAGGATGTGACCACCGAAGGGCGGTTTGCCGGTAAGCGGAGCCATGCCGCAGGCTGCTGCAAATGCGCGGGTGCGGATCAGCGCATTGTGTCCCCAGAAGGTGCCTTCCTCGCCCTGAACGGCGGCAAGGCCGCGCGCGAAGTAAGGCCCGTAGAGACCGGTTGCGAACTGCAAGAGGCGTCCGAAAAGCGTGGAGAGCCCGATGATCTGCGGCAGCGACTGCAGCAGCCCCAGTCGCGGATCGGCCTCCATGCGCCGGACCATTTCCAGGATGGTCTTGCCATCCATCAGGCTGTCGGCATCAAGCACCAGCATGTAGTCGTAGGCACCGCCTGATGTCGTCAGGAAGTCGGCAATGTTGCCTGCCTTGCGGCCGATGTTCTTTTCGCGCCGCCGATAGAACAGGCGGCCACCGGCGTTCTGGCGAACAAGCAGTCGCTCATAGGCACGTTGTTCT
The DNA here is from genome assembly GCF_009363335.1 of Labrenzia sp. THAF191a. Lineage (GTDB taxonomy): Bacteria > Pseudomonadota > Alphaproteobacteria > Rhizobiales > Stappiaceae > Roseibium > Roseibium algicola. The sequence continues at coordinate 3,316,457 of NZ_CP045333.1, forward strand.
TCCTCGCCGACATCCGCCTTGGTGGTGTCGGACAGGACGAAAAAATCGAACCGGTCCGCCGCGGGCAGGGCGGCAACCGATTTCATGATGGCCTCCAGGCGGGCGAACACCGGACCGGTTGCCTCGTTGTAGATCGGCAGCAGAACGGCGGTGCGACCGTCGGGCAAAGCTTCTGCTGTTGCCCTTTCTTCAGGCGGAAACAGGATGCCGAAGAGAGCGATACATCCGCCCCAGGCCAGCCAGAAGCTTGCTACCGCCATCAACGCGATGCGGACGATGTCCAGCCAGTCGAAACCGTCCGACTGGACAACAATGGCAAACATGTACGAAGCGCCCGTGGTCAGGCACAGGGCGATCACTGCCATGGCCAGCCGCCGGAAGGCCGTCGACCAGGCTTCGGAGCTGGCCTTCTTCATGTCAGCGGTCCTTGGCTGGAACCGGAACGCGCTTCAACTGCGGAGCAAGCGGCTGCACAGCCCGTTGCCACAGGGCGACAAGCGGGGCAAAGCGCACGGCCAGTGGCGGATTGAGGTCGTGATGGGGCATTTCCAGCCCGTGACGGGGGGCAGGCACCGGCAAGGTCCTGATGAAGGCAGCCCGGTCTTGCGGCGTGCCGCTAAAATGGTCGATACCACGGCGCGTGGCGGCAGAACCGGACAGAACGGACAAGAGGACGTCGTCGCCAAGGTCGGGCCGCTTCAGGACTGTCCTGATTTCTTCAAGCAACTTACCGTCGGCAAAAAGGGTCGGACTGGTCGTCTGATCGATACTCACATGCGATGTCATCTGTTCCCACTCCACTGATACATCCAGGTTTCCGTTACATCGGTGCCGTCGAGTTGCAGGGCGAGAATGAACTCGACCGGTATTTCCTCGTCGTCCCGTGCGATATCGAGCACGGCACGCCAGCTGCCGCTTTCCAGCCGCTGGACGAACTGATGCTCCACCTTGCCGTTCTGCAGGGTCAGTCTCGGTGTCAGAGGAGCTTCCGCACCCATGTCACCCAGATTGCCGCCGGCAAATTCCACGACGAATTTGCGCAGTTTCGGGTCCGGATCTGAGGCAGCCGCGCCACCATGCCCTGTGCTGGTCGCGATTACCTGTGCCAGCTCGGTACCCGGTTCCGGTTCCCGGCCCCAGATCATCCGATAGGCAAAGCGATGTTCGGAGCCTGCCTTGGTGCCGTTTTCCGGCACCCAGCAAGCAACGAGGTTGTCGTAGATCTCTTTTTCGGCCGGGATTTCCGCCAGCATGACCTGGCCATTGCCCCAGTCGTTGATCGGCTCGATCCACAGTGACGGGCGTCGCTGATACTTGGCTTCCGTGTCCTGGTAATGATCGAAATTCCGGTCCCGCTGCAGCAGGCCAAAGCCTGCCGGGTTCTCCTCGTTGAAGAAGGACAGGGCAAGCTTTTCCGGATTGCGAGCCGGCCGCCACAGACGCTGGCCATTCTGGCGCAAGATCAGGAGACCGTCATTGTCATGAACTTCCGGGCGATAGTCGTCGAAGTTGGTGCGGTCGTTCTCGCCGAACAGATACATCGAAGTCAGCGGCGCAATCCCGAGACGTTCGACATCGTCGCGTAGGAAAATGTGCGCATCCACTTCCACAACGGTGTTGATGCCCGGCTTGATCGTGAACTGGTAGGCACCGGCAACGCGCTCGCTCTCCAGTTCGGCATAGAGCCGCATCTCGGCAGCGCCGTCCGTCGGCCGCTCCAGATAGAACTTCGTGAAACGCGGAAACTCTTCCGGTCCGGCGATGGCCGTATCGATCGCAAGTCCGCGTGCGGACAGGCCATAGACGTTGCCCTTGCCGAGCGCACGGAAATAGCTTGCCCCCAGGAACACCACCAACTCGTCGAAATACTCCGGAGTGTTCAGCGGATGGTGCAGGCGGAAGCCGGCGATACCCGGCAGATCCACATCCTTGAACTTTTCCGGATCCAGCGGCTCGCGATATTCGAAGTCCGCGCCGGTAAAATGCAGTTCGCTGATATTTCCGTCGACGATCTCATAAAGTTCCACCGGCTCCTTGTAGAGCCAGCCCGGGTGGAACGCCTGCAGTTGATAGTTGCTGCCGGTGTCCTTCCAGACGGACTTGTCGGGATTGAACCGGATTGCACGATGCTGGTCATAATCGAGATTGGCGAGGATTTCGGGAAGAGCCGGTACATCGGGCGCAAATGCGTTCCCGGCCTTTTCCTTCATGCGCTCGACGAGCGCGGAAAAGTTAAACTCTTCGCCTGCCGCAAAGGCTCCGCCTGCTTGTGCAGGTGCGGTATTCTCTGCTGCGAGTGCAGTGCGGAGGTCCGCGCCTGCCAAGGCACCGGCCGCCAGGGCCGTTGCCGATAAAAACGTGCGCCGATTGATCACGACGATTGGCCACCTTGTTGAAATTAAAGTGTTCTTTTTGGTTCACTTTTGAATGAGCACGCGCACTGCAGCAATTTTATGGAGAAAACCGGTCCAAAAAATGGCATTCCTGTGCAATGCAGCATCGTACGCTTGTTCGTTCGACTTTCAAACGTCCAAACAGCCGGTTGGTTTCATATTTTTTTGAAAAAAGTTAAGTTCAGATGCCGATTGTAACCAGATGGGCGACGTAACTTCCGATTGCCATGGCCGATGTGAGGCCGGGGGATTCGATTCCGTAGAGCGTGACCAGACCTGCAAGGCCATGATCTGACGGCCCGTCAATTCGGAAATCGGCCGCCGGTTCACCCGGACCGGCGATCTTGGGCCGGATGCCGGAATAGTCTGGCAAAAGTGCATCGTCCGGCAGGCCGGGCCAGTAGCTGCGGATGGCGGCATAAAACTTGTCGCCCCGGGCGGGATCCACCCTGTAGTCGGCAATCTCCACCCATTCGACATCCGGACCGAAGCGTGCCTGGTGCTGCAGGTCGAGTGTCAGGTGAACGCCGAGCCCGCCAGGTTCCGGCACGGGGTAGATGAGCTTGGAAAAAGGGGCCTTGCCCTGAAGCTTGAAATAACTGCCCTTCGCGAGGTAGGCGACCGGTGGATTGGCACCCTCAAGCCCGGCAGCCAGGGCAGGTGCGCCGTGGCCTGCGGACAGGATCAACTCCTTGCAGGTGAGGGCATAGGTTTCCGTTCCCTCCGTTTCCGCATGCACCCGGTAACCGCCATCAGCCAGGTGTTCGAGGCGCGCAACCCTCGTGTTCAGCACAACCTGACCGCCGTTTGCCTCGAGCTCTCCCTGTAGAGCCAGCATGAAACCGTGGCTGTCGACGATGCCTGTGGAGGGGGAATGCAGTGCGCCGGTGCAGGCAAGCTCCGGTTCGGCTTCGTTCAGGCTGTCCTGGTCGAGGAATACGAGATCTGAAACGCCGTTTTCCGCCGCTTTGCGACGGATTGACTGCAGTTGCTCCAACTGATCGTTATTGGACGCAACGATCAGTTTGCCAATCTGCTCGAAACCGACGCCATTCTCGGCACAAAACCGGTAAAGCCGTTCTTTGCCCTCCACACAAAAACGAGCCTTAAGGCTGCCCGTGGGATAGTAGATGCACGCGTGGATGACTTCCGAATTGCGGGCGCTGGTCTCCGATCCGATCAGGCCATGCTGTTCCAGCACCATTACCTCGCGGCCGGTCAGTGCCAGCTCACGCGCAATCGCAAGTCCAACGGCACCGGCGCCAATAACGAAGGTTTCAATGTCATGCATGGTGTTGCCGGCAATCCTGATCGAGCGTTCTTTTCCTTGTCAGCCCGTCATGCCACGGCTTGCTTCAGACGTCGATGCTGGAATTGCGGATGGAAACAAGGGCCTGGAAGTCACATCAACGAAAGTCGGCTCTGCCTTGGATTGAAACCCATAGACCTCTCTCCGTCATTGCCGGGCTCGGCCGGGCAATCCATCCCGTTCGTACGAGGAGCCTTTAGCACCCGTGAATTAAGTCGATAGGGCGCGCCATGGCATGACGGTGGAGGGATGTTTGCTCCAGCCCAGTTCACGCCAGGAAAATGTTCTTGAGGGGACTGCCGACACAAAGCGGCGGAGATGTCATGGTCAGGCTGCGGCCGACCGGAGAAAATCAGGTGTGCAGCCCCGGGCCGATGAACGGTCCGGGGCGCATATCAACAAACGGGATCAGCTCCACCAGGCTTCCGGCGAGAACGAGCCGGCGGCATCTTCGATGACCTGGCCGACCTGGAACAGGGTGCTTTCCTCAAAGGGTTTGCCGATCAGCTGAAGACCGAGCGGCAGGCCATTGTTGTCGAGGCCGGCCGGAACGGAAATGCCCGGAAGACCGGCCATGTTGACGGTGACGGTGAAAATGTCGTTGAGGTACATTTTCACCGGGTCGGAATGAAGGTCCTGGTCGGCAACACCGAAGGCGGCAGACGGGGTTGCCGGGGTCAGGATTGCGTCGACGCCGTTTTCCCAGGCCAGGTCGAAGTCGCGCTTGATGAGTGTGCGAACCTTCTGGGCCTTCAGGTAATAGGCATCGTAGTAACCGGCGGACAGCACATAGGTGCCGATCAGGATACGGCGCTTGACCTCTTCCCCGAAGCCTGCTGCGCGGGTGTTCTCGTACATCTCGACGATGTCCTTGCCCGGAACGCGCAGGCCGTAGCGCACACCGTCGTAACGGGCGAGGTTCGAGGAAGCTTCCGCCGGTGCCACGATGTAGTAGGCCGGCAGGGCGTATTTGGTGTGCGGCATCGCAATGTCGACGATTTCCGCACCGGCATCCTTCAGCCAGTCGATACCCTTCTGCCAGAGTGCTTCAATATCGGCGGGCATGCCGTCCAGGCGGTATTCCGCCGGAATGCCGATCTTGAGGCCCTTCACGGATTTGCCGATGGCCGCTTCATAGTCCGGCACGGGCAGATCGACCGAGGTGGTGTCCTTGGCGTCGACGGAAGCCATGGATTTCAGCATGATCGCGCTGTCGCGAACGGTGTGAGCAATCGGGCCGGCCTGGTCGAGCGAGGAAGCAAAGGCAACGACGCCCCAGCGGGAACAGCGGCCATAGGTCGGCTTGATGCCGACAGTGCCGGTGAACGCGGCCGGCTGACGGATGGAGCCGCCGGTGTCGGTTGCGGTGGCGCCCATGCACATGCGGGCGGCAACGGCGGCGGCAGAACCACCGGAAGACCCGCCGGGTACGAGATCCTGGTTGGAGTTCTTCTTCCGCCACGGGTTGATCACCGGACCGTAATAAGAGGTCTCGTTGGAGGAGCCCATGGCGAACTCGTCCATGTTCAGCTTGCCGAGCATGACCGCGCCGTCGGCCCACAGGTTGGACGTAACGGTGGATTCATAAGCGGGTTTGAAGCCGTCCAGAATGTGGCTGCAGGCCTGGGTGTGTACGCCCTGGGTGGCGAAAAGGTCCTTGATGCCAAGCGGGATGCCTTCCAGCGTACCGCCTTCGCCCTTGGCGAGCTTGGCGTCGGATGCCTTTGCCATGTCGCGCGCCTTGTCGGTGGTCACGGTGACATAGGCATTCAGTTTTTCATTGGCGGCTTCGATGTTCTTGATGAAGGCATCGGTCAGTTCAAGGGACGTGTAGTCCTTGTTTTTCAGGCCTTCGCGGGCCTCGGCAATGGTCAGTTTGGTCAGATCGGTCATGAATTTGAACTCTCAGGCGGCCGCCAGCGGCCGGGAATAGAAGATGGAATAGGGACTGTCGGGATAATCGAGCACCGGTCCGCAGCGGCTGAAACCGGCTCGTTCATAGATGCGCCAGGCTGCCGGGTGTTTGTCGCCGGTTTCCAGAACGAGCATGGAGATGCCCTCCCGGGTTGCCAGCTCAATAATCCGGTCCAGAATGCTGCTTCCCAGGCCGAGGCCCTGATAGGCCGGTCTGGTGTACATGCGCTTGACCTCGGCAATGCGGTCGGCGTGCCGGTGCAGGGCGCCGCAGGCTGCCGCCTTGCCGTCAATCCGTGCAACGAAGACAGTCGTTGCCTCGCCGGACATCTCTTCGGCCGTCATGTGGTAGCAGGCCTCGGGCGGGCTAAGTGTCAGCAGCAGGTCGTTCAGCTCGGCAATCATCTCGCCCATGTCGGCAGACAAGGACGTTTCGACGGCTATAGCTGGAACGGGTGCGATCATCCGGGGTGGTCCGCTTATTCGACGACTTTCGGCACCATGAAGAAATGATCTTCGGAGGCCGGTGCGTTCAGGGTGATGTCGGCAGCCTTGTTGCCGTCGGTCACGCCGTCGGCGCGCTTTTTCATGGTCTGTTCAACAACGGACGTCAGCGGCTCGACGCCGGAAATATCGACTTCGTCCAGTTGCTCGACAAAGCCGAGAATGGCGTTCAACTCGCCAGTCATGCGGGTCGCGTCTTCTTCGCTCACCTTGATGCGCGCCAGCCGGGCAACGCGTTTCACCGTATCGGTATCAACAGACATGTGTTCCTCGTCGTTACTGGTGCCTGAAGCGGAAATCCGCTCATGGCTTGCGCTCTTCTTGCGGCGGCCGCGCGGGGAAGGCAAGAGCGCAGGCTTGCCTTGCGGGAGAAATCGGAATAAATCGGTACCAATGGGAACCGAAATAGGTGTTTGCGCGTGATCCAGGCTTGCGAAACAATCCGGCCATTGCCGATGGCGGCCATCGTCTATCTGGCTTTCGAACCAGCCTGGCTGGCGCTCAGCCGCCAGGAAAGAGGCGAGATTGCCGGCCAGATCGGCACAATCCTGGCGCGTCACCCAAGGGTTGCCTTCGAGTGGTTCGACGCCGATGCCCTGGCAGGCGGGTTTTCGGATTTCGCGATCTGCCGGTTTTCCGACATGCGCGCCTATCATCACTTGTGGGAGGAACTGCGCGACACGGTGATCTTTTCAAAACCCTATGCGCGGATCGTCAACGTGACGACCGGCATCGAGAATGGGTTTCAGGACTACGAGGCAAATCTTCAAAGTGCTGCGGTTCCGGAGGCTGGAGATGCCTGAAGAAGGTGCTGCCGGTCGGCCGCAGGAGGGCCGGGTCAGCAAGGCGCTTCTGGAGGCCACGCTGATTGAGCTTGCCGAAAACGGCTACGAAAAGACGACGATTGCCGCCATCGCGGCGCGAGCGCGCACCAGCAAGCAGGCAGTCTATAGGCGCTATGCGGACAAGGGCGCGCTGATTGCGGCGTCTGTCGAAGCAGCTCTTGCCACTGCGAACCCGGCACCACCCCAGAGAGGCAGCGTGGCAGAGGATTTGCGGCAGTGTCTGTCGAACACCGTTGCGGCCTTGCAGGATACCGCGTTGGGCGCGGCGGTTCGGGCACTGGTTCCCTATCGAAGCAGGCCGGACCTTGCCGGCGTACTCGATGAGGCGGAGGCTGCCAGACGTCTGGTCCTGCGGCAGATCTTTATCGCGACCCCGTTCGAAGCTGACATGGAAGCGCGGATCGACCTGCTTCTCGGCCTCATCTATTTCCGCCTGCTGATCCGCAATATCAGGATCGAGACGAGGGACATAGAAACGGCCATCTATCTGGTGCTGGGGCTGGTCGCACCGCGCCAACCCGTACCACGCCCGGATCTGCCGGGCCTCCCCGGATTGTGAAGCCAGCCGCCATCACGATTTTCTCGCCCGCCGTTAGCGGCTCTGTGATCAAGGGTGATTGGCCAAATTCTGCGGCAGAAGACATGGTTTTTTCCGCGTGGAGCGTTAGGCTTCACCTGAACACGCCATTCACACCCCAATGGAGACGCACATGCCGCTCTATACGTCCAAATCCGTTCTGCTGGGACTGACCGCGCTCTTCTCCGCTGCTGCCTTTACCGCTTCCGCTGATGAGATCACCACTTTCACCAAAGGCGGGGCTGCAATCGGCGGCACCGATCCGGTTGCCTATTTCACGGACGGCAAGCCTGTTGCCGGCTCCGATGAATTCACCGCAGAATATGACGATGTGACCTGGAAGTTCTCGTCCGCGGAAAACCGTGACAAGTTCGTTGCCGACCCGGCGAAATATGCCCCTCAATACGGCGGCTTTTGTGCTTTCGGTGCGGCCATGGGTTTCAAGGTTCCGGTGGTGCCGGAAGCCTGGTCGATCGTCGACGGCAAGCTTTACCTGAACAACTCCCTGAAGGTGCAGGAACGGTTCGAGGAAGATGTGCCGGGATATATCCGCAAGGCGACCCTCAATTGGGACATCATCAAGGAGAAGAACCCGGGCGATCTGAAAGAACCGATCATTCGAGACTGATCTGTCGAGTGTTTTCCTGGCCTGAGCCCGTCAATCGGCGGGCTCAGGCTTTTTTCCGGAATAACATGATCGGCGCACGTACCATCCAGGCCAAGCGTCACGTGAACCTGGCTCGTAACCGCGCAGGTCTCTTCTGCCAGGCGCCGTTACACTTTTCCGAAAGGCAGATCTTTAAATCGGCTATCGTCGATGCTAAATCTTGAGATTATAACTCAAGATTTATGAGGTCCTCCTTGGCCACTCCTGCGAAACGCCAGCCCAGATTTCTAACCGTCAAGTCGACGCACTACCTCAGTCCAAATCTTATCCGTGTCACTTTTGCCGGCCCGGAGTTGCAGGGTTTTCCCGAAGGGCACGAGGGCGCGAACTGCAAGTTACTGTTGCCGCGCGACGGCGAAAGCCGCGAGGCCTTTGAAGCGCATTATGCGCCGGACGGGCCTTCCGAACGCGTTCATCCGGTTCGCACCTACACCGTCCGTTCTTTCCGCCGGGATACGCTGGAACTCGATATCGACTTTGTTGCTCACGGCGACGAAGGGCCTGCAACGCGCTGGGCACAGCGGGCGGCAGAGGGAGATTTCCTGGGCTTTCTCGGCCCAAGCCAGCCGAAAATCACCGAGTTTCATGCCGACTGGTATTTGCTGGCCGCAGACCTTTCGGCAATGCCGGTGGTCGAAGCGACGCTGGAGGCTATGCCGCGCGAGGCAAGCGGTCTCGTGCTGTTCGAAGTTCCGTCAGAAGACGACAAGCGCGAGATTGCAGCACCAGAAGGCGTGGAAATCAGATGGCTGGTCCAGGAAAACCCGCATCTGCCTTCAACCGCGCAGGTTGACCTCGTGAAATCTCTGGAATGGCCTGCGGGAACGATCCAGACCTGCATTGCAGGTGAAAGCTCCGTCATTCGGGCCCTTCGGGATCATCTTCACAACGAACGGAAAGTGCCGAAGGCGGACACCTACATTTCGGGCTACTGGAAAATCGGGCTCGTCGAGGACGAGCATCAGCAGCTCAAACGGGCGGAAGCCGCCTGAGTCCTCTTGCCTGAATATCCCACTTCTCGCCGGTTGGGCTTGCTCCAACCGGGGGGATGTAGAAGGCCGGTCTGACTGTGCGGTCGAATATCTTCCGGCGACCCAAATCTTGCCATCAACCTGAGATCCGTTAGATCAGTTGTTACAGGTCTTTCGGGAGGCATTCTCATGCGTGGTTTTGCAGTTGGTCTTGGGCTCGTTGTTGCCGGGTTCGCCTTTGTGCCGGCGGCTTGGGCAGCCGGCCCGGCCTTCGATTGTGCGAAGGCGGAAAGTTCGGCCGAAAAGCTGGTCTGTTCGAATGATGATCTGGGAGCACTGGACCAGAAACTGGCCGATATCTATGAAGGCGCGGTCGGCGTCGTGAAGTCGCTTGATGCAGGCGCCGAAGAGGAACTCAACACGCTGAAGGCCTATCAACGCGGCTGGGTGAAAGGGCGCGACGAATGCTGGAAGAGCGACGACGAACTCTCCTGCGTCCGCTCTGCCTATGAACGCCGGATCGCGGAACTGACAGCGCGCTATCAATTGATCAAGGGACAGGCCCCGGTCTTTTACACCTGCAACGAAAATCCGGCAGACGAGATCGTGGCGACCTTCTTCGATACCGAGCCACCGTCTGCACGGTTGGAGCGCGGTGACACGACGGAAATTGTCGTGCAGGGTCCGAGCGGATCCGGCGCGCGTTACGAAGGTGATTTCGGCATTCTTTTCTGGATCAAGGGAGATGAAGCCATGGTGGACTGGCCTCAGGGCACGTCGTTCGATTGCAAGGCGAGGAGCTGACAGGCCTTTGACCGCCTGTCAGACCGCAGAAAAAAAGCCGGCCGGTGCGATAAGGCAGCGGCCGCCGCCTCATGATCAGCCGTCCTTGTAATAGTAGCTATAGCCATTGAGGGCAGGGGCGCCGCCGAGGTGCGCGTAGAGTACCTTCGATCCGGCGGGAATCTTGCCAAGCTTTACCAGGTCGATCATGCCTTGCATGGATTTGCCCTCATAGACCGGGTCGGTGATCATTGCCTCGGTCTTGGCGGCAAGCCGGATGGCGTCGTTTGTCTCTTCAGAGGGAACACCATAAGCCGGGTAGGCGTAGTCGGGATTGATCACGATCTCGTCGTCCCGAACCGAGCGGCCAAGTTCCACAAGGGAGGCCGTGTTGTCGACGATCTGGCGGACCTGCGCACGGGTCTGGTCAAGGGTGCCGGAGGCGTCGATGCCGATTACGCGGTCCGCCCGGTTCTGGTCGGCGAAGCCCACGATCATTCCGGCCTGGGTGGAGCCGGTGACCACGCAGACGATGATGTAGTCGAAGGTAAAACCGAGCTCTTCTTCCTGCTGCTTCACTTCCTCGGCAAAGCGCACGTAACCAAGGCCGCCGTATTTGTGGACGGATGCCCCGGCAGGAATGCCGTAAGGCGTGCCACCCGCATCGCGAACGGACTGCATTGCGTCTTCCCAGCTCTGGCGAATGCCGATGTCGAAGCCGTCGTCGACCAGACGGGAATCCGCCCCCATGAGACGCGTCAGCAGAATGTTGCCGACCCGGTCGTAGACCGCATCGTAGTGCGGTACCCATTTTTCCTGCACCACAACGCATTTCATGCCGATCTTGGCGGCGGTGGCTGCAACCATTCGAGTGTGGTTGGACTGGACACCGCCGATGGAAACCAGCGTGTCCGCGCCGGAAGCGATCGCGTCGGGTACGATATATTCCAGTTTCCGCAGCTTGTTGCCGCCAAAGGCAAGGCCGGAGTTGCAGTCGTCCCGCTTTGCATAGATGTCCACCTTGCCGCCAAGCGCTTCGGAAAGCCGGGGTAGAGGTTCGATGGGCGTTGGGCCGAAGGTGAGGGGATAGCGTTCAAACTTGCTGAGGTTCATGGAGCACACCGGATTGATTGTTGACCCCTTGAGCCTTGCAGAAAATTTCAGAAAGGTGCTTTCAAAGTTTGATGTATTTTTTCTGTCAATGAGATGTTGAGACGAGTATGAATTCCTCAATCATCGAATTTTTGTCAAAAAACTGAAAGATTCTTCCATGGTTGGTGAGCTCGACCGGATTGACCGCAAAATTCTCAAGCTGCTGCAGGAAGATGGCCGCCTCAGCAACGCCGAACTTGCCGGTCTGGTAAATGTCAGCCCGGCGACCTGTCACAGGAGGACGCAGCGGCTGTTCGAAGAGGGTTTCATTCAGGGCGTGCGCGCGCATATCGATCCGCAAAAGGTCGACAGATCTGCTCTTGTAATCGTGGGGGTGGTGCTGGACCGGTCGACGCCACAAAGTTTTGCGGAGTTTGAAGAGGTGGTTCGCAAGGCGGACTTTGTTCTCGACTGCCACCTGGTGGCGGGCGACTTCGATTATTTCCTGAAGATCCGTACACGGGACATGGCGGACTTCAACAAGCTGCACGGCGAAAAGCTGATTGCACTGCCTGGTGTGCGCCAGACCCGCACGTTTTTTGTCATGAAGGAAGTGACGGACAACGCGCCGCTGCCTTTCTGATACAGTTCGGCTTCCTTGGCCGGCAGGTCGCCGGCCTCGCAGACCGGACGACTGATGAGCGCCCCGGATCTGCTGCCTGAAATTCCCTTCCATTGTTCTGCCGTCAGTGAGCCTCGATCGCCCTGGCTTAAAAAACGGTTGCCTTGGTCACCGGCAATAAAGTACAGATTTGATATGTAATAACATAACATATCAAACTTGCTGGAGGCCTTATGTCCGATCGACGCCTGCCTGTAACCGTTCTGTCCGGGTTCCTTGGAGCGGGAAAAACCACCTTGCTCAATCGCATCCTCAACAACCGTTCCGGGTTGAAGGTGGCTGTAATCGTCAATGACATGTCGGAGGTGAATATCGACGCAGACCTGGTACGGGCTGGCGGTGCGGAGCTGAGCAAGACCGAGGAAACGCTTGTCGAGATGTCCAACGGCTGCATCTGCTGCACCTTGCGCGACGATCTGCTGAACGAGGTTCGCCGCCTGGCTGGCGAAGGGCGGTTCGACTACCTGCTTATTGAATCAACGGGAATATCCGAACCGTTGCCGGTGGCAGCGACCTTCGAATTCCGAGACGAAGCCGGCGACAGCCTCGCCGATGTGGCAAGGCTCGACACGATGGTGACGGTGGTCGATGCGGTCAATCTGCTGAAGGATTACTCCAGCCATGATTTCCTGAGCGATCGGGGCGAGACGCTGGGCGAGGAGGACGAACGCACGCTGGTGCATCTCCTGACGGACCAGATTGAGTTTGCCGATGTGGTGGTTCTCAACAAGGTGGGTGCCGCGTCGGCCGGACAGGTGGATGCTGCCCGCAAGATCATCCGCAGTCTCAACGCGGATGCGAAGATCATCGAGACCGACTACTCGGAAGTCTCGCCTTCCGACATCCTGAACACGGGGCTCTTCAATTTTGACAAGGCTCATGAACACCCGATGTGGGCCAAGGAGCTTTACGGCTTTGCCGACCACATTCCCGAAACCGAGGAATATGGCGTTGCCTCCTACGTTTACCGGGCACGGCGGCCATTCAATCCGGAAAAGATCCATGAGCTGCTCAACGGGCAATTACCAGGCGTGATCCGCGCCAAGGGTCATTTCTGGATCGGCAGCCGGCCGCAGTGGGTGATCGAGTTCTCGCTGGCCGGGGCGCTCTCCAGCATCAGTCCGCTTGGCACCTGGTGGGCGTCTGTGCCGCAGGAGCGTTGGCCGGATGACGAACGCGCCCGGGCCTATGCGAAGTCGCTCTGGGTCGAACCGTTTGGTGACCGGCGGCAGGAAATTGTCTTTATCGGTGCGGGCATCGACTGGCCGCTTCTGAAAAGCCGGCTCGACGCGTGCCTGATCGGCGAAAACGCGGGTGACGAACTTTCGGCCTTTGCGCATCTGCCGGATCCCTTTCCTGCCTTCCGCCATGCGGACCGCGCAGCATGACAGCGCTGGAACCGAAAGTGGACGCCTTTTCGAACGTGCCTGCCGCACGGGATGTGATTATCGGCCGGGATCCGGACATCCTCGCCGACATTCGCGATCCGGGCATTGCCGCCGCTATCTGGCGGCGAACGCCGGATCCCGAATTTCAGAGGTGGATGAATGCCTTGCCGAAAGACAACCTGCCGGACCTGCGCACGGTGGTGCCTGTGCATCTGGCAGAGGCGGCTGTCCGGGCGGCTTGCGAGAGCCATAGAATTCCTGCGTGTCGGGAGACGGACATGCTGGCAAGCGATGTCGGGGCACTTGCCCTGATGCTGGCAAAGACGCTGACAGTGCGTCTGCTGCGATTGCGGCTGGATGTTTCGGAAGACGTGATGTGTCCGAAGTTCCACCTGGACAATGTTCGCGCCCGGTTGTTGTGCACCTATCGCGGGCCGGGAACGGAATATGTGCCGGAAAATGTGGCCGAGGAGACTGGCCGTATCCGTCAGGTGCCGCCTGGAGGCGTTGCCGTTTTTCGCGGCCGGCAATGGTCTTGCGACGAAAGAACCGCTCTCTTGCACCGGTCGCCGGCCGCAACCCCGGCAGGTGGACCGCGGCTTCTTCTGGTAATCGATCCGGCAGACTAGGCGGGCTGCATTTCCGAAGGGGACTCAGCCACGCTCTCGGCTTAGCCAGGTTTGATATCGGTCTAGGTGTCGCGTGACGATCGCGGCAAGGGAGGCATCCGTACAGATCATCTCGGGGGTAACGGCATTGCTGGTGAGGCCAAGCGAAAATCCGGCTTCGCCGACGATTTCGGCGGACATGGTCCGGAGGATCTCTTCCAGCTGAACCGGGGCAAAGGCGTGGCGGGAGGTGACATGGGCAAGGGCGACCGGCTTGCCGGGAAACTTCTGACAGCCAACCATCCAGTCGAGAGTGTTTTTGAAGCTGCCGGGCAGTGCATGCATGTATTCCGGCACGGCGAACAGCAGCCCGTCGGCGCGCGCCACCTGTTCGCGCAGGTCGATGACGATTTCCGGCAGGTGGTCGGTAATATCGAGATCCGGCACGAAATGCGGCAGATCGCCGATGCGGTCATAGCGGCTGAGAATGAGCCCGTCGGGCGCCAGTCGTTCTGCTGCGCTCAGCAGGGCCAGATTGGACGATGCGGCACGAAGACTGCCGCAAAATGTAAGGATCCTGAAAGGCAAGGGACTGGTCCGGTTGAAGGAGGCTAGGGGCGAGTCTATCGGATTCGCCCCCTACCGTGATCCTCAAACGACCGACCAGCGTGCAGCTGTTACCGGCTGGCTGCGGCCAGTGCAGCACCAAAGCCGACAAAGAGCGTACCGGTGATCCGGCGTACCCACAGCATGCGCTTCGCAGACGTCAGGAAACGGCGCATGTGGCCGCCTGCGTAGGCAATTGCGGCATGGTTGGCGAAACACAATGCGGCGTAGGTGAAGGACAGTACCGAGATCTCCGTGAGATCGATGCCGTCGGCGCGCATGAATTGCGGGAACAGCGCGGTTATGACCAGAATGGCCTTCGGATTGGTGACGGAAACGAGCAGCGCCTCCAGGAACAGCTTTCTGGGGCTTTTGCGGGCAATCAGGACCCCATCCTCCACGTGAAAGGCAGACTTGTCGCGCCAGATCTTGAGGCCGATGAATATGAGATAGGCGGCACCAATGACCTTCAGCACCGTGAAGGCCACGGCGGAGGCTGCCATCAGGGCGCCAAAGCCAAGGGCGACCGCGTATCCAAGGATTACCAGTCCCGTGGCATTGCCTGCCGCGGAAGCGAGGGTCGCGTTACGGCCGAACCGGAGCGTGTTGGAAATGGCCAGCATGACTGCCGGGCCGGGGCTGACGGCAGGCAGGAGCGAGACAGCAATAAAGACGAGCCAAAGATCTATCGGCATTTCGGTTCTCGAGAAAAGGCTGCGGGGTGCAGCCGGAGGGGTGGTTCAGGGCAGCAGCCGGCCGTCGCGTACGGCCTGGTTCAGCAGGTCCTGGGCAAAATCCCAAAGACCCGGGAAGGGAGACAGGCGGGATTCCTTCGTCAGCTTCAACGCTTCGGCGGAAATGGGTTCATGGGTCGGATCGTCCAGGCCGGATGCAAAGACCAGCACCATCGGATGCAGCGCGTCCATCGCGTTGGCGAATTTGGCCTCCGGTGTTTCGTTGGCTTCGAACTCCAGCCAAAGAGCCTTGAAATCCAGGCCCTGCGACGAGGGAAGCAGGGCGAACAGTCGGCTTGCGGCTGCCTGTTCCAGATCCTTGATGCCGGCCCGGTTGTCGTCAGTGACCCAGTGGTCGCCTGCGTCGATCTCGACCAGGTCGTGAACGGCGAGCAGCTTGACGACGTGGTTGATGTCGGTGCCGGCAGGGGCGTGCTCGGCAAGCGTCAGCGTCTGCAGGATCACGTGCCAGCAGTGCTCGGCCGTGGTCTCGCGCCGGGCGCCACCCGTGAGCTGGTTCAGCCGGACGACTTCCTTCAGCTTGTCGGTTTCCAGAAGAAACGCGACCTGCTTTGCCAAAGTGTCGTGCATCAGATCTCGCCCATGGCCCGGCGGAAGCGGGCAACGCTTTCGGCAAAGCCATGGATCAGCGCATCGGCGGTAAAGCCGTGGCCGATCGACATTTCCCGAATGAAGGGGGCGCGCGCCATCAGGGCAGGAATGTTTTCGACGGTCAGATCATGCCCGGCATTGACGCCGAGCCCGCAGGCTTGGGCAGCTTCCGCCGTGGCGACAATCTTGTCGAGTTCCTTTTCGGCGCGTGCCGGGTCATCGTAGCAGGCACCATAGGGGCCGGTGTAGATCTCGATACGCTCTGCCCCAAGCCTGGCAGCGTGTTCGGGGGCAGCCGGGTCCGGATCGCAGAAGAGCGAGACCGTGACTGCCCACTCCTTGGCGGCGGCAATTGCCGTTTCCAGCGCGCCGGTGTCTTTCGAAAAGTCCCAGCCATGGTCCGAGGTGGACTGCTGCGGGTCGTCCGGCACGAACAGGACCTGTTCGGGGCGAGCTTCCTCCACCAGCTTCATGAAATCGGGGGTCGGATAGCCTTCCAGGCACAGTTCCTTGTTCGGGAACCTGTCCTCGATCAGCTCGGACAGCTCGAACACGTCCGTCTTGCGGATATGGCGTTCATCGGGACGAGGATGCACGGTGATGCCCTTGGCGCCGGCTTCCATCGCGATGGCCGCAAGGCCAGTCACGCTCGGCCAGGGCAGATCCCGGCGATTTCGCAACATGGCGATGGCGTTGACATTGACGGAAAGGCGCGAAACGGCAGGCATGATTGATAGTCCGGTGAAAACGGTTCTGATCTGGCTTTAAGAGACTGGGTCAGGTTCGCAAGATTGTGTCAAAAGCCGTTGAAGTCAAACGAGGAATTGTCACTAGAGACAATGTTTTTCAGTGTTGGTTGTTGTCGGCTTTCCCGCGAGTTTGTGTTGGAGGGGCTTCAGCCACCCCTGATATCGCACGAGCCGCCCGAGGCCGGGCAGGGAGATCTCGACGTCGAAGTGGAAGATGCCATCCGGCGCCGTCTCGGCTGTTTCGCTGATCGGCAACAACCAGCGCGGCAAGGGAATGCCAAACAGCTTGCCACTGCGAACGGGATAGGCGAGTGCATCGCCTTTCAGGTTCAGGTGAATGTTGAAAGTCGTTGGTCCGAAACGCTCCTGAACCACGCCGGACCCCAGTGCTCCTGACAGGCTGAGCACGGACCGGAAAGTCTTGCCGCCGAAGTTGCGCTGCCAGATTTCCTTGTCGCCCTGCCGATCGATTGTCACTTTCACCGGAGTTGCATCTGCTTCGGGCGGAAAGCCGACAATACGGCACAGCAACTGGCCGAGCCATGAGGTGCCGCGCGTGACCTCTGCCTCACCGGTCCATTGCCGGCGATCAAACACTGTGTGAAGGGAGCGGATCTCTTCAGGCAAAGCTTTGAAGGTGCTGCTGCCGAGAGCCTGCTGGAACAAGACCGGTGCAGCCTGCTTTGCAACGAAGGTGCGAACGTTCAGATGAGCGGTGGCCTCCTCGACGTCTGTCAGCTTGAATTCTCCAAGGCTCGGCCGCGCTCCGGCTGGAACAACACCCTCAACGAGGTGCTTGCACAAGATAGCGCCCGGGACTGCCGGGATATGGGGCCCGTCGCCGGCTTCCGCAATCAGTGTCCAGCTGGCGGCCAAAGGCTGGCCGTCCTTGCCAAGCCCGGCAAGCCGGACTTCCATGCCGCCGCGGTCGGACCCGAACCGTTCGAACCAGCCCGCGACAGTGCGAAGGAGTGGCGCGGCAGCTTGCAGCGACCTGACAAGGCGAAGACGCACCAGCCAGGAAAGAGCCCAGAGACCCAGATGAAGGAGGGAGAGTTCAAGTCCTGCCCGGAACAGCACTGTTCGGGCGTTGTAGACCTTGGGAAAGAGTGTCAGATCCGGCGCGCCGATGAAACTCGACCAGCGCTTTGAAAGACCGCTGCTGCCTTCAGGGCCGATCCGGCGCCGGGAGAGACCGGACCAGCCGATGACCTTTGTCCATCCGCCATCGCGGTAGACGGAAACGGGCTTGCCGGACTGGGTCAGGATCGCTTCGATGACGGAGAGGCCACGAGGTGCACGATTACCCGGCAGGATGGAGCTTTCGATCAGGTCGACCTGTGAGAACTCATCCCGAAGAGCTTCGACCGCAACCGAAGAGAGAGCCGGTACGCTGGAAACGCCTGAAAGCACGGTCAGTCCGCGCAAGCGTGCCTGCTCGTCGAGCGCGGTAATACCGCTGGTAAACCCGGCATCGTCGGAAAGATCCAGATAATGGCTGCCGGCTGCAAGCGCGGCTTCCGCAACAGCGTAGGGGGCTTGCCGGTAGGCCTGAAACGGACCGGCGGCGTCGACGGTGACGAAAGGCCGAAGGGCGAGAAGGGCAGCAGCGAAATCAGGTGCCGTCCGATCCAGAAAGGCGGCAGTGCCGCCATGCCGGCGACAGAAGGCTTCAGCCTTTCGCTGGCTGCGGCCCGCGACGATGACCTCCAGATGCTCGTGCCTCAGCAGCGCCTCGGCCAGCTTTCCGCCGAAAACGCCATAGCCGCCGAGAACGACGATCCGCTTCCTTCGGGAAAGTTCAGTCAAGGAGCCGTTCCTTCAGCGCCGCCGACGGCAGGGGACAGGTTCGTCTGCCGAACCGATAGCGGTTTTGCGCAATCCTGTCATAAGTCCAGTCCGCGAGCCTGCGCGGCAGAAGATCCAGCACCGTGAGAGCCTTCCAGGGCCAGCCGAGACTTTTCATGGCTGCGGTGAAGGACGCCATTTTGGTGAAGGCCCGGCCGCGGCAGATAACGATGTTGGTTTCCATCTTCTGCGGGTCGAGCCCGTGGTGCCGGTAGAGTGCCTGACCGATGTCCGAGTGGGCGTCGACAAAGCGAAAGCCTGCTGTCCGGTCGTGCCTGGCGACGAACCGGGCAAAGCCGGAGCACAGAACGCAAATGCCATCAAAGACGATCAGGTTGTCCGGCAACTCTGCAAGGGCAGGCGGGACCGGTTTGACGTTGCGTCTGGTATCCATCGTCTTGGGGCTTTCGCGGGCAATGACAGGTTTCCACCTCTCATGTAGGGTTGCAACGCAGGGTTCGGCGAGCCCGCACAAGGTCGCAGTACAGTATTACGACTAGGTTTTCAGGTTCCGCCGTTTCCTCTAAGACTGGGCGCAAGGGGCCCGATTCTTAAGCTTGTTCCGGACTGAAACCGATTTCGGTGTCGATCCGAACGAGAATCAATGCATACATCGAGGTCTCGGATCGAGAAAACTACCAGGTAATCCATGGCCATCTCCAACGCGCTCCTCCTCTTGGCCCAGGCAGCCGTTTATTTCATCGTCATGATGAGCCTTCTGCGGGCTCGTCAGGTGATCGGTATCGGCGTCTTCATGTGCGCGCTCGGTGTGATGCATTTCCTGGAAACATATCTCGCCAGCGTCTTTTACATCGAGTTGCCGTTCGGCATCGTCTCCCCCGGGTCGACAGTGCTCTTTTCCGGCAAGCTTCTGATGATCCTGCTGCTTTACATCCGCGAGGATGCGCTGATCGTCCGCCAGCCGATCTACGGCCTGTTGATCGGCAACTTCCTGATCGTCGCGCTGGTGATGATCCTGCGGAACCACGATACCATCTCGGTCACGGACGGCCGCAATCCGGATTTCGCCTTTATCGATGAAATGGGACTGCTGATGGTCTGGGGCACCATCTTGCTGTTTGTCGACGCGATCGCGATCATCGTGCTTTATGAGCGGATCGGCAATTGGGTCGGGCGGCACCTGGGCCTGCGTTTCCTGATCTGCGGCGCGGCAGTGCTGACTTTCGACCAGGCCGGGTTCTTCCTGGCGCTGCATTATGTTTCCGGTGCGCCCTGGCATGTGTTTGTCGGCGGCTGGGCGGCCAAGATGGTGGCGACGCTGGTCTATACGGCGCTGTTCATCCTCTACCTGAAGTATTTCGACAACGAGAGCAGCTGGCTCACCAACAGGTCCTTCAAGGACGTGTTTCAGGTGCTGACCTACCGGGAGCGCTATCACAAGCTTCTGGAAGCTTCCATTCGCGATCACCTGACCGGCACGCTTCACCGCAGCCAGTACGACCAGAATGCGCCCAAGATCCTCGCCAAGAACCTGCAGGAAAACCGGCCCATGTCCCTGCTCGTGATCGACATCGATCACTTCAAGCAGGTGAACGACCGGCATGGCCATCAGGCCGGTGACGAGATCCTGAAGATGGTTGCCCGGCTTCTGGCCGACAACCTGCGTTCCGACGATCACCTCTACAGGGTCGGCGGCGAAGAGTTCGTGCTTCTGTGCGAGAAACTGCCGGTGGAAGGCGCGACCTCCATGGCCGAGCGGCTGCGCAAGGCGATCGAGCGTTTCAGCAAGATCTATCTTCCGGAAAAGGTGACGGTCAGCATCGGTCTGGCCAGTGCGCCGCAGGACGGCGAGACCATGGAGGCCCTGTTCAGGCAGGCAGACCTTCGGCTTTATGAAGCCAAGAAACAGGGGCGCAACCGGGTCTTCAGCCCGGTCACTGTTGATTAGACCTTCTGTGGCACCCGCGATCGTTCGGTTGAGTGACGGGTCGGACAGCTGCGCCGAAAAAGAAAAAGCCCTGGAACCGGTCCAGGGCTTTTGTCGTTTCTGAAGGCCGGGACGATCAGACCCGGTTAAGCAGCCTTGCCCGGATGGTGTTGGGCAGGGTGCGGATCTCTTCCAGAATGCTGACCGGATCTTCCACCGGGCTGTCGACATCCAGAACAACGTAGCCGATGTCCAGATGGGACTGCATGTACTGGGCACAGATGTTGAGGTTGTGCCGGGTGAAGAGGTCGTTCAGCGTGCGCATGGCACCGGGAGCATTGTGGTGCACCTGGATGAAACGCGTGGCCGACGTGCCCTTGGGCAGTTGAACCTGCGGGAACGAGACGGCGCCGATGGTGGACCCGACATCGGAGTATTCCACCAGTCGCTTGGAGACTTCCTCGCCGATCCGGTCCTGGGCTTCTTCCGTCGAACCACCCACGTGCGGGGTCAGGATGACGTTGTCGAGGCCGCGCAGCGGCGACAGGAATTCGTCCTTGTTGGACTTCGGCTCGACCGGGAAGACGTCGATGGCAGCACCCGCCAGGTGACCGGACTTCAGCGCGGCGGCCAGAGCGTCGATATCGACAACCTTGCCGCGGGCGTTGTTGATCAGGAACGCGCCCTTCTTCATCTTAGAAATCTGGTCAGCACCGAACATGTCGCGCGTTTCCGGCGTATCGGGAACATGCAGGGACACGACATCGGATTCAGCCAGCAGGCCATCGAGGCTTTCGGAGGGCATCACGTTGCCGTGCTGCAGCTTGTCGACGAGATCGAAGTAGATCACCCGCAAGCCCATGGCTTCGGCCAGGTTCGACAATTGCGTGCCGATATTGCCGTAGCCGACGATACCAAGTGTCTTGCCGCGAACTTCGTGGGAACCGGCAGCGCTTTTCATCCAGCGGCCTTCGTGGGCAGCGGTGGATTTCGGGAAGACGCCGCGCATCAGCATGACGATTTCGGCAACGGTCAGTTCGGCCACGGATCTCGTGTTGGAGAAGGGGGCATTGAACACCGGGATACCGCGCGTAAGCGCGCCCTTGAGGTCGACCTGGTTGGTGCCGACGGAGAAGCAGCCGACGGCAACCAGGCTCTTGGCCGCTTCCAGAACCTCTTCGGTTACCTGGGTGCGGGAGCGGATGCCGAGCATCTGGACGCCCTGCAGCTTGTCGATCAACGCGTCCTTTTCCAGGGCTCCGGACAGGACTTCAACGTTTGTATAACCGTGTTTTTCAAGAACCGCGCGCGCGGTCGGCGAAATGCCTTCCAGCAGCAGCCAGCGGATCTGGTTTTTCGGCCGGGAGAGACCGTGAATCATGGCGAAATGCCTTTTGGTCTGATTGGTTTGAATCGCGCCGGATCGGCGCTAACAGCGCGCGTGTCGTATACGCGCTCGTTCACGTCGCGTCTAGGGCGCCGTTTTGATGGAACGCAAGCCGACACCGCGCGTTTTGTCACCCCGGTGTTTGTGAAAGCGGTTGCTGACGGACGACAGCCTGTGCCAATAAGCGGCGGGGGCGCGTTACGGCCGGATCTCCAACCGGCTGCTTGAATAAAATCCAACACCAAGCGAGAGCAGGGACCCCGATCCATGTTGAAATTGAGCGGGCCTCAATTCGATTACGAGCCATATCCCGTTTGCTATGTAACAGATGTATTGCCGCCGGAAATGTACCGGTCACTCGTCGAGAGCTATCCTGACAAGGATCTGTTCAAATACATGCCAAACCTCGGACACAAATATTCTCTGTCCGATATCAATAACCCGGATAACTACTACAAGTTCCTGTCGGAGACACCTGGCTGGAAAGCGTTTTACGATTATGTGAAATCCGAGAACTTCATAGACAACGTGCTGGATATGTTGACCGCCAACAATATCGACCTGGGCCTGCGCCGGCTCAAGGTGATTGCGAAGGATGGGCAGCGGAAGGCCAGCCTGCTGAGTCGCCTTCGTCGCCAGACCGAGATCAGTGCCCGGTTCGAGTTCTCGATGATGCCGGCAAACGGCGGTCAGATCCTGCCGCATACCGACGCTCCGCATAAATTGATCACGCTGGTTCTGTCCATGATGGAGCCTGGAAGCTGGGATCACGCATGGGGTGGCGGCACGGCGGTGTGCCTTCCCAAGGACCGGACGAAGGTCTTCAACCACATCAACAAGGCGATGCCTCTCGAGGATGTAGATACGCTGAAGACATTCCCGTTTGAGGAAAACCAGTGTGTCCTGTTCGTGAAGACCTACAATTCCTGGCACCACGTCGCGCCGATGAGCGGACCGGACGATGCCCCCTTGCGCAAGACGCTGACGATCAATATCGAGAGCAAGCTTTAGGGAAGGCGAGGCCTGTGGAAATGCCGCAGGCCTCTCGGTATTGCGGTGCTGTTGCGCCCAATTCAGACGAGGCTGTGCAGATCCCTCAAGCGCAGGGCAATGGCTCGCACCGTGTCGTCGTCATATCCGAGGCCAAGGTCGTTGCGCATGAAACGGCCAAGGTCTTCCGCTTCCTCGATCAGCCACTCCCGCTTGTTGCCACCACCGACAAACCGTGCCCGGCCGTCCAGAAAGCTGATGAAACCCCTATCCGTCAGCCGGTAGAATTTCATGCTGCCCGCAAAGGACTGCCTGGGCGAGGCGGCGCACAGGAAATTGGCGGCTTCAATGTCGACAGAGCGGACGTCTACCCGGTCAAATCCGTAGAGCGCGAACCAACCCTCCTCAGTCTGTCGTTCCAGTACGTGCTCTTCTGACACAGCTTCAAAGCGGATCCTGTAGACCTGGTCGCGGATCTGCTGGCGTTCCTCTGAAATGCGCACAGGCTCGGCTGGAGCCTGGCCGCCGAACCCGGCATCGACCAGCCATTCGCTGCCATCACACGTCACGACATGGGCAAGGTGTGAGCGTGCTCCACCCTCCGCCGCCCCCATGCGAACCCGGGCAAGCACCTGCCGGGAGGAAAAACCGATGGCTGCCAGTGCGTCACCCAGCAGAGAGTTCAGCTCGAAACAGTAACCGCCGCAACGGTGTTGAACGAGCTTTTGCCAGAGGCTGTCCCGGCCAAGCTCCGGAACCTTGCCAAGAAAAGGCATAACGTTTTCGAACGGGATTGCGCTGATCTGGGCTGCCTGCAGGGCCCGCAAGCCATCCAGGGTGGCCGGGCACGTCTGCAGGCCAATTCGCTCAAGATAGAAATTAAGATCGAAGGGCATGGGCAGGCTCTGTCCGGTTTCGAGGTGTCCGCTGCATGTAGGCAAGTCTTCGGCTGTTGCCAAGGAACACGGCGGCGGGAGTTCGCCTGGCCTGCTGTGTGCTGCCTCAACATGCGCAGGAAAACAAAAAAGGCCCGCCGCACGGGATGCGACGGGCCTTGCGATCAGAAAGCGACCCCTTAAAGGCCTTCCGGTCCGCGCTGAACGGCAGCAACGCCGGTGCGGGAGACTTCGACCAGACCGAGCGGTTTCATGATGGAGATGAACTGCTCGATCTTGGAGGTCCGGCCGGTGATCTCGAAGACGAAATGTTCCGTCGTCGCGTCGATCACGGTGGTGCGAAAGGCATCTGCAAGGCGCAAGGCCTCCAGGCGCTTTTCACCGGTGCCTGCCACCTTCACCAGGGCGAGCTCACGTTCCAGCGGCTTGTCCTGGTTGGTGCGTTTGGCGCGAACGGTCAGGTCGGTCACCCGGTGCACCGGCACCAGCCGGTCGAGCTGGTGGCGGATCTGCTCGATGATCATCGGGGTACCGGTGGTCACGATGGTGATGCGGGACAGGTGTTTCTCGTGTTCGGTTTCCGACACGGTCAGGCTGTCGATGTTGTAGCCACGGCCGGAGAACAGGCCGATCACGCGGGCGAGGACACCCGGCTCGTTGTCCACGAGCAGCGATAGGGTGTGGGTTTCGATTTCGTTGCTGACTTCGGCCAGGAAATAGGCGGAAGGCGCATCAACATTCTGTGCGTTCATTTTCTTAAAGTCCTTTTGCCTATTTCACCTTAAACGAGCGACTTGCCTTCGGCGCTGATGGCGTTGGCAACCGCTTCGTCGTTGGCTTCGTCCGGCAGCAGCATTTCGTTGTGAGCCTTGCCCGAGGGGATCATCGGGAAACAGTTGGTCAGATTGGCTACGCGGCAGTCGAACAGGACAGGCTTGTCGACGGCAATCATTTCCTCGATTGCCCCGTCCAGATCACCCGGCTTTTCGACCCGGAACCCAACCCCGCCATAGGCCTCGGCCAGCTTGACGAAGTCCGGCAGGCTGTCGGTGTAGGAATGGGACAAGCGGTTGCCGTGCAGCAGCTGCTGCCACTGGCGCACCATGCCCATGTACTGGTTGTTGAGGATGAACACCTTGACCGGCAGGCCGAACTGAACGGCAGTCGACATTTCCTGGATGTTCATCAGGATCGATGCATCGCCGGCAATGTCCACGCACAGCGCGTCGCGGTGGGCCACCTGCGCACCGATGGCAGCCGGCAGGCCGTAGCCCATGGTGCCGAGGCCGCCGGAGGTGAGCCAGTGGTTCGGCTCCTCGAAGCCGTAGAACTGGGCCGCCCACATCTGGTGCTGGCCGACTTCGGTGGAAATGAAGGTCTTGCGGTGCTTGGTCAGTTCATAGAGCCGCTGGATCGCATATTGCGGCATGATGACGTCGCTGTTCGGCTTGTAGGCCAGCGAGTTGCGTGCCCGCCACTGATCGATCTGCGTCCACCAGTCCTTCATGGCCTTGGCATCGGATTTCAGCGAAGAAGATCGCCAGATCCGCACCAGGTCTTCCAGCACGTGGGCGACATCGCCGATGATCGGCAGGTCGACATTGATCGTCTTGTTGATGGAGGACGGATCGATGTCGATATGAATCTTCTTGGAGTTCGGCGAGAAGGCATCGGTCCGGCCGGTGATACGGTCGTCGAAGCGGGCTCCGATGCAGATCATCACATCGCAGTCGTGCATGGTCATGTTGGCTTCGTAGGTGCCATGCATGCCCAGCATGCCGAGCCAGTTGTCTCCGGACGCCGGATAGGCGCCGAGTCCCATCAGGGTTGAGGTGATCGGGAAGCCGGTCAGCGACACCAGTTCGCGCAGCAACTGGCAGGCCTGCGGGCCGGAGTTGATCACGCCGCCGCCTGTATAGAGAACCGGTTTCTTGGCGTTCGCCATCAATTCGGCGGCCATGCGGATGCTGGAGGCATCGCCCTTCAGCTGCGGACGGTAGCTCTTGTGCGCGGCAGCCGGGTTCGGCGTCGGGCCCTGGTAAGTGCCGGTCGCGAACTGAACGTCCTTCGGAATGTCGACGACAACCGGGCCCGGACGGCCGGAAGTGGCGACGTAGAAGGCTTCATGCAGGATGCGCGGCAGGTCGTCGACATCGCGAACCAGCCAGTTGTGCTTTGTGCAGGGGCGGGTGATGCCGACCGTGTCGCACTCCTGGAAGGCATCGTTGCCGATCAGATGGGTCGGTACCTGGCCGGAAATGCAGACAAGCGGAATGGAATCCAGCATGGCGTCGGTCAGGGCAGTCACCATGTTGGTGGCGCCTGGACCGGAGGTGACCAGGGCAACACCCGGTTTGCCGGTGGAGCGGGCATAGCCTTCGGCGGCATGGCCTGCGCCCTGTTCGTGCCGTACGAGAATATGCTCCAGACCTTCCTGCTGAATGATCTCGTCGTAAATGGGAAGCACAGCACCGCCCGGGTAGCCGAAGATCGTGTCAACTCCCTGGTCTTTCAGCGCCTGGATGACCATTTCGGCGCCGGTCATTTCCCGTGTCATTCGTTTCGTCCTTGCATTCTCGCCTGTGGATCAGGCTTTGGCTCACATAACTGTTTGTTCTTCTGTCAATCCTGCCCGATCGGGCGCGGACTGATACAACACTGTCTGTCTGGCCTGACGCATGCGGCGTCAAAGATCCGGGCAGTGGTGGAAAATGCGTGGTCAGGAGGCGGGTACAAAAAAAGGCCCCTTTGGGAGCCTTGGTCGCGCGCCATCCTGTCCGTACGGGGTTATCCCGCCGCGGAGGCGCGCTTTCCTACTACTACTAGAATGAGCGACATTGCCATGTCGTCCCGGTCCTTTGATGCTGCAGGCCGTCTGGCCCGGTTCGACGTCGTTGTGGAACTCCCGGAACCGGGTTTGTCCCGCCAACCTGAGGCAAGCCGATATGACAACGACTTCAACAAGCTGGCCCAAGCCCGTCACGTCTGCCCCGGTCTTGATGCGCCGCACCCTAGTCAGGCGGATAAAACCGGTCAAGCCTTAATTTCGAAAATTGCGCAAAAGATCGAAGATGTTTCTGAAAGTTGCCTTTCGGGCGGCGTTAACGAGCTTTCCTTCCGGCGTCTGCGGATTTTCTCCGGGTTGCATTCCCCGCAGACCGGCCATGATAAAAAATTGTCATAAAAACCGTTGCGCCAAATCGGATCGCACTATATACAACCGCCATCCGACGTGCCGCGCGGTTCTCGCGGCCCTGTCGCTTTGGGTGTGTAGCTCAGTTGGTAGAGCAGCTGACTCTTAATCAGCGGGTCTGGGGTTCGAGCCCCCACTCACCCACCATCAACCTTCCTTTGAAATTGCTGAAGAAATTGCGGTAAAGCGCAATTCTTGCGCTGTGAACGTGGCGTGAACATACGAACCCGTACGAATGCCGTGCGAATTCGTACGGTCTGTTCTGTTCCTGTTCCGTCCGAAATATCACACGGCATCGATAGCCTCCCGGGCGTCTGCAAGCTTCTGTTCTATTTGACGTGACAATCTCAGGAGCCCCTGGCGGGCGTCGTTCCAATCATCCTGTTCGGCTGTCTCGGTGATAATCCGGACCAGTCTGGCCAGATCCTGCGCCACCTCGAGGTGCCGGTCGGCGATGTGTGGCGGCGCTTGAGAAACTCCCATATTCTATCTGCCTCCCCGGCTGATTGAAATCTGCAATTAACATTAATTATGTCAATTTAACATCTGAAATGTAAATCGCAATCAGGGCATGCGGTATCGGCAAAAATAGCTACACTGCAACCGGATTTGCATTAGGGAACTTGAAATGGAAGACGGGAGCATCGATGTCCTCCGCATGGCTGGGGCAATAACCTCGCTGGAGCGGCAGATCAGGCAATGCGGTGTCGCGGAAGTCAGGATGTCACAAGACGTCGATCAGCTTGCCAAGGCGGAGACCGAGTGTGGCAAGACCAGTGTCGGTGAGCATCTGAGAAAATCCATCAATACGCTGCCACCCGGCCGGGTTCACTGGATCGGGGCTTTTGACGAAAACGGCAAATGCGTAGCGACGTGCGCCAGCCGGTTCGATGATATTTCCGGCTGGAGCTTGCAGCGCTTCATGCACGAATTCTGGACGCGGTCGTTTCCCGGCGAAGACGGCCAGCCGGCAAAGCTGGCGCCGCATGCCTGCAACTTCGCTGCTCGCTATACGGGATCGTTCGCCTATATCGGCGAGGGGGCCGTACGCAAGAGCCATCGGGGACGGAACCTGCTCGGCCTAGTCCAGAGGACTCTGATTCTGTCCGTTTGGTTTCTGTGGCGACCGTCGCTAATCTACGGCTACATGCGGCCGCCAATGATTGATGCGGGATACGATCTGAACTGGGGCTATACAATCCGTGTCAGGCACGCGCATGACTGGGAAAATCCGCCGCTACAAAAGGACCTGCTTGACCTCGTTTTCGTTGCTGTTGGCGTGGAAGGCATACACCGTCTGGTTTCCCAGGAGCAACTGGCAGATCCGTTCCGGCTGGAAAAGAATAGCAGCCTAGAAAAGGCGCTCCCTGCATCGTCTCAAGAGGCACAATAACCCGGTGGTAGCGCAAATGAATGGACCGGCCCTGTGCGTGCAGCGTCGTTGACACCAGGTCGAACACCGGGCGGCGCTGCAGGATGGCCACCCGGTAGGCCTCGCTGATCAGACAGCGATAGTCAGTGTCCATCGTGCCCGTTTCCGGGTGTCTGGCCCAGCCGTCTCCCAGGATGCGGCTGGCCAGGGCGTCGTTGCCGGCAAACAGGATCTCCGGTGCATCGTGCTGATTGTAATTCCCGTTGAGCATGATCAGTCTCCGCGACAGAGGCAGGAGACTGTCATTCAGCAGCCCGTTTGACCGCCGCCAGCATTCGATCAACTGCCGGGCCTCGTCGTTGGCGAAGCCGCTGTCGACAGCCGACACGTCGAGTGTGAACACACCCTCGGTCATTGCTTCAAAAGCTGCTGCGACATGATCGCTGTCAGGACCAGGTCAATGTCATCAATGAAGCATTGTGCCTCGTGAGGGTGCATCAGCAGGATCTCCTGGTGGCCTGAACGTTTCAGGCAGACCATTTTTGCGAACGTCATAACGTCGTGGCGTTCGCAGACCTGCAGGATATTGCGCACCTGCTCGTCCAGAGATAGAGCAGCGCTGCCTTCAAAAAGACTTTTGAAGAGGTCCTCTTTAGTTCCGTTTTTCAAAGTCATGGGAAGAAAAATATCCAGAATTGCCGAAAGTGAAAAATCTAACGCTAGGTTGTGAAATGGGCGTGATACCGCTGGTCTAGTCGCGGTTGTATTTCTATTCGGCACGGCCTTTCAGGATCATCTTGTAGATTAGACTGACCACTTCGGCGAAGACTTCCTTGTCGCCACGGCCACTAAGTGCGCTGTATTCTGCATCGCGCGCGATGCGGTATGCCTGCAAGTACGCCTCCGGATCCTCGATCCCAGGAAGGCGCTGAAGCATGGCCTCGGCCGTTTCCGCCTCGACCTGGGTGGACGCGTTGCCTTCCCCAGTCAGAAGCCATGCCGGGGAAACCGAAAACTGCATACTGTAAATGGTCGCGCTTTGCAGGCTGAGCGGGTTCTGGCCATTTTCGTGCGCGATATAGGTTGACACCGCAATGCCCATGTCCTTTGCGGCTGCGGAGGCAGATCGGTAGCCCGCTTTCTTGCGGGCTGCTTTCAATCTTTCATTCGGCGTCATTGCGACAGTTATAGGCAGGTTTTACCCCACGGGAAAAGGGGTGTCGATGCTCATCATTGTCATAGGCCTATGTCCGTTTCACCGTCCTTTTCGAACCATGCAACCATTTTCGCGATGGCGCTGTCGGCCATGTCCGGATGCATCGCCAGGTAGTGGTGCAGCACCTGGGTGGCGGACTGGACCGAATGGCCGGTGACCGCGCAGATCTCCGGGATGGTCGCCTCGGCCAGGGCCAGCCAGGTCACGGCCGTGTCGCGGAAATCCATTTCCTGGAAGTCCTCGAGCGAGCGGCAAGGCTGCACCAGGCAGGTGCCCTGAACGGGGCCGATGGTGACGTGCTTCAGATACTTGAAGCCCTCATTGACCGGGCAACGCAGGCCGCCGTCCGGCAGCTGCCAAAGACCGCCCACCGCAACGCGGCTGATGTCGTTGAAGAAATGGCGGTAGGTGTTCTGGTTGAATGGCTGCCAGGTGTTTTCGAACAGGATCAACTGATTGCTGACCACCCCGGCCTCCTGCCGGCGGATCTGCCCGGCCGTGCGCCGGCGCTGGAACTCCGGCGCAATCTGCATGTTGACGATGGCACCGGTCTTGGACTGCTTGCAGATCAGCCGATCCTTGACCTGGCCGCGCACCTGCAGGGCCAGCCTGTCGCCCTGGCGCTGTCCGGACCACACGGCGGCAATGAAGCTGTCGCCCATGTCCGGCCGGCTGACCAGGTCGGCCACCTTGACCAGGGTTTCCAGCTCCTGCCGGGAGGCGAAGCGGACGCGCGGATCCAGCGATTTCATTTTCAGTTTCAGGCAGGGGTTGGTTTCCCGGATCCGGAACTTGCCTTCGTCCAGGCCCCAGGTGATGGCGGATGACAGGATCCGGATCATCGAGCGGGCCATGGCGTTGCCGCGCCGGTCGCGCGCCAGCCGGTAAACGCTCTTGACGATGACGCGGTCAAGCGCATCGATCTCGCTGGCCCAGACATCGGGCGCGGTTTCGGCAATCGCGTTCATCTTGTTGGCGTAGTCGCGCCGGGTGCCGGCGACCAGATCCTTGAACTCGCTCGAGCGCTGCCAGTCCTCGTTCAAGCGGCTGAGCGGATAGGAATTGCGTGGGGCCGTTGCCCGGGACGGCCGGGAAACACCAGGTGTCTTGATTTGCGCCGGGCGCGGTTCGCTGGCCGCCTGTTCCTTCTGCAGGATAGCCAGGCGCTTGGCAAAGGCGGCCGACCAGTCCATGGCTTCGCCCGGGCCGAACCAGTCGCCCCGGTTCTTGGAGCCGGGCTGCAGCTCGGCCGGGGTGATCTTGTTGCCATCGGGGTGGCGCAGGTCCGTGCCGGAAAAGCCGAGCGCGCGCAGGTTCGCACCGGGGTCGAACCGGGGACGGCCGTCGCGCCAGTTCACGTAGGGAATGGAGATCTTACGCTTCATTGGCCTGGCCCTCCTGCAGAGTGACTATCTGGATAGGCGTGGGTGCTATCCCGGTGCGGCTTTCCATGCTGCGCGGATCCGACCAGATGGCGACTGGGGCCGGCGTCGTGCAAAGCATGTGCACGAGTTTGTCGCCTCTCTCGGTTGTCCGCCAGTTCTCGTCAATCAGGCCTTCCTTTTCGAGGTGTTTCAAGGCTGCTTCGCGGGCAACGCTTGCAGTCAGATGCTCGCCGAGTTGTATTCTCGGTCTTGCGAGGGCGTAGCCGAACAGGAGAGTGTGGATCTCCAACGGCGAAAAGATGCCGTAGTTGTCAGTCATAGCGTTACTCCAAAAGTTGCGGGCGGCCACTCGGTACAAAGGCCGCCCAGGTTGACATGAAAACACCGGAACCAGTGGCGGGCGGTCCCGGTGGAGTTGGGCCGGGCCGGACGCAATGTGGGGGGGCGTCCGGTGGCCTGAGATTTTGTTGTTATTGAAAGGGCCCCGGCCGTGATGTTTCACTTGACCGGGTACGCGCCGGGATGGGGCCAACGCGCAAGCCGTTGTGAGAGCCGGGCGCGAAGAACGGGTCCGGTTCCTGGATGGTGTCGTGGTCCTTGTGCAGGCCGCGCAGTGCCCAGATGCAGGCGGCCATGAGGCAGCCGAACACCATGGAGAGGGCGGCGACCACGACCATGGCTGCCAGCATCAGCCTGTCCGGATCGATCGATCCGAAGAAATCGCCGGCGGCGCTCATGCCCGGCCGCCCTGCAACGTCAGCCGCTTGGCCTCGTTGTCGCGGTGGATCTGGGCCACGCGGCCATAGGCGGCCTTGGCGGCGCGCAGGTGGTGGTTGGCCTCGGCCAGTTGCGGGTTGGTCTGGTCGCGCACGTCCTTGGGAAAGTCCATGTCGTTCAGTTCCGCCCGCAGCTGTGCCTGGGCCAGCTGGAACATGAGGGATTGCTGCCTGGTCATACCCGCTTCCTTTCGCGCTGGCCGGCCTTGGTTTCCTTGGCAAGCCATTCGCCCGCGCCGGTCAGCTGCAGGCGGGTTGTGCCCTTGCCCGAAACTTCCTGCGCCAGGCCCCGGCGGATAAGCGCTTCGCCGGAATTGAGCTTGTAGGATTTCGCGTGGCCCTTGGGGCTCCAGCAGCCGCGGCCGCGCCAGGCGCAGGAGTTGCCGGCCAGCGCCAGCAGCAGCTCGCGCGCGGACGGTGTCAGGTGCGTGGGAGTGGTAGCTGCTGCCGCGTTGTGCGGCGCGGCCATTGCGGCCTTGATGGCTGTGCGCATCTTCGGGGTCATGACGTCACCCCCAGGCTCTTGTGCAGGGCGGCGCGCTGTTCGGCGACCCGCTGCGGGTGCAGGTCGGCCGGGGTTTCGCCGGCGTTGTCATTGCCGGGAACGGCGCTGACGGCGGCCTGGCTGGTCAGCCAGATGTTGATGGCCCCGCGCGGCCACAGCCAGCCAGCGGCATGCTTGCGCGGCATGGCGTGCTTCTGGTGCAGCTTGAGCCAGGTGCGTTTCAGATTTTCCGGCGTGATGCCCAATACTTCCGCCAGCTCGGCAAGGCCGATCACCAGATCTCTGGTGTTGGTGGCCTGAAGTGTGCTTGGCATGATGCCATTCTCCCGTCGAGTTGGTGACGGGCGCATTGTCACTATAGGTGGCATTTTCTGTCAAGCGAAAATGTTACTATAGGTGACACTTAATTACGGTATCGAAATGAAAAATGTCACGTATTGGTATAAATATTCGTGCTCAAAATCCCTAAAGGTTTGAAAACAAACGAACCGGCAAAATGGGATTATGGCAATATGTGATATTTTCGAGCCGGGACCGGCTGGAAACCCACGTTGTTTTTTTAAGTGCGGGCTGTCGCTGTTCCCACGTGGGTTAATTAAGTGGGCCTTTTCTGAAACCCACGTGGATTTATTAAGTGCGTTCGACCGAAAACCCACACGGGTTTGTTAAGTGCGGGCACCCTGAAAACACACGTGGATTGATTAAGTGCTAGCGGCTGAAAAACCCGTGTGGGTTTCTTAAGTGCGCTCGGAGGGTTCGTCCCTGAAGGCGGACAGGAGCTTTAGCGCCTTGTCTTGCTGGTCTGTCGGAATGTGTTCGAACAGCAGGCTTAGGGAATTGAATTTGTCCTCGGGCGACCGGAGTAAGTCGC